>JBICHZ010000368.1:0-24145 GCA_043101355.1 Rhodopirellula sp. JB044
GGTTCTGAATACGTCTTCCCACGTCGGGATGTTTGCGGCCGATCATGCGAAGGTAGTCGAGTCGCTTTATCTGGCCACCTTGAACCGCTACCCGACGCCGCGCGAGAGCGAACATTTTGTCGGTCGCATCGAAGAAGGCAACGGCCGCAAAAATGCGATCGTTGACATTGTTTGGGTGCTGCTCAACAGCAGCGAGTTCGCTTGGAATCACTAAACCGGAATGAGAGCCACCAACATGCAATTCTCGTCAACCGCAGTATGCAACCCGATCGAACATTGGAGTCGACGCCGGATCCTCGGCGCGGGCGGTGGCTTCTTTTTGTCCAGCCTCGCACGTCGATTGACGCTCGCCGCTGAACAGTCGACCGACTCGAAAAAGCCGCCGATGAGCCTGATCCTGCTGTGGCTCGAGGGAGGACCGAGCCAACTGGAAACGTTTGACCCGCATCCCGGCGTTCGTGCAGGGGGCGACGCATCAGCAATCGCAACGAGTGTGAAGGATTTACAGATCGCCGACACGCTTCCCCAAACGGCCGAACAGATGCATCTGGCGACGCTTATCCGCAGCGTCGTAGGGAAAGAGGGCGACCATGAACGCGCCGTCTACAACATCAAGACCGGTTACCGCCCTGATCCGACGTTGATCCATCCTTCGATCGGCGCGGTCCTGTGCGACGCGGACAACGCCGGATCCGACATCCCGCGGCACATCTCGATCTTGCCCGGCGGATCGCCCGCCCGCGGCGGTTTCCTCGGTGCGAAATGGGACGCCTTCAAAACCGGTGATCCACGTTCGCAGGTACCCGACGTGACACCCCGAGTGGACGACGCTCGGTATCAACGTCGACTCGCGGACCTGTCCGAAGTTCTCGAACCTCAGTTCATGCGTCGTCGACTGATGGACATGCAATCCAACCGAACGCTGCACATGGCGAGCACCGAGGCGGCTCGACGCATGATGTCGAGCGATCAGTTGTCGGCGTTTGAGGTAACGAACGAACCGGCCGAGACACGCGAAGCATTCGGCGATGACGCATTCGGTCGTGGATGTTTGGCGGCCGCGAGACTGATCGAAGTCGGCGTGCGGTGCGTCGAGGTGACTCTCGGCGGTTGGGACAGCCATGTGAACAATCACTCGTTGCAAACCTCGGCCGCGAACCGTTTGGATCCGGCGCTTGCATCGCTTTTGAAGCGTCTCGAGCAGCGAGGACTGCTGGATTCGACGTTGGTCGTCTGCGGAGGCGAGTTCGGCCGAACCCCACGGATCAACACCGCTGCCGGAAGAGATCACTGGCCACACGGTTTCAGCATGCTGCTCGCCGGAGGCAGCCTCCGCCGTGGCTACGTCCATGGCGCGACATCGAAATCAGACGAAGTCAAAAACGCGGAAAACCACGTCGCCGATCCCGTCCAAATTTCGGATATCCACGCCACAATCCACTCCGCCCTCGGCCTCGATCCGGCCCACGAATACCAAACCCCCATCGGCAGACCCATGGCGCGGGCCGAAGGGAGAGTGTTGGCCGAGTGTTTGCAGGGATGAAATCCCAAACCGGTAAAAAGGGGCCGGCAAAAGGGGCCCAGGCAAAAGGGGCCAACCAACACTACTCTCCCTCAATCCCATCTGCCGAATGGCGTTCGCCCCGGTTAGCACACATCCCACCCGAGAACCGCGGCTAACGCCGATCGGCTGATTCGTTGATGGACGGCACCGCAGCGTCTTCACGACATCAATCGGGTTCGATCCAAATGCGTTTGTAGAAACGATTTTAGCTTGTTGCTTTGAACGTGCTCGAGTTCAGTGAGACGAAGAGTCAGCGTCACCTGTTCGGCTTCGTTGAGGTTCACCGTGCCGCTGTTGTTTTGGGTTTCTAACCAATCGATCGACAACAATTGTTCGAGGTCGATCGCGTTCTTCGGGCCGCTGAGTTTGAGGTGAACTCCGTCGGTGCGTTTGGTCTCAAGTTCCGCCCACAGTGGCAACGAATCGTTTTCGTCGCCCGATTCCAGCTTGACGCCGACGCGATCCGGCGCGGGATAGTCCAACGATTGCTCGCCGGCAACTTTGGCGAGCAAATCCAGCGCGGTGTCGACCAACTCGATCGGCCATGCCGGAAGTCCGTTTTCCGGAAACCCCTTCGCGAGCGTGTGCCAACGGCGACCGAGCGCCTTCCAGGGCTGGGTGACCAACGGGGTGGACGGTTCGGTTTGCGTTGCCGGCGGCGTTGATGCCGGTGGCTCCTTCACGAGCGATTCGGACGGGGCCGCCCCATCCCCGTTGACGGATACCGAACGGCTCGGCTCGTCGGTTGGCGTTTTCATTCTTCGCGGCGGTGCAGCCGGTTCCGGATGACTTCCCGGCGGCAGCGGTTTCGCGATCCGAGTCCCACGGATCGCGTCAGCCACAAACGGTGCCGTCACGGACACTGGACGATCCGCTAGCGGTGACGTCGCTGTATCGGCGAGCGCCTCCGGGGTCCCTTCAAACACCACGTTGCCGCCGTGAACGCCGGCTCCCGGTCCGACGTCGATCACCCAATCGGCACATTTAATGACGTCGAGGTTGTGCTCGATCACGATCACGGTGTTACCGATCTCGACGAGTTGCTGCATCACGTGGAGCAGCTTTTCGATGTCGCCGAAATGCAGACCGGTCGTCGGCTCATCGAGCAGGTACAGCGTATGACCGGTGGCGGGCCGAGCCAACTCGGCGGCGAGTTTGACCCGCTGGGCTTCGCCACCCGAAAGCGTTGGTGCGGATTGGCCGAGCGTGACATAGTCGAGCCCGACGTCGCACAGCGTTTGAATGACACGGTGGATACGAGGTTGATAGGCAAATAACTCGGCCGCTTCGCCGCACGGCATCTCGAGTACGTCCGCGATGCTGCGTCCGTGCAGTTTGACCTCGAGCACGTCATCGTTGTATCGCCGCGCGTTGCACTCTTCGCACGGGATCCAAACATCCGGCAAGAAATGCATCTCGATCTTGCGTTGTCCGCTGCCTTCACACGTTTCGCAGCGGCCGCCGGAAACGTTGAAACTGAACGTGCGGGGGGTGAACCTTCGCTCGCGGGCGGCGGGCAATCCGGCGAACTCGGCTCGGATCAGGTCGAACACGCCGGTGTAAGTCGCCGGGTTGCTGCTCGGTGAATTACCCAGCGGTGACTGATCGACCCGGATGATTTTATTGATGTACCGCAGGCCCCCGATTTCGTCGTGCCGGCCCGCTTGCACGCGAGCCCGATGCAAACGCCGGGCGAGAACCGGATAAACGATCCCGTTGATCAACGAACTCTTGCCGCTGCCGCTCGGTCCGGTCACGGCCGTCATCACGCCGAGCGGGATGTCGATATCGATGTTGTTGAGGTTATTTTCTCGGGCTCCGCGAACGGTCAGGAAGTCCACCATCGGCTTGCCCGCGTCGGAATACACCGGACGCCGGACAGTAGGCATCTCGATTTGCTTCTCGCCCGACAGATAGGGCGCCGTCACGGAAGTTGGCTGTGTCTCGATCGCCCGCGGCGGTCCTTCGGCAACGATGTTCCCGCCGTAGCGACCGGCACGAGGTCCAAAGTCACACAGGTAATCACTTCCCGCGATCACGTCATGATCGTGTTCAACGACGAGCAGTGTGTTGCCTTGATCGCGAAGTCGGTGCAACGCCGAGAGCAAACGCAAATTGTCACGCGGGTGCAGACCGATCGTGGGTTCGTCGAGCACGTACAGGACGCCGCACAGTCCACTTCCGAGTTGTGCCGCGAGCCGAATACGCTGCGCTTCCCCACCCGACAAAGTCGAGGCTCCCCGGTGCAACGTCAGGTAGTCCAGACCAACATCGCGTAAGAAACTCACACGCGATTCGATCTCGCGGACCAATTCACCCGCGATCTTTCGCTCACGTTTGTCGAGCGCCCAGGAATCAACCTCTCCGGCGAGCCGATCGAGCGGCATGTGAACCAAATCGCCAATTGTACGGTCGCGGAATCTCACCGCCGCGGCATCGTCGCGAAGTCGCGAACCGTTGCAAACGCTGCAGTCGATCTCGGCGACGAACGTTTCCAACTTCGCACGCAGCCCCGGGGTCAACCGCGACGCCTCTTCGAGTGCCGGGTAGAAACCTTTGAATTGGTACCGGAAAAGGATGTCGCTCGGATGCCCGCTGGCCGAACCACCGGCGGCATCGTCCGAGTTCGTCGCGTCGCTGCGCCGGACCTCGATCCATCTCGCGCCGAGCCCGTGGAACAACATTCGTTTCTGCGACAACGTCAACAGTTCGATCGGTTGATCGATCGGAATTCCCGTCGAACGTGACAACGCACGCAGCATCCACAAACTGACCGCTTGGTCATTCTTCGGCCATAGCAACGCCCCACCATCAGCCAACGTTTGCTGTGGCGTCCCCATCAACGCGGCCGGGTTCGTCCCCGTTTGCGTCCCCAAACCTTGGCAACCCGAGCACCATCCGACCGTCGAATTGAACGAGAAGTGATGCGGCGTTAGTTGATTGAACGATCGACCGCAGCATCCGCAAACAAGGTGTTGGCTGTGCCGGATCGTTTCCCAATCCGGTTCGTCACGATCCGAATCCGCGATCGCGATTTCGATCACGCCAACGCCGAGCGACAAGGCCTGCTCGACCGAGTCACTGATCCGGGAGGCTTCGTCCTTGCTGACTTTGATTCGGTCGACCACCACCGCGACGCTTTGCACCCGCCGGGAATCGAGCGGTTTGGCTTCGTCGAGATCCACCGTTTCGCCGTCGATCCGAACGCGTGCGTAACCGCTGGCCTTCAACGTCGCCCACGTATCCATCGAAGCCTCCCCCGCGGCGACCTCGATCGGAGCGAGCACCAAGGCCCGCGTTCCCTCAGGCATCTGCAGAATTTTCTCGATGATCTGATCCGACGTCTGCGTTCCGATCGGGATTTCGCAATCGGGGCAATGCATCGTGCCGAGTTTTGCAAACAAGATCCGCAGGTAGTCATAGACCTCCGTCACCGTTCCGACGGTACTGCGTGGCGAGTGGCCGAGGTTCTTCTGTTCGAGAGCAACGGCGGGCGACAAACCTTCGATCCGTTCCGCTTTCGGCTTTTGAACTTGGCCGATGAATTGGCGTGCGTAGCTCGAGAGCGACTCGACGTATCGACGTTGACCTTCGGCGTAGATCGTGTCCATCGCCAGCGAACTTTTGCCACTGCCGCTCGGGCCACAGAAGACCGTCATCGCGTCACGAGGAACCGACACGTCAACGTGACGCAGGTTGTGTTCGCTCGCCCCTTCGACGACCACGTGCGTGCGAGCTTTCACTGGAGGAGCCACCACGTCACGGATCGCCCGGGCAACACGTTTCGGCTTCGCCCGTTTGACACCGAGAGCCGACGCCAAAGCCTCTCCGGTGTACCTATTGGCAACCTTCGCGACGTCGCGTGGTCGTCCCTCGGCAACCACCTCGCCACCGCCGATCCCGCCTTCGACGCCCATGTCGATGATCCAATCGGCGGTTTTGATCACGTCGAGGTTGTGTTCGACGATCACGATCGAATTGCCACGATCGGCCAAGCGGTTGATCACGCCGAGCAGCAACTCGATATCAGCAAAGTGCAAACCGGTCGTCGGTTCGTCGAGCACATACAGGGTGTTGCCCGTATCGCGGCGACTGAGTTCCTTGGCGAGTTTGATCCGTTGGGCTTCGCCGCCGGAGAGCGTCGGCGACGGTTGGCCGAGTTTCAGGTATTCCAAACCGACATCGACCAGCGTTTGCAGCTTTTCGGCAATCTTCGGAATGTTCGCAAACAGTTCCAACGCTTCAGAAATGTCCATATCCAAAACGTCGGCGATCGACTTGCCTTTGAACTTCACCGCCAACGTTTCGCGGTTGTAGCGCTGACCACCGCACACCGGGCACGTCACCCAGATATCCGCGAGAAAATCCATCTCGAGTTTATTGGCGCCGTTTCCGTCGCACGCGCTGCACCGTCCGCCTTCGACGTTAAAACTGAACCGGCCCACCGAGTACCCACGCGTCTTCGCATCCGGCAATTTCGCGAACAGGCTGCGAATCTCGTCGAACACTTTGACGTACGTTGCCGGGTTACTCCGCGGCGTCCGCCCGATCGGCGATTGGTCGATCGCGATCGTTTTGTCGAGGTGCTCGATACCTTCGATCGCGTCGTGTTCTCCCGGTTCCGATTCGGCGCCGTTGAGGTCACGACGCAGGGCGGGTTCGAGAATCCCGCCGATCAACGAACTCTTGCCACTGCCTGAAACGCCCGTCACACAGACGACGACGCCGAGCGGAATGGTCGCGTCGACATTTTTGAGGTTGTGGAACTTCGCACCGCGGATGGTCAGCGTTTTTTCTGGATCAATTTCGCGGAGCTTCTCCGCCGGCGAAATCGCACGCCGGCCCGACAAGAACGCCCCCGTGACGCTGTCCTGCGATTCGCAGACTTCCTCGATCGAACCTGCCGCAACGACATGCCCGCCTTTCACGCCGGGACCGGGCCCGAAGTCGACAATCATGTCGGACGCCCGCATGGTGTCTTCGTCGTGTTCGACCACGATCAACGTGTTGCCCGCGTCTCGAAGCCGCGTCAACGTTTCGATCAATCGGTCATTGTCGCGGGCGTGCAAACCGATCGACGGTTCGTCGAGGATGTAAAGCACACCGGCAAGCCCGGAACCGATCTGACCGGCCAAACGAATCCGTTGTGACTCGCCGCCGGAAAGCGTTGGAGCGGTCCGACCGAGCGTCAGATAGTCGAGCCCGACACCGAGCAAAAAACCGATCCGTCCACGGATTTCCTTCAGAGCTTCCGAAGCGATGCGGGCGTCAGTGGCGGACAAATCGATTTCGCGAAAGAATTCGGCGAGTTGCTCGATCGACAGTTCACACAATTCGGGCAGCGTCTTTGCAACATCGGCCCCTGCCGCGTCTCCGGCGCTTCCATTGGTAGACACGTCCACCGACGGCGAGAACGACCGACTCGTGATGCGAACCGCCGACGCCTGGGGATTGAGTCGTTTGCCGTGGCAGTCCGGGCAATCGATCGTCCGCATGTGTTTCTCGAACTGCCGCAACTGCATCTTGTTGCGGCCGGTCCGGTATCGCTCGAGCAATTCGGGGACCAGGCCCTCGAACTCCTGCACGTACTTCTTCGCCTTCTTGCCCGTGACGAGCGAAAGATCGATCGTTTCGTCCGCGCCCCACAACCAAATGTGGCGTGCCTTCTCGGGCAAGTCCGACCAACTGCCCGACAGCATCGCGCCGCCTTCGAGATCGAGAGCCTCCTCGATCGCATCGGCGAATCCCATGTAGATCTGCCGGCGGTATCGGCCGATGTCACCCCACTTGCCGAGCAACGTCACCGCACCGCCACGGATCGACTTCGATGCATCCGGAATCAACAGTTCCGGCACGAACGTGTACAGCCGTCCGATCCCGTCGCACGACATGCACATGCCTTGCGGGCTGTTGAAACTGAACAACTGCGGCGTCGGGGCACGAAAGCTGGTCCCACATTGGGGACAGGAATAACGTGACGAGAAAAGGTGATCGTTCTTCGCCGGCCCAATCTCGTCCGATTCCGTCTCGGTCACCGCGGCAATCAAGGTCGAGTCGCCGAGTTTTAACGCGAGGTCAACCGCTTCACTCGCGCGGGCCCGGTCGAGCGACGCGTCCATCACTCGCGGCACCACAATCCGATCCACAACCACCTCGACGTCGTGCCGGACGGACCGGTCGAGCACCGGCGGATGAGACAACCGGATCGTTTCGCCATCGACGCGGGCTCGGTTGAACCCTTGTTTGCGGAGGTCTTCGAATAGATCGCGGAACTCGCCTTTCTGCCCGCGCACCAACGGGGCGAGCACCCACAGGGACGCGTCGTCGGCCGCGTTTTCGAAGCTCGCGTCTTCGACGATCCCCAGCATCCGGCTCAAAATCGCGTCGGCCGTTTGGGCTTGGATCGGCGTTTGGCAGTTCGGGCAATATCCCGTCCCCACGCGAGCAAAAAGCACCCGCAGGAAATCGTGAATCTCCGTGATCGTTCCCACGTTACTGCGCGGGTTGTTGCCGGTCGACTTTTGACTGATCGAGATCGACGGGCTCAGCCCCGTGACCAAGTCGACGTCGGGTTTGGGCATTTGCCCCATGAACTGCCGCGCCGAATTCGACAGGCTCTCGACATACCGCCGCTGGCCTTCGGCGTACAGCGTGTCAAACGCGAGCGAACTCTTGCCGCTGCCTGAAACGCCGGAAAAACAAATCAGTTGCCCGCGAGGCAGGGACAAATCGATGTCGCGAAGGTTGTGTTCGCGGGCGCCCTTGACGGTGATCTCGCGCGAGTTCGCGTCGATCACGCGGGGCGATGAGTCGACTCCCACGGGCGAATCACCATCGTGTGAATCACCGTCGGTCGACATAGCACAATCCGTTAGGGCTCGGTCTGTCAAAGCAGGTTGTTAAGCGAGTAGGGGCGTCCCGTTTTCGCCGGAACGAGTAGTCGTCGCGATGCAACGTCGGGTGTCCGCACGTTGCCGAGTCGCGGTCATGTTTGAACACGCAATCCAGCGAAGAGCGTGACGAAACGGCATCGAGGCTAGTTTAGCTCTTCCGGCAACGAATCGCTGTCACGAAGGTGTCGTTGCAAGTAGTTGGCACGTTCGATATGCCGGTCGCTCGTCGTCAGCATGCGGCCTTGCAGTTTTTGCAGGTGTGCCGGTTGCGTGTGGATGAACAGTTTATTGATGGTGGCAACCTCGACGTCGCCGATCAGCCCCAGGTTCACGCCCATGCGGACCTTGGACAGATAATGCATCGTCTCTTCGCTGCTGATCTTTCTCGCCGTACTGAGGATGCCCAGCGCGCGGCTGACGTCGTCGAGCAAATCCTGCTCGCCTTTTTCCATCAGGAAGTCACGTGCTTTGCGTTCGTAGTCGATGATCCGCGGAACCACTTCTTCGCCAACCATCGTCAACAATTCGCGTTCGGTGTGGCCGAGCGTGACTTGGTTGCTGACCTGATAAAAATCACCGGTGTACTGCGAGCCTTCGCCGTAGAGCCCCCGCACGGTCACGTTGATCCGCTGCATGCTGCGGAAGACTTTTTCGATCTGTTGGGTGATCACCAATCCGGGCAAGTGCAACATTACACTGACGCGGAGCCCCGTTCCGACGTTCGTCGGGCAGGCCGTCAGGTAACCGAACCGAGGGTGGAACGCGTACAGCAATTCGCCTTCGATCGCGTCGTCGAGTTTATCGATCTGGTCCCACGCGCTGAGCAAATCCAGCCCGCTGTGCATGACCTGGATCCGCAGGTGATCTTCCTCGTTAATCATCACCGAATACTGTTCGCACGGATCGATCGCGACGGCGCGGCTGCCCTCGGATTCCGCGATTTCGCGACTAATCAGTTGGCGTTCGACGAGGAACTGGCGGTCGACTTCCGAAAGAGAATCAATATCGACGTATTGGATGTCGTCCCATCCCGACAGGGCTTCGAGCCGCGTGCGGACTTGGCGTTCGATCTTTCGCCGGTCGTCTTCGCTGCATTTTTTGATGAACGGAAAACCAGCGAGGTTGCGTGCCAACCGGATCCGGCTGCTGATCACGATGTCCGATTCCGGGCCCGTGCCTTTGAGCCACTCGCCGCTGTTTTTGACTAAGACCGACAGGTCAGAGGCTTGCCTCATTGCCCGCCTCCTTCCGACGCCGGCGAATCCCCGGCCGGTTTATCCGGATCGTCGCACGCCGAAGGATCGCCGGAACCGCTCTCATCGTTATCGCTGCCTTCCTCGGCAGGTGGAACGTATCCAGGGTGTTTCGGATCGCCTTGGATCTCGTTGATTTTGTCGCGAATTTGCGACGCGGTCTCGTAATCCTCGCTCTGCACGGCAGCTTCCATGGCTTTCCGCAGCCCGATCAATTCGGCTTGCGCGTCCACGTTCGCGGCCGCGCGGGAGGGGCGTTTTCCGGTGTGTTCGAGCGAATCGTGGATGTTGATCAACAGGGGCGTGAGGTCAGATTCGAAATGGGTGTAATCCATCGGGCACCCGAGCCGTCCGGAATTGCGGAACTCAAAAAACGTGATGCCGCACGACGGGCATTCTTTCTTGTCGAGTTTCTGCAGTTCTTCCTTGGTTTGCCCGAGTTGCAACTGTTTGGCGAGCGCCCCGGTGATGGTTTTGATCGGACTCGGTTCGTCTTTTTGCAGCACTTGTCGGGCATGATGCTCACACAGGTGCAGAATTTGTGGGCCACCCGGTTGGGTCAACTCGGTGATGTGGAAGGTGGCGGGCTTGTCGCAATACTGACATTTCATGGGGATCTCGATACGCGGGGTGTCGGTATTACGTTCCGGGGCGTCGGCGGGTTTTCTCGGTAGCGAAGAAACGTTCAGGGATTCTATCGCTGCCCCTAGGAGTGTCAACGCGAGCAAAAATGAACCGAAATGGGTTCCCGGTTGTCGTTTCGACTCAGCCTGCCCAAACTATTGCCGCTGCCTCGGTTCCCACTTAGAAACAAACATGCACCACCCGTCCCCTGACGAATTTGCTGAACTCGCCCGTCGTTACGATTTCGTGCCCGTGTATCGACGACTTCTCTCTGACGCGTTGACGCCCGTGACGGCGTTTAAGCTGCTCGATGACGGCGGCCCGGCGTTTTTAATTGAAAGCGTGATCGGGGGCGAAAAGGTGGGTCGCTACAGCTTTCTCGGCTCCAAACCGTTGGCCCGGTTCACCGCCAAAGGCAAAACGGTCTGGCAAACGGAAACCTCGACGGGCGAAGTTCGCGAATCGACCTGCGACGATCCGCTCGACGAATTTCGCAAACATTTTCGCGACCGTACCGCGACGCTCGACGCGTTACCCCCGTTTATCGGTGGTGCAATCGGTTACGCCGGATACGACGTCGTGCGGTATGTGGAGGACCTTCCCGATTCGACCGAGGATGACCGCAACCTGCCCGATCTGGATTTTGCGTTCTACCACACGCTGTGTGTTTTCGATCACGTCGACAAAACCATCACGATCGTTTCGCTCGCCGATTGTCGAGAAATTTCCGAAACCGGCGGCGACGTCGAATCGGCCTATGCCCAGGCGGCCGGTCAAGTCGACCAAACGATCGAGCAACTCGACCAACCGCTGCCGCATCAGTGCGAAGAAATTCTCGAAGCCGACCAACGTCACCAATTAAGCGTCGAGTCGAACTTCACCCGCGAAACGTTCTGTGACGCGGTTCGCAAATGCGTCGAATACATTCGTGCCGGCGACATCTTCCAAGTCGTGCCGAGCCAACGGTTGAGCGTCCACAGCGACGTCGATCCGCTCGCGGTTTACCGATCGCTGCGGGTCGTGAACCCGTCACCGTTCATGTTCTTCGTCCGCAGCCCATCGTGCGTGTTGGTCGGATGCAGCCCCGAGATCATGTGCCGCGTGAAGAACGGCACCGTCACGGTTCGGCCGCTCGCCGGCACCCGCCCGCGTGGTGCGACCGAAGCCGAAGACGTGGCGTTGGAAAAAGAATTGCTGGCCGACCCGAAAGAGCGAGCCGAGCACGTGATGCTGGTCGATCTCGGCCGCAACGACATCGGACGCGTCGCCGAATTCGGCACCGTGGATTTGACCGAGATCATGGTGATCGAGCGGTATTCCCACGTGATGCACATCAGCAGCGAAGTGCGCGGCAAACTGCGTGAGGGGCTCGACGCGTTCGACGCGTTGAAAGCGTGCTTGCCGGCCGGCACCGTTTCGGGTGCCCCCAAAGTACGAGCGATGGAAGTGATCGACGAAATCGAACCTCACCGTCGCGGCCCCTACGGTGGCGCGGTCGGCTACATCGACTACCGCGGAAACATGGACACGTGCCTCGCCCTGCGAACGATCGTCTTCCAAAACGACACCTACCACGTGCAGGCCGGTTGTGGAGTTGTCGCCGACAGCGATCCGGACATGGAATACCAAGAAACGCTCAACAAAGCCCGCGCCCTCATCGCCGCCATCGAATGGACAATCGCCCGAACGCAGTCCAACGAAAACACGTAGGCGAACCTCTCCGCGACTGGTTCCCGCACCTCACCCAAAACCTGAGCGCTCACGCACCTCGGCTCACACGCGGGATTGCTTCCGTCGGGCTTGTCCCGGCGGAATCAACGCCTCGTTCGGTTCAAACACGTTCGGTTCAAAGAATCGCGTGGATCGGTTCGACCTCTTCGACACCGACCAACTTTTGATCCAACCCGCTGTAAAAGTACGACAGGTGATTCGGGTCGAGCCCCATTTGGTGCAGGATCGTTGCGTGCAGGTTCTTCACGTGCAGTGGATTCTCCACCGCCACGCTGCCCAGTTCATCGGTCGTTCCATAACTGACGCCGCCTTTGATCCCGCCACCGGCCATCCACATCGTGAACCCGAACGAATTGTGATCGCGGCCGCTGCCTTTGGCGTATTCCGCCGTCGGTTGCCGCCCAAACTCACCGCCCCAAACCACCAACGTCTCGTCGAGCAAGCCGGAACGTTTAAGATCGGTCAGCAAACCGGCAATCGGTTGGTCGGTCGCACCGGCGTGCTTGTTGTGGTTGTTTTCCAAATCGCCGTGTGCGTCCCAATTGTTGTCGTTATGCGCACCGCCACTGTAGAGTTGAATAAACCGAACGCCACGCTCGACCAATCTCCGTGCGAGCAAACAACGGGTGCCAAAATCAGCCGTCTCGGCCCGGTCGACTCCGTAGAGAGCCCGCGTTTCAGCCGTCTCGCTCGACAAGTCGACCGCCTCCGGTGCAGTGGATTGCATCTTGTAAGCCAGCTCGTAACTGCTGATCCGCGACGCCAACGATTGTTCGCCGGCGTGCGAGGCCAAATGCCGTTGGTTCGCCGACTGAATCGAATCGATAATCTGCCGCTGAGCCATCGGCGTGAGATCACCGGGAGGTGCGAGATCGAGAATCGGTGCACCTTGGGTACGAAAGACCGTGCCCTGAAAAGTCGCCGGCATGTAACCGCTCGACCAATTCTTCGCACCGCTGATCGGGCCGCCGGTCGGATCGAGCATCACGACGTAGCCGGGCAAGTTTTGATTCTCGCTGCCGAGGCCATAGGTCAGCCACGACCCCAACGACGGATTGCCCGACAGAATTTTGCCGCTGTTCATCATCAACATCGCCGAACCGTGAATCGGTGAGTCGGCGGTCATCGAATGCAAAAACGCGATGTCATCGACGTGCCGGGCGACGTTGGGAAACAACGAAGAAACGTACTTACCACACTCGCCGTATTGTTTGAAATCCCAGCGAGGTTCGACGATCCGTCCTCCCGCTTTATGCCCACCGCGTCCAAACGTTTTGACATCCACCGTCTTCCCGTCCATGCCTTTCATCTGCGGCTTGTAGTCGAACGTGTCGATGTGACTCGGCCCGCCATACATGAATAGAAAGATGACCGATTTGGCCTTCGGCGCGAAATGCGGGGGCTTGACCGCCATCGGCCCCGGCAGGGAATCCACCGCATCGCTAGCATCCGCAGACGGAAAAAACTCATCCGTCCCTAGCATCCCGCTCAACGCCGCCGCCCCAAACCCGGCACCGGACTCCCAAAGGAACTCACGTCGAGTACGACCACAAAAAGATTTAGCAGACATGGCGGGTGGAGGCAGGTAGGGCAGGAGGGAGGACCGAATTTCTTTACGGCTGGGGAGACGGTTTAGTCTACAGGGTAATGAGGCGACGTTGGCAGGGTTGGGATTGCAAATTGCAAATTGCAAATTGGACAGTGGCAGGTGGCAGGTGGCAGGTGCATGCGGGACGCAGCGGGTGGGGGCTTGTCGATCTCATGAGCATCGCCGATCACTCGGTGATCGGTTAACCGGCCTTGCATCAACGATCCGAACAGCCGCTGGGCAATGGCACGCCGCTCAACGCCGGTCAATGAGGAGAGGCTATACGGGAAACGCACTGCCTCGAATCCAGCGCACACCTCGCCCCGACCGACAGCTCACACCTACTCCCGACCCCCACAGTTTCTGAAATCTGCTCTCACGGGTAGAATCAACTTCGTGAACCCCCACCTCACACTTTTCACGCTCGTTTTCAGGGAAATCGATGACTGACCCGACGCCGAACGCTTCCGCCGACGCTCCCCAAATGCCGGTGATGGCTGCCCAAACGCAGGAGGCCCCTGCGGGTGTTGCGTCGGAATCGCAGTTGCCGCTCGCTCCGTATAAAACGCTGAGCGAAGAGGTCTTGCGCGAACGCATCGAAGCCGTCCGCAACCACTTCGGCGAAGAACTGCTGATCCTCGGTCACCACTACCAACAGGACGACGTGATCGAGCACACCGATCTGCGGGGCGACAGCTACCAACTCTCCGAAATGGCGGCCGGCAGCAGCAAGTGCCGCACGATCGTCTTTTGCGGTGTCCACTTCATGGCCGAAACGGCCGACATTTTGGCCAACCGGCCCGATCGGGTCGCCGCCCGCGACGGACGCAAAGTCGACGTGTTGCTGCCCGACATGGCGGCCGGTTGCTCGATGGCCGACATGGCGGGCATCCGTCAAGTCGAAGCCGCTTGGGCGGACATGAGCGAAATCATCGACACCGAACAAGTCATCCCGGTGACCTACAGCAACAGTGCCGCCAGCTTGAAAGCGTTCTGCGGCCGCCACGGCGGAATCGTCTGCACCAGCAGCAACGCTCGTGCGGTACTCGAATGGGCCTTCGAAAGGGGACAGAGAGTATTTTTCTTCCCCGATCAACACCTCGGCCGCAACACCGCGTTGACGATGGGGATCACCGAAGAACAAATGCCGGTGTGGGATCCCTACGCCTTGGAAATGGGCGGCAACGAAGACGCCCAAATCGAAAACAGCCGCGTGATCTTGTGGAAGGGTCACTGCAGCGTTCACCAAATGTTCCGCCCCGAACATGTCGCCAAATTCCGCGCCGACCATCCGGGCATCAAAATCCTCGTTCACCCGGAATGCCCTCGCGACGTCAACGACATCGCCGACGTCAGCGGCAGCACCGGGAAGATCATCAAAACGGTTCAAGAATCCGAACCGGGAACGAAGTGGGCGATCGGCACCGAGCTGCACTTGGTCAACCGACTCAAAGCCGAACATCCCGAGCAAGAGATCCACTTCCTCAGCCCAGTGGTTTGCATGTGTGCGACGATGTACCGAATCGACTTGCCCCATCTGTGCTGGACACTGGAAAACCTCCGCGACGGCAACCTCGTCAATCAAATCAGCGTTGACGAGGAAACGACGAAGTGGAGTTTGATCGCGTTGGAACGGATGCTGGCGGTCAAGTGAGCGACGAGCAATCCCCCGCCACCGACGGTTCGACATCGAACGCCGCCTCTCAAAAAACGATGCTCCGCGTCGCGGCGATCGCGGGCATGTTGGCGGTCTTGATCGGTGCGTTCGGAGCCCACGGTTTGCCGGACCGATTGGCCGGTTTTTCGATGGACGAAGAAACGCTCGCACGGCGGTTGGCCCAGTTCGATACCGGAGCCCGATACCACCTCGCTCACGCGATCGTGTTGCTCGTCATGGTGGCGTTACCGGTCCAGCGAACACGCGTGTTCCGCACATCCTACTGGCTGACCCTCGCGGGGATCGTTTTCTTTTCGGGCAGCCTTTATCTGCTGGTTCTAACCAACACCCCCTGGCTCGGCGCCATCACGCCCATCGGCGGCACGTGCTGGATCATCGGTTGGCTTCTGTTGGCATTCACTCAACCGTCACCGAGACGCTAACCACGCTCCCCAGAACGGAACGCTGATCAACCGCGACCCGCCGGAACAGCGATGCGCTCGGTCCGGCCTACGATTCTGCGGTTCTGCGGTTCTGCGGTTCTGCGGTTCTACGGTTCTGCGGTTCAACGGTTCTGCGGGGTCGCGTTAGCGAGATCGGTTTGAAATTTCGGCGGTTCGAGTCTTGTGTCTGTCGGCCTGTCGCGTAAAAAAGTTTGCGTTCTGCCCGCTCGTCGAAAATCCCTCGAGCTCCTACAATCTGGCCTTATGGACACGATGACCGAAGCCCCTCCGCTGACCTTTCCGGCCATTTGGCGTCACCAGAACCTGTTGGATCTCGAGCGACTGCGGTCGGACGAGTTGCAAGCGATCCTGGCGACGGCTCAAACGTTGAAGGATTTAACCGACGGATGTCGGCGCAAACTCTCCCTCCTGTCGGGAAAAACGTGTGCGAATCTGTTTTTTGAGAACAGCACGCGGACCCGAAACAGTTTCTCGCTCGCCGCCAAACGACTCGGTGCCGACACCGTCGAATTCAGCAGCTCGGGCAGCAGCGTCGCCAAGGGCGAAACGTTCGTCGACACGGCGAAGACCATCGAGGCCATGGGTGTCGATTGGGTCGTGACGCGGCACCACACGCCGGGCACCCCGCACTTGCTCGCCCGCGAACTCCAGTGCAGCGTGCTGAACGCAGGCGACGGCCCGCACGAGCACCCGACCCAGGGCCTGCTCGACATCCTCACGATTTTGCAAAACCGAGGCCCTGCGAACTGGATGGACCCGGCCGTCAACGCCAGCGAGTTGCTCTCGGGGATGACCATCGCGATGGTCGGCGACATCGCACACAGCCGCACCGCACGGAGCAACATCTGGGGGCTGAAAGCTCTCGGTGCTCACGTCATCATTTGCGGCCCGCCGACTCTCGTGAGCCACCGCTGGGAGGAAATCGGATTCGAAGTCGCCCACCGACTCGACGACATCGTCCAACGCTGCGACGTGCTCAACCTGCTGCGGATTCAATTCGAACGCCAGTACACTCGCCCGTTTCCGAGCGTCCGTGAATACGCGGCGTTGTACGCGATGAACGGCGACCGGATGCGGCGTGCCAAAGAAGACATCCTGATCATGGCCCCCGGGCCGATTAACCGCGGGGTCGAGATCACACCGGAGGTCGCCGACGGACCGCACTCGGTGATCCTCGAACAGGTCACCAACGGAATCGCCGTCCGCATGGCGGCGTTGTGGTTGCTCGCCGGGGCCCACGAACGCGCGTCGAGCTAGCCGCTCCTACGGATTCGCCTCACCGCCCACCCTGCTTCCCATTTCGCAGATCGCCATGACCCTCGCCACCCCTTCGCCCAACCAACCGATCGTCATCGACGGAGGACGCGTGATCGACCCGGCTCATGGGATCGATAAAGTCGCTCGGTTGCTGATCGTCAATGGCCACATCTCAGCGATCGATCCTAGCGACGGGGACGTCCCGCACGACACACACTGGATTGACGCCCGCGACCGAATCGTGGCCCCAGGACTGGTCGACCTCGGTGCGGAACTCCGACAGCCCGGCCGCGAGGAAGACGAAACGATCCAAACGGGCAGCGACGCGGCCCTCGCCGGTGGCTACACCTCAGTGCTCTGCTGCAGCAACACCAACCCGGTGATCGACTCCGCCGCCGCTGTCGAACTGGTCACGCAAATCGCACAACGTGTTGGCGGTGTCCGCGTCTATCCGATCGCTTGTCTGAGCAAAGCCCGCGAGGCCGAACAGATGGCCGAACTCGCGATTCTCGCCGAAGCCGGTGCGATCGGATTCAGCGATTCGCCGCGGCCGATGCCCAACGACGCGTTGCTCAAACGAGCCCTCGATTACTGCCGCATGTTCGATCTGCCGATCTTCGACCGACCGGAAGTTCCGGGGCTCGCCGAAGGCGGCGTGATGCACGACGGTCAAGTCTCGTTGGTCCTCGGTCTGAAGGGATTGCCGACCGAAGCCGAAGACCTCGCGGTGGCTCGCGACGTTCGTGTGGCCGAGGCAACGAAGGGGCGACTGCATATCGGACCGGTCAGCACGATGGGGGCGATCGACATGATCGGCCGCGTCAAAAATCGCGGGATCGCGATCACGGCATCGGTGTGCCCGCACAACCTACACGGCAGCGACGCGTTGTTGCGATCGTTCGACTCGCGGTTCAAAGTCCACCCGCCGATGCGAAGCCCCGCGCACGTCGAAACGCTGCAACACGCCGTTGCGGACGGAACGATCGACGCGATTCAATCCGGGCACATGCCACGGGCCGGCGAGAAAAAAGGCAACGACCTCGATGAGTCCCCGTTCGGTGCCGCGACCCTCGAGACGACTTTTTCGGCCGTGGTCACCGATATGGTCCGCACCAACATCTTGTCCTGGTCGCGAGCGATCGAATGCTTGTCGACCAACCCGGCCAAGATCGCCAAACTGCCTGCAGGAACTCTCGGCATCGGTGCCCCGGCGGATGTGACGATCATCAATCCGGAATCGCAGTGGACGGTTCACGCGAGCGAGTTCCTGTCGCGATGCCAAAGCACACCGATGGAAAACCGCGAACTGTACGGCCGCGTGACTCATACGATTGTCGGCGGTCGGTTGTTGTTCGTCTGCGTGGAAGAGTCTTCTATCGTTGCTTAAAGCCTCTTTGCCGCTACCCGTCGGCTAATCACTCTCTGAGGTTTCCCGAAACGTTCGTCATGTCCAGCAACGAGTTCCCCAAATCAATCCGAGTCGTCAAAGGCGACGACTTTACCCGCGTTCTACGCCGTGGTGGCTGCGCCGCCGACGGAACGCTAGTCGTGTTCGCGCTGCCGCGAACTGATGTAGTCGACGGACCGACACGAATGGGTGTCACGATTCCAAAGAAAACGGGAAACGCGGTGACGCGGAATCAATGGAAACGTCTGATCCGCGAATCGTTCCGAACGCAACGTGACGCGATCCCCACCGGCTACGACCTGGTCGTCCGCCCGAAAAAGGACGCCGAGCCGGGATGGAAAGAAATTCGCCGAGGCTTGCCCCGATTGGCAAAGAAAGCGATCCAGCGAATCAAACAAAAACCGTAGTGATTACATTTCCGCGATCAAATCCAGCAGCGTTTGCCGAACGACTTTGGGGTTCGCGTTGGGGTTCTTGCCACGTGCTTTTCCGATCAGGGCACCGACCGCCTGTTGCTTGCCACCTTTGACGTCCGCGACGACTTGCGGGTTTTCCGCCAACAACTCGCGGCACAGATCGACCAAGTCATCTTCATCGACCGCTTCGATGCCCAACGCCGCGAGTGCCGCGTCGACGCTATCATCGTGCTGGAGCAAGTACTCGAACACGTCACGGGCACGTGAATTATCGAGCTTACCATCAGCGATCTGCTTGACCAAATCGCCCAACCGTTCGGCAGGGATTGGGAACGATTTCGCGTCGAGTTCGCGTTCCTTCATCGTCCGCATCACGTCCTGCATCATCCATGACGACGTCTTCCTGGCATCACCGCTACGCGTTGCCGCCGTCTCGAAATATTCGATCACTTCCGGCCCTTGGTTCACGATCACGTCCGCATCGTACGTCTTGATCCCGAACTGATCCTGCAAACGCGTCCGCGTCGCCGCGGGAAGTTCGCCGAGTGTCTGCCCGATCTCTTCGACCCACTCGCGAGGCAATCGCACCGGCAACAAATCCGGGTCGGGGAAATAACGATAGTCCGCCGACTCCTCTTTCTCACGCTGGGCGAACGTTCGCTCGTTGACATCGTCCCAACCGAACGTGCGTTTGGGAGCGTCGTTGATCGTCAATCCGTCGTCTTCCCACGCGATCAATTGACGCTCGGCTTCGTAATCGAGTGCACGCCCGACGTTTCGAAAACTGTTGAGGTTCTTGATTTCGACGATCGGCGTCGCGACCTTCTTACCGTCCACATCGATGTGCAAGTTCACGTTCGCATCGACCCGCAGACTGCCTTGCTGCATTTCGCAATCGGACACACCGAGGTGAGTGAGCAACAACTTCAGTTCGTTCAAATACGCCTTGGCTTCATCCGCCGAGCGCAAATCCGGTTGACTAACGATCTCCAACAACGGCGTGCCGCATCGGTTCAGGTCGATCTTCGATTCGGCAACCCCGGACGACTCATCGTGCATGCTCTTGCCGGCATCTTCCTCGAGGTGAGCACGAATGATCCCGATCCGTCTGACTTCGTCCGGATTTTCCGGGTCGGTGATTTCGACGAATCCATCGGCACAAATCGGCAGATCAAACTGGCTGATCTGATACCCCTTGGGCAAATCGGGATAGAAGTACTGTTTCCGGTCCCATTTCGTCAGCGGCGGGATATCACAGTTGAGCGCCAACCCCGTCCGCACGGACAATTTGATCGCTTCGCGGTTCATCACCGGCAACGCCCCCGGCATGCCTAAACAAACCGGACACACCTGGCTGTTGGCGGGCATTCCGAACTGCGTCGTGCAACCACAGAACAACTTCGTTTGTGTCTTCAATTGCACGTGAACTTCCAACCCGATGATCACGGTAACGGGATGCTGGTTCGCGGCGAGTCGTTGTGTCGGCATGGCAATATAAATGCGGGAAGGCATCAATGCGGGAAGACATCAATGCGGGAAGGCAATGATCAGTTTCCGTTCCGCAGGCCTCCGTCGTGGCGGCCGGGACATCAGATTGGGGCGGCTTTCTCGTTCGGTCGTTCAAACGTTTGGTTGCCGAAGCACAAAATAACCGATTCGGCTAAATCGCGGCATCCCCGAGACTCCACCGCACCACCAGAAACATGCCGTAAAACAGAGCGACCGTGTAGGCGGTCACCGCAACGGACCAAAAACATTTCCCGGCCAGCGAGAAACGGTCATTCCGCCACAACAGCGGCAACCCGAACGCTCCCGTCACGACGAACAACACGGTCAATACCGCCCATCGACTCCGCTCCACCCCGCCCCGCTCGGTATCGCCCCCGTCGCCGGAAACCTGCCCGGCCTGTTCGGCACGCAGATACTCGGGCAGTACCGATCCCGGTGCGATCACGAACCCGCGGGTTTTCGCGTCACTCACCGCCACTCTCCCGCGATTTGCCGATCGATCCGCCCCGCGACGCACCGCCGGAGGAGGTTTCCGCGAGTCGATCTTGGGCGGTTTTCACCAACGGAGCCACCGCCGCATTGGACGCATACAACTCCACGATCGAGTACCAAATTTTCTTCGCCGCGATCGTACGTCCTTGCAGGTACAACTGATCGGCCTCTTCGATTTTTGCCGAGATGATTCGGGCCGCTTCGCTCTGATCGGAATCACTCGCCGATATCCGTGCGATCTTGCTACGGGCCAAATTCACGAGCGGCCGATACTCTTCGAACTTCGCGTCGTCACCTTCACCGGAATCGGATTCTTCACCGAGCAATGTGATCAGACTTTGGTACTTATCGATCGCGGTCGCGTTGTCGCCAAACTTTTCGAACCGCATCGCTTCGGCACACAACCGTTCGGCTTCGTTCTTGAGCGGTAAATTGCGATTCAGTTTTACCGTCAACGCGTGCTCCGCCTCTAGCATTTCGACACGGTCGATTTGTTCGGCCGCCCACGCGGCGTGTTCGCCATCAGGATACTGATGCACGATCCGTTCGAGGTAACTGATTCGTGCCTGCGACATCGACGAACGAGTCCCTTCGTCGAGCAGCTTTTCCGCTCGCTCACGCATGGTGTCTTCGTTCAACGGCCATGCCACCCACACCAACATCGCGAGCAGCAGTCCCAACACAGGCAGCAACACCCACGCTTTGTCGTGCCACGGTGTTGCGTCGATCACACGTTCGGTGCGTTCCGGTTGAGCGTGCTTGCCGAGCAGCACGCGGGCCTCTTCCCGGTCGGCTTGGTTGGTCACCGCGAGCGGGCTGAACCCAGACGACGCATGTTCGGCCACGCCACTTCGCGACATCGAACGGCGGCGGACTTCGGCGAGTTGCAACTTGACGGCTTCCGCCGAAACCGGCCGCGCGGTCGGATCTTTTGACAACAGTTGCATCACCAACCGGTCCATCCACACCGGTGTATCGAGCACCGTGGAGGCGACCGAGGTGGGCGTTTGATACTCGAGGTTCGCGGTCGTTTCTTGAATCGTTGATCCACTGATCGGCGGCGCCCCCGTGAGGGCTTCGTACAGCATCGCACCGAGCATGTACAAATCGCTGCGCGGCGTCACGGCATCGTGCATCCCGGGGGCTTCCGGCGGGCGACGTTTGAGTTGTTCGGGCGAGGGCGGACGTTGGAAGTGATACGGCCCGTCACGAAACGGAGCACTGCCGTCTTCGCCACGAACATCGATGACCACCGGACTGAGTCCCGCGATCACGATCTTGTCCGCCGCCAAACGTCCGTGCACGATGCCCCGCGTGTGCAGATAGTTCAACGCGTCGGTCACCTGCTCGGCGAGATCGAGAACGCTCTCCCACGGCAACCGCCCACGCCGTGCGATCTCGTCGGCGAGCGTCGGCCCCTCGATCAACTCATGGGCCAGGTACGCTTCACTCTCTTCGAAACCGCCGCCGTAGCATTTGCAGATCGCGGGATGGTCGAGCTTCTTCAGCCGCGCCCACTCCTCGGCGAACTGAGTCCGCGACTCCAACGTCCCTCCGAACGCGACATGAAAGACACGCACCGCAACGCTCTTGCGGAGCGAAACGTGCACCGCCCTCCACACACGCGCGTCCTTACTCGTCGGGTTGGAACCCAACGGCGTTTCAATGGCGAGCGGTCCGAGTCGGCTGCGTGGCAACGGGCTGTCTTACGTTTTGAGAAGATCCGGGGCGTCGTAGAGAATCCGTGAGGACGGCGAAATTTTTGACGCGGCCCACACGCCCCTACAAATTATGATTTTGCACAACATACACCACGGGGTAAGGCATGAATCGCCGAGATTCCTCCAAACGTGGGGCAGACTCCCCCGTCATATCTCCCCCACCCGGTGTGATCGTGATCCACGTTCGGTCTTTGGACAGGATCTGATTGCGAAGAACGCGAGCGAATCCCGGCTCGATCCCGGCCTCGCGGGTCCCCATCAGTTCGTCGCCGAGCTCACGCAGCAGCGGTTCAATCCGCTGGCCCGCCCGCCGGAGTCGAGCCTGTGCATCAGCCGATGTCCAAATCTCGCTCCACGCCTCGCGGATACGTTCGTTGTCGACGATCGCCTCGCGCAGGACCGTCCTCAGCAACCGCTGAGCCTCCGGGTCGCTCGCGATCGTATTGGCAACATCAGCGATCTCACTGCGGAGTTTATCGTTAGCGGCTAAATCGCGGATCATATTTTCGACCGCCACGGCGATTTCATCGAGATGATCCTCAACGATCGGAACGACCTCCTCATCGACAAACCGACGCCACTCTTCCACCACGAGTTCGCGTTCGGGCAACGGCGACTTGTCGTAGATCGCCCGCCATCCGAACCGCCACAACGACGCGCGGTTCCAAACCTCCCGACCGATCGACTCGGCCGGTTCTTGCCCATGGGCACGCACGATCGGCAGAACCTCCTCACGCACCAACGGCACGATCCGTTCGCGAACGATTTCCTCTCGATAGCGAGATACCAACGCATCGATTTCGTCACGATGCCGCTCCACCGACTCGACCATCGCCGACTCAACGATCGGGACCGTCGCCCGAGTGGATTCGACGATCAATGGCATGATCTCCTTGGCGATCGATTCGGCATGCAGCTCGAATGCTCGCTTGAGACGTTGTTGCAATTCGGCTCGCTTTTCCCGCGGCATCAACGTTGCCAGAACATCTTCCATTCGCCCGCTGTTGCGATGCACCGTGAACGTTGCCGTGTCCGACCACGCGTCGGGATCAAACATCGAAACCGTGATTTGATTGGCGGCCCCTTTTTGAATCCGCACCGACGTCACATAGCCGACCTCATGCCAATCGGAAACCGAATGAGGATCCTGCACTCCGATCCCGTTTTCGGGCCTGCCCGTTTCGAAGAGTCGAGGAGCAAACACGACGTCACCGACGTTCACAACTCCCGTCGGATCGGCAATCACAAAATCCTGATTAGGCGTCCACAGTGATCCCAACATCAGCGATGCGGGACTCGCCGAAGAACGCTCAGTGACTACGACGGATGGATCGTCGCCCGTTTGCTCTCGCCCGCGACCGCCGATCATCCAAACGCCGCCGAACACCAACACGATCGCCCAGAACGCGATCCCGATCCAGACTTGCTGTTTCTGACTCATGTCGCCGCCTCCGAGGTCTGCATGCTGCGAAGCCGGTCGACGTAGACCGCTCCGATAATGATCACGCCGAGCAAAATGTTCTCGACCTGATTCTCCAGTTCCAACGCCGTGCACCCGAGATTGATGA
>JBICHZ010000369.1:0-4017 GCA_043101355.1 Rhodopirellula sp. JB044
ACGCCGAACTTTTTCTATGGCCAACAACCTGGTGACGAGATCGCCGTCGACATCGAACCCGGCAAACGCTTGATCGTCAAATACCTCGCCGTCGGGCAACCTTACCCAAACGGGTCACGCACCGTTTTCTTTGAACTCAACGGACAGCCGAGAGAAGTATCCGTCATCGACAAATCACTGAACGTCGAGGTCAAAGCGGCGATGAAAGCGGACCCGGACGACCCGACACACGTCTCCGCATCGATGCCCGGCATGGTCATCACCGTCGCTGCCGCCGAGGGCGAAAAAGTCAAAGCGGGACAGAAACTACTTGTTCTCGAAGCGATGAAGATGGAAACCACGATCAACGCTTCCGCTGACGGAACGGTCGAGAAAATCCACACGCCGCCTGGCACCCAAGTCGAAGCCGGCGACCTCCTGGCGATCGTTAAATAAGAAACCGATCACCAATCGCAGAACAGTTGCCCGCAACTGTTTCTTGTAGCCTGCCAGCCCACACCACCTGCGAGCCCAGACCATCTGCAACCACACGTCGTCAGATTTTCAGGGTGTTGCCCTTCAAACACACGAATCCAAACAACACCGACGCCGCCGCCATGATCGCCCACTGGGTTTTGTTCAGGTGTGTCGCGTAGTGTCGCAGCTCGTACCACGAGTCCCAAAACCAGTCGACAACGGAAAAGGCGAGAAAGAAGTAGTCCATCATATTGAGTTCCCTCAAGTGCTCGAACGAAAATGGAATTCCGTCGAACCCTAGGTCACAGCCAACGGCCGATGCGACAAACCAAGAAATTCTGCCTGGATCTTGGACGAGAAAATTCATCACACCCTGAAAAACAGGGCAATTCCGCACAAAACACGCTTAACCCTACAAGGAATTAACAGAAATTTCGATCTCCGTGCTGACACCTATTGCACGAGACGATGCCATGGATATACTTCCACGCACCTGAGCCAAGGAGGCCAACACTTCCTTTTCTCAGAGCCTTTTGATGGAGACGAAAAGCGTCGAAATCGGAGACAAAAAGATCAAGATTGGACCTACTCCAAGACGATCAAGCTCTCACCCAAGGCGCGGTAGCTCAATTGGTTAGAGCCCCGGACTGTCGATCCGGAGGTTGCGGGTTCGAGTCCCGTCCGCGTCGCTCCAAAAAGCTTGGCTTTCCCAGCCAAGCTTTTTTTATGCGCGGACTTAACTATCCCGACGCGTAGGCGAGGGATTCCCCCACCGTCGTCGTCGTCGTGCTGGCCCACAGGAACCAGGTCACCATCAAGGTCCAGCAAGACACGACGCGAGACGAACTTCCCGCAATCTAACTGAACCAGATCAAAAGCCCAGCATCCGAAAAGCTGGGCGATTGGAATTGAGAAAATCAGGGTTGAATTTTGCCGTCATTTCGCAGGAGAAGACGAGCTTGAAGAAGCCGAAATCTACCGGTCAGCTGATTGCGTTTGCACTTAAGCAGGCGAATCTCACGCTGCCGATTGTAGAAGCAGCCGTCGGAAGGTTTTTACGACACCGCCCTAAACGAAGCGAACGATGCCTGAACTACGGAAATTGTACCAAGGTCAGCCCGCGTTGCCAAAGATGGAAGGTGTGCCGAAGGCCTCAGCGTAAAAACCATGTTAGCGGACATTGAACCGCCTAGAGGCGCTCCAACAGCAACCAAGCATCCCCAACATCGCGCTGGGTGAGTTGGGCAGCCACATGATCGAGTGATTTGCGGTCATTCGAGTCGATTGAGGCGCGAATTGCAGCAACATGCGGGTGTAATTGCAGGGTTGCCGGAAGCGCCGACATGTTTGATTCCGCGTCCGATGGCGAGCAGTAGCGGCACACGACCAAAAGCGTTTTCAAGGCGTGCCATTCGTCATCGGTCGAGAGTCCGTTTTGGTGCAATGGAAGCATCGGCGATTGATCGAAGGTGAAAACTGATGTCCGCTAACGTCATTTTCGACGACGTACACAAACCCAACTTGCGCAGCAAACCAAATGCTGCGGGTCACGAAGGGGCTGGACACGCCTCTGTCAACTCGCCCGCTGACTCTACTTGCGTTGCAATCGGATGACGGTGTCGACCTTGGACTCTTTCGCGGCGATGGAATCCACGACTCTTTGCAATAGCAATAGGCTTGGCTCGTCATCCGGAAACGCAGCAACGAGGTCGATTAATTCAGCGGCTGCTTGGGTGGCATGCCCCTGGCAGTACGCACTGAGCGCTTGTTCGTAGCGATCACGCATTTCGATCCAGCCGATATTGGGGTCGCTAGCGAGTTGATGAATGAGGAGCTGAGAAGTTACTCCGACCGGTTGCACTTCCGCGATACGACGAAACTGCAAATTCGAATAGACGTTCCCTGCCGTCCGCAGCGGGTTTCCCACCACAGACGCCTGTGTCGATTCACTCACCAAAGTCGTCACGCCAAACTGCTTGGTCATGCCCTGAATACGGCTGGCGATGTTGACGGTATTGCCGAGCGGTCCGTACTTGAACTTGATCGTGGAACCCGTGTTGCCAACCTGAGCCATTCCGGTATTGATTCCGATCCCAATTCCGAACCGTTCGGGGGTAACTTGTTTCCACCTTTCACGAATGGGTTCAATCTGGTTGACCATTGCGAGCGCGGCACAACAAGCCCGTGCCGCATGATCAGACTGCACGTCGGGCGCCCCCCACATCGCCATCAGTTCATCACCGATGTAATCGACGAGCACTCCGTCGGTGTCGAGCACGCACTGAGAAAGCGTCGTGAAGACGTCGTTGATCCACTGGATTGTTTTGCGTGGCCCTATTCGTTCGCTGATCAGGCTAAAGCCGCGGATATCGCAGAACAGAACGGTAACTTCGGCGTCGCGGCCTTCGAGCAGGTTTTCGTTCTTCTGCAAACGGCTGAGCACTTCCGGGGAGAAGAACTGATTCATGGAAGACCGCAGTTCCTCCTCACGTCGGCGCCCCTGTTCTTCACGTTCGCGTAGGATTCCCGCTGATACCGCGCCCGCCATCACTTCCAAGAGTGCCGCTTCCAAATCACCGATAGGCACATCGTTGGACTCGCTCGCGAGCTTTCGGTCACCGTACAACACCCCCATAATATTGCGATCAGCATCCAACAGCGGCGACGCAACCGCCCGGTCCAACAGCAGCAACGACGATCCGGCGGTATGCAGATAAGTCTTTGGCTCGAACACAACGGTTTGCCGGTCACGCAAAATCCTCGCAAGGATTTGTGTACTTCCCACAGGTAGGTCAATCGTCGCGTCGCCCTCGTTTTCCTGCATCCATGAAGAGTTCTGCTGCCGTGTGTAAGATGAGACGACGCGCCATTCGGAATCGTTACGCAAAATAACGTACGCGTTGTCGAGCAAGATCATTTGAGCGGCGCTCTTGGCGGCCGTTTCCAAGAATTCGTCCGACCCTGCCGACTTCTGGACCACCTCGAGGGCTTGGTTGACCAAACCGACAATCATTTTGCCGCGGTCAACGCTTTCGTCGTCGTGCAAGAACGCGTTCAAGCTAGCTGGCGCCTCCTCCGCTTCCGACAGATCGAACGACCCTTGCATCGTACGCATCGTGTCGTCGTCACCCTCCGACTCCGACAAAGGCGGAATCACAGAGGAGGGAACCTCAAATGACAAGCTGAAACCGCTCGGCAGTTGAAGCATCACCGAGTGCATGCAGGTAATGCTCTCACCGGGAACAAAGGACCGCGCCGGTGATCCAACATCAAAAGTCAGGTAGCGATGTATATTTCGTATTTGAATTCCGCCGGGCGTGGATTCAATCAGCAGTGCCTCGCGGGGAACAGACAGGACATCGGCGGGCGTGATCGCGACCCGAAATCGTCCTCCCAAATCCTGCACCGAACAAACACCCGCATCGTCATCCCGTTGGCGGCCTAGCTCGACCGGCAGCGGCAGTTTTCCTGCGAAAACCTCTTTCTCATCACGAAAAACTGCGAGCTGGAAATGATTCACGGGTGGTGTCCAAAGGATGAAAAACGCGTCAATCACGCGTA
>JBICHZ010000370.1:0-3128 GCA_043101355.1 Rhodopirellula sp. JB044
TACATCCGCCGTATCTACGAGAAACTCGATGTGCAGAACGCTCCCGCTGCGGTCAGCAAGGCGTATCGCTTGGGGATCTTTCCCGCCAATCGGGATGATTGAAGGAGCGTTCACGAGCGTTTGTCACAGCGGTTCGAGCGACTTAGAAGTCAATAGAAGTTCAATGGCTGTTTGTTGTGAAGTATATGGATTGCTCGTTGGCGGCGGTACGTCGATCTCCACCGGTGTTGGAATCCGTTCCGGTCGCGAATGTCGCAGCGTTGAGGGTAGAAAAGGTTAGCGTGTTCGAGTTTAATGCGGTTCCCCACCCGGCCATTCTTGGCTGAACTCAATCGGCCTTTCACAGGCCGTCCCGCCTCTCCAACCTGCCTACTAATACGATGCACGCGCTCGTAATTTTCTCGGTGCTGAGCGTACTCATCACCGGGGCTGCCTTCGGGCAGTCGATCGAACAACCGGCTCATTCGTTCCCCGAATACAACGAGCGATTCTTAGAGAATCAATTGGCACCGATTAGGGTGCCAGGCAAGATTTTCTATGTTCGACCATCCGGCGAGGACGGCGACGGAACCCGCGAGCGTCCGTTCCATCGAGTGGAAGCGGCGCGGGACGCTGTGCGAGAAATCAAACAACGCGACGGTCTTCCCGACGGCGGTGTGCAGGTGCGATTGCTCGCCGGCGACTATCAACTCGATCAAACCTTCGTGCTCGAAAAAGAAGACTCCGGTACTGAGGCAGCCCCGATCGTTTACGTCGGCCAAGGGATCAACCATGTGGTTGTTTCGGCCGGCACTGAGTTGTCGGTGGCTGATTTTCAGACGGTTGATGATCCGGAACGTTTGCAGCGTCTCAAGCCGTCCGCCCGTGGGCGAGTGTTGGAAATGCCAATTTCCGACGAGGTTGCCACGCAATTTCCCGGGGATGGAAACTACGGGATGTTGTCGCTCGATGGGTATCTGTTGCAGTTATCTCAGTGGCCAAACCGAGGGTACAACCATATCAAAGAGGTCCTCGAAGAAGGTCCCAAGACCCGTTTCCTCGGTCCCGACGAAAAGCCCGCACCGTACAGCAAAGAAAGCCCGACGGGCGGTGTTTTCAATACTCGCGAACCGCTTTCGCCGCAGGTTGCGAAGGAATTCGAACGCAGTGGTGACATGCAGGTCGAAGGCTATTTGCACAATGATTGGTATTTTCAGAGCGAACCGGTCGGGGCTATTCGCGATGGCGATGTGCGATTGCTTCGATACACGCGATACGGAATCGCTCAAAAGATCAAATCCATTCCTCGGCGAGTTCGTCTGGTAAATGTCTTAGCGGAACTCGATGAGCCGGGCGAATGGTACTTCGATAAAAAGGAACAGCGGTTGTTTCTATGGCCAATTCCGAAGTTCGATCCTCGACGTTCGAGGTTGGTGGTTCTCGGCGGTTCGGCGACTCCGGAGGACACCGGAAAGTCTTCCGACGATACGCTCGTTGATATGCGTGGAACCTCGTATGTCACGTTTCGAAACTGCACGTTCGAGAATTCGGGGCAACTCGCGATTCGGGTCGGCGGTGGTCAGTACAACCTCGTCGCCGGATGCCGCGTGCGAAACGGATACCGTCGCGGGGTTTCGATTGAAGGTGGGATGCACAACGGGATCACCGGATGCGAGTTCCATGATCTCGAATCGGCATTCACGGTATCCGGAGGCGATTATCGGAAGTTGCAGCGATGTTATAACTTCGCGACCAACAATCACATTTACGCGTGTCGTCGACGCGGTTATGGATTGATCGGTCTCGACGGTGTGGGTATCTATTTCGCGCACAATGTTCTCAATGATATGAACGGCGCGGTGAACTATAAGACCGTCGACGCATTGATCGAGTTCAACGAGTTCTACAACATCGGATACGAGATGGGCGATTTCAACGTCGCGTATTGCGGGGCCCAATGGCACATGATGAACAACGTGGTGCGATACAACTTCGTGCATCACTTGCTCGAACCCGGCGGTCATCCCGTGTTTGCGTTTCGCAATGACGACGGTGGCATGGGGTTGCAGATGTACGGCAACGTGTTTTATCGATCTGGCCGAGGAGGCGGGCAGTTCGCCGGGCCACTGAATTCGTTCCAAAACAACATCACGATGAAAACCCCCGTGATGTGGTGGACCAACAAGTGTGCGATTACCGAAGAGGAGATTGCGGCGAGATGGAAGGATCTCGAAAAGTTTGGTCGAGACCTACCCCACGGCGATAAAGGGGACAATATCTATTTGTTGACGAAAATGTTGGGCGAAGAGGGGTGGAAGAAAAGCCCATGGATTGACGAGTTCCCTTTGTTGGCGAAGGCGATCGATACCAACCCGTTTGCTCAGACGTTTGGGCAGGTCAACCTGAACTATATCCATCAGGTGCGTGAGCCGTTTCATATCCACGGTGGCGACGGAACCGTCGAGGGCATGGAGGACAACACAACCGGTCGGTTCAAGGACTTGCCCCGCAGCGGTGTGTTTAAGTTGCCTGAGGAGATCGACCTTGGTGCGTTCGTCAGCGTGCCGAAGTTGGACTTTCGGTTCAAACGTGGGTTCCGGCCGATGCCGGAGTTCAAGCCGATTCCGTTTGAGCAGATCGGTTTGCAGCAGGATGCGTTCCGGCCGCATCCTCCGAAGAAAGACGTCTACCGCGCGAAGGTGTTTCGCAAATTCTTCAAAGACGAAGGCGGGCGTTACGATCCGGCGCGGGTCAACGCGAGGTATCCAACGCCGGCGTACCTGCGGTAAGGATGAAACGCATTTGCGCGACGTGGCAGGCATCGAAGCAAACGCGTTGGCATTGTGTAAATTGACGTGTGTGAAATTTGACGTGTGCGATACCCGGAGTCGGGTTCGCCAGGATTCACATTCGCGAATCCTAGCGGCATCGTTAAATCATCTTTCAGAACGTTCGAGGCTTCGCGGTAGGCAGGGATTTTGAGGTATTGCCGTTTGCTGGCCACCTTCACCACATCGATTCCGAGAGATTCGGCGATGTCCGCGTCGGGTTCTTGGCCGAGGCGGCTGACCGCTTCATCTGTCCAACGAAACTGAGTGGTGCGTGATGGGATGCCGTGCCGGACACGATACCCGCGAACCGAAGCGACC
>JBICHZ010000371.1:0-18954 GCA_043101355.1 Rhodopirellula sp. JB044
TTGGGGGGCACCACGGGGGGGGCCTACGTTTTGGGGTGTTTTTTTATTAAACGTGGGCCGCGTACCCCGCGTTGATGGCTTCTTGGTTTTTCCACCGACCCCGTTGTTAGCGGCGACTATCGTGAGCATTAACGGAATTAAATCGACAAACTCTTGGCGAGTTTCGCTAGCGTAGTGAATTCTAAAATTCGACGATCCCGATCCCGTAGCTGAATTCACCAGAATTCAGGTCGCAAGATTTGATTTATGAAAACGCCCCAGGAACGAGTGTCTGTTCTTGGTGTGACGCTGCCATCCCAAACACGCCGCCACAAAAAAGCCCGCCTATCGAAAGACACGATCGGCGGGCTCGGAACTTCTTTTCGTGGTGAAGACGATCGGCTAGGCGACCGGTTTCTTCATGAACTTGGTTTCGGCAGCGATGTCGCTGTCGTCTGGCGTCGCGTCACTGTCGACGTCGAACCATTCTTCTTCGAACTTCATGAAGCCACTTTCTCCGCGGTTGGCTCGTTTGAGAGCAACGTTGGTTCCCAGCGCGATCACCGCATCTCCCATCGCGACAGCAGGGTAGCACCGCGGTCGATTTTCGGGGTCCGGGTTGCGGATGCAGTACGCCCAGTGCTCAATCTCTTCTTGGTAACCGCGACTGACCGGTCCGGACGACGCTGCCTGAGCAACCGGTGCCGCATAGTCGCCCGATGCGGAGGTGTCCAACGCGTAACCGCCGGCTTTCTTGGCGACGCCTGCTTTGCTCTTCGTGTCGCTGCCGCGGTAGAGATAAACGTCGGTTTCCTTGTCCATGACGAGAGTCCCCTTCGACCCCATCACGACTTCGCCCCAACCGCCAAAGCCGTTTCCGTTGATCGACGAGTAAGTCACGACGACCTTCTTGTTCGGATCGGTTTCATATCCAGCGACCGGATCGATTTGTTCGTAGCCGCCTTTAACCTTCTTCGACTTCGGATAGTTTTCGACGCGGTCGTAATAGCCGACATCGAACGAAGGAGCGTACTCAGGCCCAGGGAATTCGAACATGCAGTAAACGTGATCGCCGACTTCGCGGTCGAGCGGCATGATGTGGCGACCGCCGACAGCGTGCACCGTCAGTGGGTGTACCTTTTTGCCGTCGTCACGCAGCGAGCTGAGGTAGATGCTCACGGCGTCGAGTTGGTGTGAGCCAAGTTCCGCCATCAAACCGGCACCGGTTCGTTGGAACAATCGCCATCGGTGCAATTCCTCGGCGGCGGTGAAGAGTTTGTCGCCGACGGAGAAATCGGTGTAGCCGAACTTTTTCGGGTCGACGTTCTTGTCCGCATCCCAGGCTTCCCAGAGTGCGATCTCGTTCTTCAAGCGAACCTGTTCGTCGGGATCTCGCGTTTCCTTCAACGCTCGCTTGCGATATTCAATGTCTTTGGCAATGCGATCGAAGCGTTCCGAACCGATCATTTCGCCACCCGGAATCGGCATCGACCAACTGTCGCCGCCGGGCAGGTTGCCGCGGTGCCATTGGGCACGGATGTGGTGCAATTGACCGAGCAGTCCCCAACGGATCAGGTTGACCGCGTTTTCGTACTTCACGTTGTAGTGACGTTGGTGGCCGGTCGCCAAATGGATCGGGTTTCCGTCCTTGTCTTTCAATTCGCCAGCCATGCGGGCCATGACTTTGCACTGGGCCACGTTGTGAGCCATCAGTTTTTCGGTCAGGACGTGCAGGCCACGTTCCATCGCGAGAGCGGCGACCGGTGCGTGCAACCACAGCGGGAGTGCGATGATCACGGCTTCGATGTCCGGATGATCGAGGCATTCCATGATGCCGCCGTTGCTGCCGTCGTAGACTTTGACGTTCCGGCGAGCTTCGGCCTCGTCTTTGTAACCGGCGACGCTGATCAAACCGGGCCGGCGTTTCAATGCCGATGAGCTCGACCAATCGCCATGGAAAGCGCGGTGTTGGCTGAACGGTCGGATATCGCAGATCGCTTTGACGTCCACGTATTCAGGATTGCAGCCACCGATCAGAACATTGCCTTCGTCTCCGGTGCCGATGACCGCCACGCGGACAGGGTCGTTGACTTTGCCATAGCCGAAGTAGGCCGCACCGACACCCGCTCCACCGGCCGCGCCGGCGGCGACCACGCCACGCAAGAAATCACGCCGGTTGACATCGTAGTAGCTGCCGACGGCGTTGTAGTAGTTTGATTCGCCAACGTCACGTTGGTCTTTTGAGAGTTTATCAACCATCGCAGAGGAAATTCCGTCGGGGGAAGGTGCTTAGAGGTGAGTGAGTAGGTGGGAACCGGTCGAATCAGGTGAAACTCCCCCGATTCAACCGGCGATCTGTTGGAACCGTTAACCGGCCGCTTCGTCAGGTCCGCAGACCTTTCGAACGATCAGGTGCAGGAAGAAATCCAGTCCGGCGAAACGTCCCGCGCCGGTTGCCGCGAGTACGAAGCACGCCAAACCTTCGATCAGTTGATAGTTCGACGAACCCGGTCCCGTCGTCGGTGGGAACTGGCTCAGAAACACCGAAAGCAGGAAAACACCCAATGCGAGCGATGCGACCGAGGTGAACAAGCCGAGAATCAGGCACCATCCCAAGGCGATGTCGAAATAGGGGATGATGACGTCGATCAGGCTCGTATCCATCATGGCATTTCGTGGACGCACCAGTTTGTACGCGGGATGCCGGGCGATCTGTTCGTCGGTGGCGAGTTGGTTTTGAGAGGTCTCGTAGTTTTCCCAAATCATGTCGATTTGGTTGAGCGTCGGGGTGATCAATTGGGTCAACTCTCGCCGAACGGTTTCACGTTGGCCTCCGAGCGAACTGACGCCGTCGCGGACGGGGTCCAAATCGAGCGATTCGACCCGCTCCAGGCCTAACTGGAACTCCTCAATCTCGTTCGCGTTGAGTTCCGTGATGTATTTGAATTGTTCAACGGCCTCGATGTAGTTTCGCTGGGCGTTGGCCTTTTGCTCTTCGTCGAAACCATAGTGATTGGCGATCGCGTCGCGGTACGTGGCCCAAATGATCTGCGACTGTTTCAGATCCAGTCGCATCGCGCCGTCGTGGTCCCACACCATTTTGCGAAACTGCCCGGCAAATGGGCCGGTCGCGTTAGCGAAAAAGGGCTTCGCGGTCCAGTTGCCGGCGTGGTATTTCTCGGTGCCTTCGCTGAGGAAGTGATAGCCGATCGTGATCCGCAGGATCACCAACATGACGATTGCAATGTGCCCCAAAAGGCGGGGTGAAAGGCCGTAGCCGACAGCCAATCGAAGCGGGAGAAGCAGGATTTTAGCCACTAAAAAGGGCTCCAGAAGTGGTTAAGGCGGGATCAATTGCTGCTGCAACGACGCGGAATAGTATGCCAGCAGACATTCCGCTCGCCAACCGTTGTCGGTGCAAAAAGTGTCCTGGTGCGACAATGTATTGATCGGAAGGATAGTCCGCCGGGCGTCCTCCCGCATCCGATTCGCATCCGTCCGCATCGGATTCCATGTCAGCCTCAGAGGCGCCTTCCCCGCAAATACGTGATTAGACCCCTCATCTTGACAGCCTCAAGACAGTATCGTGTTCCTATATTGCCTGACCCCACCCCCAATTGCCCAAGGTGATTCCGATGAATTGTGCTTTGACGCGACCACGAACGTTGATCATGGCTGTGCTCACCCTGCTCGCCGCACCGATGTGGGCATCCGGTGACGAAACCGCCACGACGACGGAGAAGATTGACGTCTTCGGCGCAGGCACGCTGGTCGTCCCGGCCGAATTCAAACGGGCCCCCAAGGCCAACAATATTATCGAACACGAATTTCAGGCATCCGCCGGCGAAGGCGAAGATGCTCAAACTGCCCGCGTCACGATGATGCCCGCCAGTGGTGGCGTGAAGGCGAACATCGATCGATGGATCGGCCAGTTCAGCGGCCCGGATCGAAAAACCGTCGGTCCAAAGGAAACACAGAGCGGCGGATGGGCGGTGCACACCGTGCAGGTATCCGGACAGTATGCGACGCGGATGGGTGGCGGACCGTTTGCCGGTGGTCGCATGGTCCGTCACGAAGGCTACGCGATGATGGGAGCGATCCTGGTCGAACCCGAAGGTGATTCGCCACGCCGTCGTCAGTATTTCGTCAAAATGATTGGCCCCGAGGCGGTTATCAAAGCCAACAGCGAATCGTTCAAAAAAATGGTCACTTCCGTCGGTCAGTAACGTCAATACGCGTGAATACTCAAAACTTCCTCGAACACCACGGCATCGTTCGGAATCCTTTCGCAGAAGAGGACGCACAAACGGACCCGGTGTTCAAACAGCACTGCATTCGTAACGCCTATCACCCCGCGTGGGACAAGGTTTATGGCGATCCCACCGAACCGGCGACCGCGATCATTTTCGGTCCCAAGGGGTCCGGGAAAACGGCGATGCGTTTGCAAGTCGACCGGCATCTGATCCAGTTCAACGAACAGAATCCGGACCGGCGCGTTTACATCTTGCGGTATGACGACTTTAACCCGTTCCTGGATCACTTCTGCGAACGGCTCGGCAAACGTGCCGCGAGGAAGCCCGAGAAAGCTCTCGACGCGTGGCGTCTTTGGGATCACATGGACTCGATCATGTGCATCGGTGTGACCGAGTTGGTCGATCAGGTGCTCGCCGATGACGTCGACTTCCGCCCGAAATCAGACGACGGGAACCGGATCGATCCCCAGCGGATTTCCAAACTCGATCGCAACGATGCCCGTGACTTGCTGCTCCTGGCGGCTTGTTACGACCAATCGACCTCGTCCACCTTCACCGGTCGATTCGCTCAGCTCCGATCCAAGTTGGGCTATCACAACTGGACCGCCTCGCTGGATTTCTATTTTGCGATCCTCTGGTCGGTCCTGGTCACGTGCGTGATCGGTTGGCTGTTCTTAAACTCAGCCGACGAGGACGGCGTTCGCACGTGGAATCTGCTGTGGCTGATTCCGATCCTCGTTTTCTTCGGCAAACTGCCGTATCTGATTCGGTGGGTGAAAAATCACTTCGCCGCTGCGGGAATCCACCGGCACATGCGAGTCGGCAAGCGCGAAACCGCGGCCGTTCGCAAGGTCCTGATGCAGTTCCCCGCCAAGGAGCTCGAGAGCCAACCGATGCCTCGGTATGATCGCACCGACGATCGCTATGAGCTGCTGCGGAAATTCCAGGGTGTTTTATCACGACTGGGGTTTGACGGGATGATCGTCCTGATGGACCGGGTGGACGAACCGCACATGACCGGCGGCAAGCCTGAGTTGATGCGGCGGTTCGTTTGGCCGTTGTTGGACAACAAATTGCTCAAGCACCCCGGCATGGGGTTCAAGATGATGTTGCCCGAAGAGCTCTACCGTGATACTGAGCGGGAAAGTCGCGAATTCCACGAACGGGCTCGACTGGACAAGCAGAACGTGATTCCGGCCTTCCAGTGGACCGGCGAGTCGCTCTATGACCTGACCCGGGCACGCATGCAAGCCTGTGCGGCGGACGGGAAGTCACCGGAGCCGAAGGATCTGTTTGACGATTCGTTATCGTACGACCGGATGCTCGTCGATTTTGAATCGCTTCGCGTCCCTCGGCATTTGTTCCGCTTTCTCTACCGTGTGGTTTCCGAGCACTGCAATCACTTCACCGACTCGCAACCACAGTACAAGATCGACAGGTCCACGTTCGAGACCTCGTTGGCGGTTTACGTTCGCGAAATGAACCGGGATTGAACAAAGACCATTCCCGCAAATTATTAAAAAAGATACGATTAGGGTAATTTTGACGGTCACCAACGCTCGATAAAATCCCTCGAGTCCCTACAACCCGCCTAATTCGGGTGCGTGGGGCTCCGTTACCGCAGTGAAACGGGGTTTCTAGGTCGCCCGGTGACCACCGGATCGCCATCGATCCAATCGTTTTTTCGGCGACGGGACACCTGAGAAATCCATAGTGTCGCGTTGAATACGATTTGACGGCGAAATTTGATCGCCACGGCGGGCCGCATCCGTCCTTAACCGTTCGACGACCTCCAAGCCTTCGCCGCTTCCTCTACAGCCCTCTCCGCTCCTTCCATGATTGATACCAGTACTCCACCCGCCACATCGAAGACTGTCGAAACCGTCTCAGGCATTACCGTGCGTTTGTGTGGCGACTCGGGCGACGGGATGCAGCTGCTCGGAACGCAATTGACCAATACATCGGCGTTGGCGGGCAACGACGTGGCGACGTTCCCCGATTTCCCTGCGGAAATTCGAGCACCACGCGGAACACGAGCCGGTGTGTCCGGTTTCCAGGTGCAGTTCGCCAGCCAGGAAATCTTCACTCCCGGTGACACGCTCGACGCCCTCGTCGTGATGAACCCGGCGGCGATGGTCACCAACATTGGCGACCTCCGCAAAGGCGGCATCTTGATCGCCAACGAAGACGGCTTTAACGAGAAGGAATACAAGCTCGCCAAAGTCGAGAGCAATCCGCTCGATGCGGACGTGATCGAGCAATCCTACCGGGTGGTTCGGGTCAGCATGACCAAGATGACCCGTGACGCGGTGAGCGAATTCGGTCTGAGCACGAAGTTTGCCGACCGGTGCAAGAACTTCTTCGCGATGGGCCTCGTTTACTGGCTGTTTGGTCGTTCGCTCGATCCGACACTGCGGTTTATCGAAGATAAATTCTCGAAGAAGCCGGACATCATGAACGCCAACATGGCGGCTCTGCGTGCCGGTTGGGCGTACGGTGAAACGACGGAAGTCTTTGGCGAAAGCTACCAGGTTGCGGCTGCCAAGCTGGAGCCTGGCACCTACCGCAACATCATGGGCAACCAAGCCCTCGCGTGGGGCTTGATCGCCGCGTCGCAGGTCAGCGGCAAAGACCTGTTCTACGGCACCTACCCGATCACGCCCGCCTCGGACATTCTGCACGAACTGACCAAGTACAAAAACTTCGGCGTGCGAACGTTCCAAGCCGAAGACGAGATCGCGGCGGTCTGTGCGACCATTGGTGCGGCGTTCGGCGGAACGATGGCGGTCACCGCCAGCAGCGGGCCGGGGATCGCACTCAAAGGCGAAGCCATGGGGCTCGGCGTGATGCTCGAGCTGCCGATGATCATCGTCAACGTGCAACGTGGCGGACCGAGTACGGGATTGCCGACGAAGACGGAACAGAGCGATTTGTTGCAGGCGATGTTTGGCCGCAACGGCGAGGCCCCGATGCCGATCCTCGCACCACGTTCGCCTGGGGACTGTTTCGCAATGGCCGTCGAGGCATGGCGTATCGCAACCGAGTGCATGGTGCCTGTCATGCTGCTCTCGGACGGCTACATCGCAAACGGCAGCGAACCGTGGAAGATCCCGGACATGAAGGATTTGCCTGAAATCAAATGTTCGCATCCGGCGGCCAGCGATTCGGGTGAAACCTTCCTTCCGTACGGCCGCAATGAAAACCTCGCCCGACCGTGGGCGATCCCCGGTACTCCGGAGCTGATGCACCGCGTCGGTGGTCTGGAAAAAGAAGACGGAACCGGAAACGTTTCCTACGACCCGGACAACCACCAACACATGGTGGACACGCGGGCCGCGAAGGTTGCCAAGATCGCCGAACGAATCCCAGAACAGGACGTCTTCGGCGCGACGTCCGGCGACGTGCTGGTCGTTTCGTGGGGCGGTACCTACGGGGCATGTTTGACCGCGGTCGCGAAATGCCGCGACGCCGGTCACGACGTCAGCCACGCGCACATTCGCTACATGAACCCGCTGCCATCGAACATCGGTACGCTGCTCCGTTCGTTCCGAACGGTTCTGGTGCCGGAACTCAATGCCGGCCAGCTTCGCATGTTGCTGCGTGCGGAATACCTCGTTGACTGCGTCGGCATCAACAAGGTCCAAGGCAAGCCGTTCGCGGTCACCGAATTGGTCGATGCGATCACCCATCACGCCACGACCCTTCGCCAAACCAAAGCAGGATGATGTGAGGAAGCGAAACGAGTTGGGCTGCCTCGCCGTCACCGCGACATCTTGCGTGCGACGGCGAGTCGAACCGCCCGACCGTGCCTCTTTCTAAACGTCACCATTTTTAAACCCATCGTCCTCCGCCATCCGTTTATTCCTCATGAATCTTCCTGTACTCAAAGCCGCTGATTTCGCATCCGACCAAGACGTCCGTTGGTGCCCCGGTTGCGGTGACTACTCGATTTTGGCGCAGATGAAAAAGGTGCTGCCCGAACTCGGCTTTCCTCGCGAAAAGACCGTCTTCATCAGCGGCATCGGATGCAGCAGTCGTTTCCCGTACTACATGAACACCTATGGCATGCACAGCATCCACGGGCGTGCACCGACTTTCGCGACCGGCCTGAAGTCGACACGGCCGGAGTTGATGGTTTGGGTCATTACCGGTGACGGCGACGCGCTCTCGATCGGTGGTAACCACTTCATTCACTGCTTGCGTCGGAACCTGGACGTCAACATCGTCCTGTTTAATAACCGCATTTATGGTCTGACCAAAGGCCAATACAGCCCGACGAGTGTCGAGGGGCAGATCACCAAAAGCACGCCGATGGGTGCGATCGATCACCCGCTCAGCCCACTGTCGGTCGCCTTGGCCGCGGAAGCAACCTTTGTCGCCCGCAGCATCGACGCCCACGTCAAACACCTCGGCGAAACGCTCAAAGCGGCCGCGGCTCACAAAGGCACCTCGCTCGTCGAGGTCTATCAAAACTGCAATGTGTTCAACGACGGCGCGATGGCGTACGCTCAAGAACGCAAGCAACGTGCCGACAACATTGTCGAGCTCGAGCATGGCAAACCGTTGATCTTTGGTGCCAAGGGCGAGAAAGGAATTCGTCTGACCGGCAACCATCTCGAAGTTGTCAACACCGAGGACGTCCCGTCCGATGACCTGCTGATCCACGACGCGCACGATCCCAATCCAGCGATCCAAATGATGTTGGCGAGAATGCGTTATCCCGAAATGCCAGAACCGATCGGTGTTCTGCGGTGCGTTGAAGGTGTCGCAACCTACAACGATCAGATCAACGAACAGGTTACCACCGCCAAAGCGAAGAAGGGCGAAGGCGATCTGATGGCTCTCTTCAATTCTGGCGATACCTGGCAGGTGGCTTAACGACGTCACGGTTGACGGACGTTTTGCTTTCCTCACAACGTCTCGCGGCGTGATCGCAATCGCCGCGAGCATCTATCGATATCACCCACGCAAATCCCCATCCCAGCTAGAAGCTAATCACTGGCAGGCTCAGTGCTCATTAGGAGAAATCTCATGGCTCGTGGAACGACCTTCACCAACGTCACTCGTGCAATCGGTGACACGCCAATGGTGCAAATCAATCGTCTCGTCCCCGCCGGCGGCGCGACGGTGTTTGCCAAGTGTGAGTTTTTCCAACCGCTCAACAGCGTCAAGGATCGAATCGGCGTTGCGATGATCGAAGCCGGCGAACGTGACGGCAACATCAACGCGGAAACTCACATCATCGAACCGACCAGTGGCAACACCGGTATCGCATTGGCATTTGTCTGTGCAGCGAAAGGTTACAAACTCACGCTGACAATGCCCGAGTCGATGTCGGTCGAACGTCGCGCGTTGTTGCGGGCGATGGGAGCGAACCTCGTTCTCACCCCTGCCGGTGACGGAATGAAAGGTGCCATCGATACGGCACAGAACCTCGTCGACAAAACCGACAACGCGTTCATGCCGCAGCAGTTTGAGAACCCCGCCAACCCGGCGATCCACGAAGCCACCACGGGGCCAGAAATCTGGGCCGATAGTGATCAGAAAATTGACGCGATTGTCGCCGGCGTTGGCACCGGTGGAACGATCACCGGAGCCGCTCGGTTCCTGAAAAGCCAAAACCCCGATTTCAAAGCATTCGCCGTCGAACCCACTCACTCGCCGGTCATCAGCGGCGGGTCGCCCGGCAAACACCGCATCCAAGGGATCGGTGCCGGTTTCATCCCGGGAAACCTCGATACGGGGATCCTCGATGATGTGATCCAGGTCGATGACGAAGACGCGTTCACCTGGGGGCGACGCCTGGCCAAAGAGGAAGGCATTGTCGCGGGAATCAGTAGCGGGGCCAACATGTGTGCCGCCGCTCAAATCGCCGCCCGGCCTGAAATGAAAGGCAAGCGAATCGTGACGATCATGTGCAGCCTCGGCGAACGCTACCTCAGCACGCCGCTCTTCGGCGATTTGGGCCTCTAGAGAATTTGGGCCTCTTGAAAGTTCTTAGATTCGGCGTGTGCGATCCCCGGTGGCTGAATTCGCCAAAATTCAGATCACCGATGCCGGGCAATATTGGCTGCTTCGTTCTTGAACGCTCGTAGCGGCCGGGAGAATGGCACCAGTGTGAGCAGGCACGTTAGCGGCGGATTCGTTTTTGATCCACGTGACGTGTTAGAATAGTGGCTCTTCGTCACTCGCCTCCTCACACCGCCTGCCGACTCGGCTGCGCACCGATTTTGAATCGTCGTTACCAAACACTCGCCGACTACGTCGCGATCGGCCTTGCGCCGCTGTTGATCTTTTGGATGCTCAACAGCCTCGCGGGGTTTCTCATGCTCGTGCTCTATCAGGGCAACTATCCGCAGCGAGTGATGTGGGCGCTTTTCTGGTACACGATGGGCGCGACCGCGCTCGCCCGTGTGACGATTGAAGAGAGTCGCAGTTACTCGTCGGTGTACGCCGTCGCCCTGGGAGTCGCAACCTTCGTGGTCATGCTGCGGTTTCTCGGCAACCCGATCTTCTCCGCAGCCGTCATCATGACGGTCGGGTATCTCGCCGACCGCATCGTCCACGACTGCACGATCGTCGACGATGGAGTCGATAGCAGCGGGCGAGGCCTCGTTGACAGCGCGAAGAAATGGCTCGGGAAGTTGCGTGGTCGCACCCAGCGGAAACGCACGATCGCCACTGACTCGGCACCGACTGACAGGGACAGCCGGGACACTCAACGTGATGCGTTGCACGGGCATCAGCCCGGACGCACCGTTTTGTACCTTGCCCTCGGCGCGTTGCCGCTCTTCGGGATCGGTCAGTTCTTCTTGCGTGGCAATCCAGGCTCTTGGGAGACCGCACGCTGGCAACTCGCGTCGTATCTGTTCGCCAGTCTATCGCTGTTGGTCGTGACTTCATTTTTGAATCTGCGTCGGTATCTGCGTCAACGCAACACCGAGATGCCGACGCAAGTCACCGCCGCGTGGTTGGCCGGCGGCATCGGACTGATCGTCGTGATCTTGGTACTGGCAATTCTCGCACCGATGCCGGGCCGTGCGATCGTCTCGTTTGAAATGCTCGACTTCTTGACCAACACCTCTCCGACAACCGCGAGTAAATACGGGTGGGGCAACGAAGGTGCCGACCAACCGGGCACCCTCGGCAAGGCTCAAGGTGCCCCCAGACCCGATGCGAGTCAACCATCCGATGCACCGGAATTGCCTTCCGTGTCCAAGCCAGGTGCCCAGCCCGGAGGCGACTCCGGAAAGCGAGACGACGGACCCGCCGGAAAAGAATCCGGCGGTAAAAAGCCTAGCGAGAAATCGAACGATGATTCGGGCAAGACAAAGTCCGATGGATCCAAGCCGCAGGGTGAAGGCGAAGGGAGTAAGAAGCAGGGCGAGTCCAAGCAGCCATCGCAAAAGCAAGGCGAGCAGGCACAGGGAAAGCAAGCACAGAGCAAACAAGCACAGAGCAAACAAACTCAGAGCCAGCAAAAACAGAGCCAACAATCTGCTGAAGAGCAGTCGTCCGGTTCCCCGCAACAGGACACGCCCGAACAAAAATCGAACCAGCAGCAGAGAGATTCGCCGAACCGCGACACGCAAAAGTCGAACGAACCAGAATCACAACCCGGCAAGTCGGATGACAGTCAAAACGAATCCGATCGCGAGGATCAAACACGATCCGATGATCCGCCGTCCGATGCGGGCGAGCGATCGTCCGAGAAATCATCGAGCGAAGAAGACACAGACAACAATCCTCAACCCGATAAACGCAGGCAAAATCAAGCGGCGAACACGGAGCCCCCACCTGCTCAAACACCTCCCGCCGCACCATCACCGCCGACGGATTGGTCCGGCTTGCTGTCCGGGTTTGCTGGGTTGATTAAGTTCCTCATTATCGTTGGGTTGTTGGCGTTGATCGCGGTCTACGCGTACCTCAATCGCCACGCTTTTCTCGAATGGCTCAATAGCTGGTCGGCAGGTTCCGACGACGAGACCATCGAACCGGTTGCCCGCGCTTCGGCACCGAAACCTTCACGGTCGCTGCGGCCGTTTTCCTCGTTCAAGAACCCTGTCGGCAACACGGATCCCGGGCAGGTTGTCGTGGTCACCTTCCAAGCCCTCGAAGCATGGGGCAGAGAACAAGGGGTCACACGCAATGATGATGAAACACCGAGTGAATACACACGTCGGTTGGTCGCCGAGTTCCCCAATCTCAGGCAATCCGCAATCCAGGTCGTCGATGCCTATAACCGAGTCGTTTACGGACGCGCCAAGGCGGGGCGCGATGACGTGACCGCAGCCTCGTCGGTTTGGCAGGTCATGCGGCCTCAACTTTGAACCGAGACTGAATCAAGATGTGCAATCGCTTTCACGTCCGTACGAATTTGCATGACATCTGCAAACACCTCGATGCTCAGGCAACCTTCGATTTTGACATCCCCGAGGAGGTTTTCCCGCTCGCCCCAGCGCCGACGCTCGCAATCAATCGTGACGGCATGCGAGAGATTCGCCCGATGACGTTTGGCATGGGCGGCGACTCAGGGAAAGGAAAAGGCGGGCCCCGCTACCTTCTGAACAACACACGGATTGAGTCTCGCACGAAGTGGCCTTGGAAAACACCGTTTGAAAAATACCGCTGCGTCGTGCCGATGACCTCGTTTCGCGAGCCGTGCTATTGGGGCGAAACCGCAGGCACGGAAGTGAGTTTCTCTCCCACCAAAGATAAACTCTTGCTTGCTGCGGCGATCTTCTCATTCAAACAGGAACCCAACCAGGAGCCCGACCTTCGGATGAGTTTGGTCATGCGTCCCGCACTGCCGTACGTGATGGAGCATGGTCACCATCGTTCGCCGTTCTTTCTCCGCAACGACGGTCTCGACGCCTGGATGGATCGCAGTCCTCGCTCGGCCGACCAATCGATCGAAGTGCTCCGCGAATTTGCATATGAACCGCCGCTAACACATCGCGTCGATCGGCAAATGGCGGCGTCATGGACCAAACGCAAGAGCGCCAACCTCAAAAAACGTGACGAACAACTCGCTGACATCGAGAAGATCGGCCCGCTCGGATTCGCGTCGACGCCCGATCCATGATCTCATCCGACCCGTTTGATCAACCGTTGGCTGCGGGGCACACGGTATCGCCGCCGGGGGGCAGGTTAGCCAAAGAGCCCAGAAAGTGCTACTTTCATGTCTGATTCATTCTCTCGACTGATACGCAAATATTTTATTCATGGCTAACACTCACACCTCCGGCAAAAAAAATACTACGGTCGCCGGTGTGGTGATCGCGTTGTTGATCGGCGGCTACACGGTTCTGCGTCCCGCGATCAACGAGGCGACCGGTTGGAACCTGCCATCGATCGCCCAGGAAGACAACGCCGTCCGCAAAGACGACAACGTCGCCAAGCGTGTCGATGACCAGCCAACGCGATCTTCGCGAGCGTCCGACGCGGCCGAGTCACGAGATGCCAATCTCAAGGACTCTTCGGCGACGGTTGCGGCCGCCCAAAGGTCGTCAACCTCCAACGCCAAAACGGAAACGACGCAACGCGGACCGCTCGCCGATCGGATGTCTTCGTCCAACGCGAAGTCGGATTCCACGTCGCAGAACAAGCCGACGTCGACCGACGCGGACGAGTCGCTGAAGTACGGTTTGCTCCGCGAAGTCGGGCGAGACCGCTATATCTCGCCGGCCGGTTTGATGTACACGCCCGGCAGCGCCGAAGGTCATCGCCTCGAACACCTGCGCCGGCATGTCTCCGATCAACCCGGGCGACCGGGCAAACATGGTGTCTTCGATGGTGGGATGGAAGGTGCGTTGAAAACGATCGACAAGGCGTATGAAAACGCGAAAGCCGGCAAACGAACCACGAAGAAAACCGACAAAGGACGCACCATTTACACGGTCGACATGGGCAAACGTGTGGGATTCGTGGGAGGCCGCGAAGGGAACCGACGTCGCAAACCGATGGCCCGCCGAGTTCAGTTGGTCCTCGAAGGCAACCGCGTCATTACCGCCTACCCGCTCTAACCACATCGAACACTCTCGAATCATTCCGCTAGGGTTACACGACGTGACACGAATCGAACCTGACTCAAACGACTCGCTTTCGGACCCGCCGGGCAGCGACTCCCGACCGGGCGACCACGAAGGCATGCGTTACAGCATCGGGCAATGTCCGATTTGTGGCGGTGGACTTTGCACGGTCCGTGCCTTTTTCGATTACGAAAATGGATCGCTCAAACTGACCCATGGTCTCGTGGTTTGTGACGAGTGCGAAGCCATTTGGTTGCAACCCGACATCAACGGCGTGCACGTCTACGCCGATTCCGAATCGCCGCTCTGTCCTGTCAGTGGCAAACCGTTGTACGACCCTCAATTCAGCCGCTGGGCAACCGAAGCCGATGTTGCGTCGTTGAATTGGTCCACGGCCATCGACCCGTCGCTAACCTACGATCCTCGCGGTGAGCAGCCTGATGCCTGATTTCGATAATACCAACGCCGACCTTCACGACATGACGCAACCGGACGAAGTGCTCGGTGTGATCCTGACGCGTGACGTGGATCCGGTCCGGGGGGGCTTGGCACTGAAGAAGCTCGCTGACAACGATCAATTGACCGGTGAAAATCTGCTCTCGCTGCTATCCGACGCGACCGATCAACTGCCGGATGCGGATCCCGCCGTGACCGGTGGTCTGTTGCGTTTAATCCATTTGCGATGTTTGCAAGGGCAGGCGGCCGGAGACGACGATGCCGTACGTGGTCTGCAGGTCGATTGGCTCGTCAAAGTCCTTACCGCGTTGTCGCCGGAGGTTGCCAACCGTCATCTGTTGATGCATTTGCTGGCGATGATCCGATCCGAGCAATCACTCGGCGCGCTCGTGCAAACATTGAGCGACGCACCCCCGCGGGGTTGGATGGCGTCGGGACAAATTCTCAGCCCACTGATGCAGCACAACGATTGGCCGGTCGATGCGGTTTTTCCCGGCTTGCTCGATTGCCTTGCCGAACCGTCGCTCGCCGCCCCGATTCTCGACCTCGCCGGTCACCTGTTCCGCAGCGGCCAGGTGGACTCGCATCCCGCGAGCAACCGCATTGACGCGCTCAACGCACTCTTGCGGAATGTGTCGCAGCGACTCGCCAAATTCGAAGAAGACCCACGCAGCTTTGGAACCGATGTCGAGCAAGTGCAGGCGATCCTCGGGGAGGCCGTTGCCCTCGCGGTTTCACTTTGCGATGCGGTCGGCTTGATCGGCGAAGAAAGCTCGATTGCTGAACTCAACAAAGCCGCTGAGCTTCGTCATCGCCGTGTCCAGTGCGAAGCCGCCGGTGCGTTGGCGCGACTCGGGCAGCCGTCGGGGAAGGAGCGGCTGATCGCTTTGTCGGCGGAGCCTTCTGCCCGCCTGCGGGCCATCGCCTACGCCGACGAACTCAACCTCTCCGACGAGATCGACGAGAAGTACCGCACACCGTCGGCCACCGCGGAAGCCGAAATCGCTCTCTGGTTGACTCAACCCCAACAGATGGGCGTGCCGCCGACTTCGGTCGAGGTTGTCGATTCCCGCCGGATGCTGTGGCCGAGCTACCACGATCCGGTCGACGTGTTCTTGGTGCGTTTTCAGTACGATTTTGGCGATCGCAGTTACAGCAACATCGGCATCTCCGGGCCGACCGTTTTCGCCCTCAACGCCGACGTCGCCGACCTGCCGCCGGAAGACATCTACGCCATCTATGCCGGTTGGCATGCCGAGCACGATGATATCTTCACCGTTCCTGCGGCCGAGTTTAACGAAGCCCAACGGAGACTCATTGAACCACTGCAAACGTATCTCGAGCGAAACGAGTACGAAGCGGTGAAGCCTGCCCTGCTCGGATTCTTTCTGGAGGAGACCGCGGCCGTCTTCACTGCCGTTCGCGGAGGAACCGAGTGCGTTGTGGTCACCGACGGGTTGGAGACGATGGACCTGCCGACCGCAGGACGGATGCGCCCACCGGCGCCCACCGATCTGTTTCACCTCTACAAAGGCCGCAAGATGCTGCGGACTTTCAACCCCCAGGGAATCTAAACGGTCATGCAACCTTTCCCACTCGGTCCGCTGACCGAAAGCCAGTCGCGTGTGCGCCAGGAGTTTCTCGACTTTGTCGAACAGTGGCAGCAAACCAAACAGCAATGGCGGGATGAGCCGGCTCGCAAGTTCGAAAGAGAAGCATTGTGCGACCTCTCGCCGACTTTGACGCGTGTTTCCGCCGCCATGCAAACTTTCGCTGAGGCATGTCGCGAGGCGGATCATCATCTTTCAGACCCGGATCGTTATCACGGTGCATGAATTTGAGGCAAGTAGCTAGCAAATTCGCAGGCCTGCGCAACTGAGTCGCAGGAAGACACCCGTCTTTGGGCGATTCATTCGTTTTTCACATTGCTCGCTAAGGGGGATGATTTCCCGTTGAAAGGCGTTGAGGCAGCGAGCGGCTACATTGGTCCGGGGTAATCGTCATAACCCGAATCGCCGTTCATTCATTTCAGGGAACTACTGGCATCCAAATTGCGATGCGTCAAATGAAACGTCGAAACATTCGTTTATGACGTACGCTTCGTTACCTAACCCGCTGTCTAAAGACCTGTTTTGCGAGACCCCTGTCATGTTCGTTCCCGTTAACGCACCCATCATCATTCAAACCGTCCACGGCCTGACCTACAAAGTCGCGGCCACATCGAACCGAGAAGAAAACGAAGATCCGCAACTGTCTCGCAAAAGCAATCGGATCGATGCCAAGTCGAAATCGACCAAAGACGATTCGCGCATTGCGTAACATCGTGACCTGATGTATCACAGCCGAACCGAGGCATCGGTCCGGCTCCAACGCGATCCGGCATACATGTTAGCCGCGGGCAAGATCCAAAATTGCTCGATCCCTTGAAAGGGTGATTCGCAGACACATGGCACGAAAAGAAGCTGACCGGGAAGACCTCCTAGCGGAAGGGGTTAACCTTCCCGAACGAGGCCGACTCACAAACGACCTGACGAAACACGAGTACGTCCTAGGATGGCGTAGCCCGCAGGCGGTGAGTGTGTTCGACGGCGTCGATCCGGTGTTTCAATTCAATACATCCGGTCATCTGCGACGCGTCTACTTCGAAGGCGAAAAACTCGCCGCGAATGAAAACCGTTTGACGCGACTCGTGCGTGCAGCCTCGACCAACGGCCAGATGAAACTGCAACCCCATCCGCTCTCGGATGACGAACAGGCGAAGGTCTGTCAACGGTTGGCCGAAACCAAGTCAGCGTTGCTGCATCTGATTCAATCCGGCTCCCCGCGGGTCGAAGCCGTTGGGATGGAAGACGACGAATTTCTTCAGCGTGTGCGAAATTGGTGCGCCGTCAAAACACCGCCTAAGATCGCGGCGGTTCCCAATATCGGCGGTTGAGCCGTATTGATGCGAGTGATGGGTTATCATACGGCCCCTGCAGAAGCGTTACGGTGACGCCTTCATTCTCCCCACCGCCATAACCGTTCAATGTTTTCCACCTGTTTGAGTTTTCGAGTGTGTCTCTGCGTGCTGCCTCTCGCAGTTGCCTACTTTTGCAGCACTCCCGGTCTACTCGCCGATGAGCCGCAGACGGCCTCTTCCACCCGAGGTCGTGTGCGAGTCAGCGTCCGGGCCAGCACGATCGACTCGAGAGTCCGCGCGTACCCCGAGATTGGTTTCCTGATCGACGACGAAAACGGCAAACCAGCCGATATGCAACAGGCTTGGTTTGATCCGAACGTGCCATCACGCGGTCGGTTGGTGATTTGGTTGATGGCACATAACTCGGCCCTGTTCGAGCGACTCAACGGTTATGGACTTCATGCGATCCGAGTCCACTATGCGAATAAATGGTTCTCGAAATGTTGCCAAGGCAAACCCGTCGATCCGGAATGCAGGGGCGATCTTCGTCTCGAAGCCGCGACCGGAATCGACACCAGCGACGAAGTGGCGATTGCCAAACCCGATTCGATGGCGGAGCGTGCCTACCTGTTGGTGAAATGGCTCAGTGACCAAAACGTCGACGGGAAATGGGGGCAATTCCTCAACTCCGATGGAACGAACCTCGACTGGGAAAAGGTGATTGTCGCGGGCAGTTCACACGGTTCGACGACGGCGTCTCGGTTTGCCAAACATCAAAAGGTGGCACGCGTTGTTGCACTGTGTGGCCCTCGGGACCAACATCAGACTTGGCAATCACTCCCTTCCGCGACGCCGGCCAATCGCTTCTTTGCATTCTCGCACGTGCTCGATCAGGGATGGGCCGAAGATCACTACTGTCGCAGTTGGGAGATGCTGGGACTAAACGACTACGGGCCAGTTGTGAACGTTGATCGCGCGAGCCCACCGTACTCGAACACGCGCCGGCTCATCACCGATGCGGACGTCGGTGGCAACCCAGGCCGTGCCCACGGCGCCGTCCAACCGGGACAGGCCGCCGTAAAAGATCCAGACACCGGCGAGTTGATACACGAACCCGTGTGGGAATACCTCTTCACACATCCCGTCGAGGAGGTCGGACAGCTGGACCCGCGCGATCCGGAGTGCGACCACGCTCAATTGAAGGACTGAAATACTCAGGGTCAGCGAGCGAGTTCTTTTCCGCTAGAACCGAGTACGGTAGTCTCTGGAGTTTCCTCCATGTCTTCTGCTGATGTCCGTGGTTCTTTGACGCGTCGACATCATTGCGTCGGCTCGA
>JBICHZ010000372.1:0-8953 GCA_043101355.1 Rhodopirellula sp. JB044
GCTTTCCCACCACGAACGAACGGGGTCAGGAGGTCAACAACCTTGATGCCCGTTTCGAACAACTCGGTGTTCGTCGACAGTTCGTTCAGCGGGGGAGCTTCACGGTGGATCGGCCAGTAGTCGTCGGCTTGGACGTCACCCCGTTTGTCGATCGGTTCACCGAGCACGTTGAAGACGCGGCCGAGGGTTTGTTGACCGACGGGCACCGAAACCGGTTTGCCGGTATCGATGACTTCCATGCCCCGCATCATGCCTTCGGTGCTACCGAGTGCGATCGCCCGAACACGGCTGCCGCCGAGGTGCTGTTGCACTTCGCCGACGAGGTTGACCGTCACGCCTTTGTGTTCGCTCTTGATCGTCAGAGCGTTGTAGATCTTAGGCAGGTGGCCGTCGGGAAACTCGGCGTCAAAAGTCGAACCGATGATCTGAGAAACACGACCGGCGACGTTGGTTGCGGTAGACATGGATAGGGCTCTTAGCTTCTAGCGACTAGCTTCTAGCTGGGTGGGAAAGTTGTGGTGAAAAGTAGTTTGTGGGAGCAGGGTTCTGATTGTATCGAGCCTGATTCCGGTTCGAGAAGGTTCCCGTTCGAGATAAAGGCTTGACCACTGGAGCCCGCTCGCAAAGGAGTCGGATCTCGAGTGGCTAGCCTTCGAGGGCCTCGACGCCACCGATGATCTCCATGATCTCGCCGGTGATCTGGCTTTGGCGAGCTCGGTTGTAGGTCATCGAGAGTTGTTTGATCATGTCGCCCGCACTTTCGGTGGCGCCCTTCATGGCGATCATCCGGGCCACCTGTTCGGAAACGGCCGCGTCCAGGAAACACTTAAATAACTTGACTTTGAAACTCGTCGGAACGACTTCCTCGAGGATGCTCTCGGCCGAAGGCAGGAACTCATAGTGCGAGTTCTCGCCACCACCGGTTTGCGGCGCGTCGTCTTCGGTGTCACCGCCGAGTGATCCGAGAGGCAACAGCGTTTCGACCATCGGGATTTGTTTCGACGTGCTGATGAATTTCGTGTAGATCACGTCGAGACGATCGATTTTGCCCGTGATGTATTGGGTGAGGTAATCGTTCGCGATCTTTTCGACTTCGTCGTAGGCCGGTTGGTCTTCGAACTGCAGGTATTTGTTGTCGGTTTCGATACCGCGGAATTTCAGTCCGTTGACGCCCCGTTTTCCGGACGCATCGATGCTGACATTCGGAATCTCTTCACGAACGCTCTTGATGTGAGGCATCGCGGTTCGCAGGATCGACGCGTTGTAACCGCCGCACAGCCCACGGTTGCTGGCGAGGACCAGAACGCGAGAGGACCGAACCTTCTCACGTTGTTCGAGCAACGGGTGTTGAACGTCGGTACCGGCATCGGCCAATTGGCTGACGATCTTCGTGATTTGATCGGTGTACGCGGTAGCGGCCGCAGCCCGATCCATCGCCTTCTTGTAACGAGCGGTCGCAATCAATTCCATCGTTCGCGTGATTTTGCGAATGTTTCGAATCGACTTGCGTCGCTTGTCGAGAGCACGTGCGTTGGCCATGGCTAATCAAAAGTAAGAGGGGATGAGGTAACAGATGAACGGAACGCAGCAGTTACCGATCTCCCGTTACTTATCGCCTCCCTTGTAAACGGCTTTGAATTCTTTCACCGCGGCGACGATCCGATCGACGATCTCGTCGCTCAGTTCTGGTTTCGCGGTCATGTCGCTGATCAGCGAGCTGTGCTTGTCGTTGATGAACTGCAACATTTCCTTCTCGAACTGTTGCACTTCTTTGACGGGCACGTCATCGAGCATGCCGTTGGTACCGGCGTAGATACTGATGACTTGTTCGGCGACCGAAAGCGGTTGGTATTGCGGTTGTTTGAGCAATTCGACCATGCGGTAACCGCGGTCAAGTTCCTTCTGCGTGGCAGGGTCGAGGTCGGTACCGAGTTGTGCGAACGCCTCGAGTGCACGGAAAGCGGCGAGTTGCAGACGCAAACCACCGGAGACCTTCTTCATCGCCTTGGTTTGAGCGGCACCACCGACGCGGGAAACACTAATCCCCGGGTTCATCGCCGGACGAACACCGGAGAAGAACAGGTCGGGTTGGACGTAGATCTGTCCGTCGGTGATCGAAATCACGTTCGTCGGGATGTAGGCGGAAACCTCACCCTCGAGAGTTTCGATGATCGGCAGGCTCGTGATCGATCCACCACCGAGGTCGTCGGAGAGTTTCGAGGATCGTTCGAGCAGACGGCTGTGGCAGTAGAAAACGTCCCCTGGGTACGCTTCGCGGCCTGGTGGACGACGCATCAACAAACTCATCTGACGATAAGCAGTCGCTTGTTTGGACAAATCGTCATAGACGACCAACGCGTGTCCGCCGTTGAACATGAAGTGTTCTGCCATCGCGGTACCGGCGTACGGGGCGATGTACTGCAGCGGAGCGGGCGAGGAGGCACCGGCCGAGATCACGGTGGTGTATTCCATCGCGCCGTAACGTTCGAGCACGTCGACGACACTCGCGACAGCGGAGTCCTTTTGGCCGATCGCGATGTAGAAGCATTTCACGCCCTGACCTTTTTGGTTCAGGATCGCGTCAATGGCGATGGCAGTCTTTCCGGTTTTTCGGTCACCAATGATCAGCTCACGTTGACCACGTCCGATCGGTGTCATCGCGTCGATCGCTTTGATACCCGTTTGCAGAGGCTCGGTAACCGGTTTGCGTTCTGCCACGCCGGTCGCGATGATTTCAACCGGGCGAGTGACGTCCGACTGCACGGGGCCTTTGCCGTCGAGCGGGTTGCCCAGTGGGTCGAGGACGCGGCCGATCACGGCGTCGCCGGCGGGAACCGAAAGCAGGGTTCCGAGGGCTTTGACTTCGTCGCCTTCTTCGATCGTCAGGTAGTCACCGAGAATGATGACACCGACGCTGTTTTCTTCCAGGTTAAACGCGAGGCCGATGGATCCGTTTGGAAACTCGACCATCTCGCCGGCCATGACGCCTGAGAGCCCGTATACCCGAGCGATCCCGTCACCGACTTCCAAGACCGTACCGACTTCGCGGACATCGATCTTGCTATCAAACTGTTCGATCTCGGCTTGCAAGACCGATGCGATCTCATCGCTGTTGAATTTCACTGGACCGTACCGTTATTTATTTCAAAGAAAAGGCGTTGAATGGATTGTTTATTGTGGGGGCGATCGGCGATCAGTTGCCGACAAACTGTTCCGACTTCTCGATCAGTTGTCGAGCAAATCCGGAGGCCGCGACACGGCCGACTTTGTCGAGTCGGCTCGCGACGGAGGAATCGAACACGGTGTCTCCGACCCGGATGACGGTGCCGCCGATCACGGACGGGTCGACAATCTCTTTGAGCCGGATTTCTTTGCCGAAGTGCATGTTGAGTTGATGCGTGACGCTGCCTCGCAGGTCGTCGGTCATCGGCACCGCGGTGCGAATTTCGACGGCCAATCGGCCGGTTGCCTCGTCGTGCAGTTTAACGACCGCGTCGCGAACCGCATTGACGTGCGCGAGACGATGACGATTCGCCATCACCTTGAGGAATTTCAGCAACGTCGGATGGGCGGAGCCACCAAGCAAGCGATCGAGCACACGGCACTTTTCGCTGGCGTCGATTCGAGGCGAAGCGAAAGCCGCGCGAAGTTGATCGCTGTTAGCGAGTGCCTCGTCGCACAACTCGTTGAGTTCGTTGATGACTTGATCGGTCGAGCCCTCGGCCTGTGTCGCACCCAACAATGCTCGGGCATAGGTCTTGCCGAGTTGTTCGGCGCCGACATCGAGCGCGGTGGGCTGGGAAACAGATTCAGACACTTCAGGAATCTCGGCGGGAGGACGGCGAAAAAATTTGGACTTCAAGGCCTTCAGGCCTGGGATCTTCAGCGGCATCGGCGATTCGTGCTCTATCGATGAATCACTCTGTCCGCCTCAGACAAACGGGAACCGCGACGTCCGCGAGCGGATGCCGCGATCGAACTAGTTTTGGCTGGGCAATCGCTGCATCGATTGTTGGATCAAGTCAGCGTGATCTTGGGGATTGAGCTCCCGCCCGACCACACCGCGAGCGACTTGCATCGCGATATCAGAAGTCTTCGTGGCAATCTCTGCCATCGCGACTTTCTTCGCGTTTTCGATATCCGTGACCGCACGTTCGCGTTGAGCGGCGGCCTCTGCCTTGGCTTCGTCGATGATCTTCTGCCCGTTGGCTTCCGCATCGCGTCGAGCTTCGGCCAACATCTCTTGAGTCTTCGAAGCCGCTTCGTCAAGTTTCGACTGGTAACCGGCCAAGATCGCTTGCGCTTCCGCGTTCGCTTTCTCTGCCGCTTCCAGATCCTCTCGAATTTTGTCTTCGCGAGATTGGAGGCCGCCCAGAACGTTTGGCCAAACGAAGATGGACAAAATCGCCAACACGCAGACGAAGATCACCAAGTTCCAAAACGCCGATCCGAAATCGAACGACAGGATAGGAGTCTTGGCTTCATCGGCATGCTCGTCGTGGTCCGACGCGTGTTCGTCATCATGAGCCGCCTCGCTATGAGACTCCTCATCATGGGTTTCGGCGTCATCGTGGTCGTGATCGGCATGGTCTTCCTCCGCTTCGGTGTCGGCGTATGCCGCTGCCGGTGCAGAAACCATGGCGACCGCAGCCACCCCTGCCACCGTCGGCAAGGTCGCCGGCGCAGCAAGGCTCAAACAGGTCATCAGACAAAGGGCGAGAAGGCGTTTCATCAATCAGCTCGGTGACAAACTTCTTTGCGAAAGGCGAATCGCGAGTGAGGTGTTCACCCACGACACGGAGAGTTTCAGCGTCGAACCGTGACTCTATTAAGAGGCACGGCAGAGCAGGATGAACACGAGTGCGATAACCGTCGCACCCTCGATCAGAGCCGCCGCGATAATCATGGCGGTTTGGATGCGTCCACCGGCTTCCGGTTGACGGGACATCGCGTCGACGGCACTGCCGCCGATGCGACCGATACCGAGGGCTGCACCGATGATGATCAAACCGATACCGATACCGAGACCCATGCGTCCGAAGTCGTACGCGACAGCCTGGGCCAAAATCATTGCCATATCCAACATCTTCTAATAGCTCCGTAAATTTTTGAGCGGGTAAACAGGGGGTGAATGGTCAGGTTATCGATCGGAAAACATTCCGCTGCCGATGAAGGATACGAAGGATACTTCGATCGGTCTGAGGTGGAAGCCCCGCCCGAGATTCATGAGGGGGCAAAGCATAAGGAAACTCAGTGGGAATCGTCGATGGGGCAACTCACACTAATTGGACAAGGACGCACATTTTTTGGCTCTGAGGAGCCGAACGCGACAAAATGCCACGTGTGCAGCGGCGAGTGTACCCACTCGCTGAGCCCTTGTCAGACCTTTCAAGAAGCGTCACCGGAATTTTTTGAGACGCGTTGGGTCAGAAATGCTCGGATCAATCGACGGACCGCCGCCCTGATCGCGACGAGCCACTTATCGGGACGGGCCCTTATCTTCCGGGCGACTATCGGGACGGACCTTATCGAGATGGAATGGAACGAAAGGCGCGGATGCGAGCACGTGGTGCCAGGCCTCGCGTGTCAATCGGTTCTTCGAGAACATAACCGCCCACGTTTCCGGCTTGGTCGGTGGCGTCGATCCGCAGATAGATTTGACGCGGCAACTGCGGGTCGGCCGGCCAAACGTAATCGCCGATGTTTCTCAGTCCCGCAGCGATCGTCGTCCAGGGGCCATTGGGCGAATCGCTGAAGGCGAGCGTGATCGGTCGTGACATCAGATAACGATCGTCGCAGTGGTACGCGATCACGAGCGAACCGGCACGGTCTCCTTCGCCATACTTTGCCCCGGTAATGCCGACTTCCGGTTTGGTTTGGTCGACAACGACGACGATGTCGGGCGCGTCGCCGGGCAGTGGCGATGGGCTTTTGAGGCCGTTGGACGCGACAACGACAATCTGGAATCCGAAGATCCCTTCGCCGTTGGTTTCGATATCAAAGGGGCTGATCTTGTCCGGGTCGCTGCCCCATTTCTTCCACGTCTGACCGCCATCGGTGGTTCCGTAGAGTTCGATTTCCTCGACGCCACGTCCACCGATGGCTTCGATTTCGTAATCGAGGCTGAATTGGTTGCTGTCGCTGTGCCGGACGACAGCACGTTGGGCGAGGCGTTCGAGGTTCAACGGATCGACTGACGTGACCGGCACGCGGCGTTGTTGGCGTGATCCGCCGTCGCGACCAGAGTCCAAAGGTAACTGCCCCGGCGACACCGGTCGGGGCTCCGGTCGGGTGCTGAACTCGCGACTGGGGTTGCGGCGTCGGTTGTCGTCGATCGGTGTCCACGGCGACGTCGCTGGCCCGTTGTCGTCGCTGGCTTCTTCGGACTCAGGAACCGCAGGCCGGTTGAGCTGAGTCGGCTCAGGTCGCTGGCCCGCCGGTGCCGGAATGGTCTCGGTATAAAACGGGGTTTGCGGAGTCGCGTCGGCCGTGGCTCCGTTGGAGGCTCGCCCCGATGAGGTCGCCGTCGCAGCCGGAGCGGACAATGTGGTGGGCTGCGACGCGACGCCGGGCTGTGACGCAACGTTTGGCGTTGGCGATGCGGCGGTTGTTTGCGAAGGCGCGACCGCGGTTGTGGGTGACGGTGAACTGAGGGGACGCATGGCTTCAGCGGCCGTCTTCGCTTGGACGTTTTCGGCCGATGCCGGAATATCGGATGCCGGCTCGCCACCGGACAACTGCGGGCCGCCGAACACGCTCGCGTCGGGGAGCATTTCAATCGTCGGCGCGGACCGGCCAAAGTCCTGGCTGATCTCGTCGGCGGTCGAAGGAGGCGGCAACGTCGGGGAGTTCCCCGCAGCGGCCGTCATCGGAGCCGCTGCTACCTGAGCCGCCGTCGCGCGGGGCGCAGACGCGTGAGATGCAGTGGGCTTGCCGACCAACGGACGGTGTCCATAGATCGACGGGGCATCGTGCGAGTAGGCCGGCGCGCTGGCGTTCGGGTACGCAGGGTAGTTTGCTGCCGGGGAGTTTGCCGCCGGATAGCTCGGTGGTGTGCCGTGCAGCGGATTGCCAGCACCGAGCGGGCTCGATGCGAATCGCGTCGACGGCGCCGCGGCAACGCGAGGTTTCTGCACCCGCTTCTTCACGATCGTTTCGTTTCCCGCGCGGTCGAGCACCCGCAGACGCAGCGAAAGCTGCTGCCACTGCAAGTCCTGTGGTGCGAATTGGAAGTGGCCGCCGTTTTCAACTCGTTTGATGTCGGTGGATTTCCATTGCTGAACCGTGTCGGTGACGTAGTGGACCGTCACGTGAGAGATTCCGGTGGCGTCTTCCACCGAGAAGCTCGCGGTGACTTTGCCGTCGGCGTCGGATTCGGCGATCAAATCGACTGTCGGCTCGGTCGTGTCGACAACGACTTTTAATTCCGGATCGATCGGTCCGGGCGGGTGTGGCCGGCCACTCGAGTCGATCGTGCGGGTTGCGAACCAGAACGTCCCGTCGGGTGTTTGCGAAACTTGGAATTGGCCGACACCGGGTGGCTGTCGATCGAGCAATCGCCACTCGCCGGGTTCGTTGAAATCCGTCACGGTTTCATCGCCGCGGGCAGCCTCGTCGCCGATCGATGGGCGTGCCGAGGTAGCCATGTACAGGTGCACTTCCCGCGGTTGAACTCCGCCGGAGGCGATGTTGAACGGGATTTGAAACGATCCCGAACCGAGCACGACGTCCGTCACGCCCTGCGCATGAGTGACCCCAGGGATCATCGCTAGAGCCGACGCGACCGACAATGCTCGAATCGACAGTGCAAGCATCCTTCGTCGCGCCCGACGCATTCCGCCGCGTGCTCCGACTGTGATCTTGCCCGCGGCCGCGAGAACGCGATTTCGCTTTTGATCCACGGTCTTGGCACTTCGGTGCTGTTCAAATCGCATGGTTTGGTCAAAATCGAAGGGTTGCGGACAATGGAGGCGTATCGACGAAAAAACGCCTCTTTACGGTTATCGGCTTTTCCTCATTGCGGACTTCAGCATTTGAATCGCGCTCATCCTCAAAATCGTTACGACTATGACGTTGTCGTTATCGGCGCCGGCCATGCCGGGACCGAAGCGGCTGCCGCGGCGGCTCGTTTGGGGGCCAAGACGGCTCTTTTGACGACCAACCTCGACACCGTCGGGCAAATGTCTTGCAATCCCGCGATCGGTGGTGTCGCCAAAGGCCAGATCGTACGCGAGGTCGACGCCCTCGGCGGTTTGATGGGCGAGGCGATTGACGCGACCGGAATCCAGTTCCGGATGCTCAACCGCCGCAAAGGCCCGGCGATGCACAGCCCGCGGGCGCAGGCGGATAAGAAGGCCTACCAAAACCACATCAAGTGGCAGATCGAGTCGCAACCGAATCTCGACCTGCGGCAGGAAACAGTCGAAGACTTGATCACCGAAGCGGTCCCCGACGACCAGTCCGACGGTTTGATCAAACACCGCGTCGTCGGAGTCGCCGTGCGCGGGGATGCGGTCTACCACGCCAAAACGGTCGTCCTGACCACGGGGACGTTCCTGCAAGCGATCATGCATACCGGCGAAGCCAAGAGTGCCGGCGGGCGAGCAGGCGAAGGAACCACCGCTGGGATCAGTGGCGCGCTGAACCGCCTCCATTTCCAACTCGATCGTTTCAAAACCGGAACCCCGCCCCGACTCAACGCCCGGACGATTGATTATTCCCGCGTCGAGGAACAACCCGGCGACGACGACCCGCAGCCGTTCAGTTACCTCACCGGCAAACTCAACATCGAGCAGTTGCCTTGCCACATCGCACACACCAACGATGATGTTCATGAGTTGATTCGAAACAATCTGTCTCGAGCGCCGATGTACACCGGCCAGATCGATTCGCGAGGGCCACGCTACTGCCCGTCGATCGAGGACAAGGTGGTGCGGTTCGCGGATAAGTCCAG
>JBICHZ010000373.1:0-7623 GCA_043101355.1 Rhodopirellula sp. JB044
AACATCCCGGCACTCGGATGCGGACACCGCTGCAACCAGTCATTCGCATGCTCGTTCGAAACAGCGACTTCGATCGCTTCGGTGGTCGTCGGTTCGCTGCCGCCGGCCAAGTTTCCGATCGCGACATAGCTCGCATCGAGATAGTTGTGATACAGGGCGATTAGCGGACCGGCCATCAACGCCCAGAAGATAATCGTGCCGATCAGCCCGGCAAGGAACGCGAACGTTCCCGACACACCTTCGCGGGCGATCGTTTCCTCAAACGCGGCTTGCGAACCTTCCTGCAACGCATCGACTCCGGCGAGCGTGGCCACGGGCGAATCGTCGTCGACAACGTCTTCGAGCGTAGCCCCCGAACGATGCAACCCTTGCAACTCGCGGCGAAAACGAGACGCCATCGGCCCGAGCCGTTCGGCCACAGCGGTCGAGGCCCGTTGCCGCAAACCGTTTCGCAGGTCCAACGCAGATTCATGACCGCCACGGATATTTTGCACGCTCGTGTAGACCGCACCGACGAGCGACGGGATCGATCCGGAAAACGACAGCAGCACGCGATCCCACGCGCCATGCGTGAGGTTCAACACCGACAAAACGGTGCGATAAGGAAACCAGATCGCGGCCGTTTCGGACAACAACGACAACCGCAACCGACTGCGAATCGCTGCCTTGAGCGGAATCTCCCCGCCGAGCAGCGTGCCCGCGATTTGAGTCGGCAGGCGGCGGGCCTCGGCGTCGAGTCGGTCCACCGCCGCGGTCAACTCAGGAAGCTGACTCGTTAAAACCGAACCGACCGCCGCGGTGAATCTGGCATCCAAAGCCGACAAACGCGTCGAGCGTCGGTGATCCCCGCCGCCCGATTCAGCCAACGCTTCGGAAATCGTGCCGGCAACTTGCTCGGCGGCCTGCTTTCCAATTTCCTCTTCGCCTCGAGGATCGATCTCGAAGTCACGAATCATTACCGCCGAAGCGATGCTGCTCTGCGGTGCTACCGATCGCAAACGCGAGACCAACGTCTCGATGTCGGCATTCAAATCATTGTCGACTTCCGCCCGCTGCGCGGTGCCCGATGCTGGCGTGTATTCGTCAACGCCGACCATGTTAACGACCGGTATCACGATGGTTCCCTCGGACGCCGAGGCGAGCCCGGTGACACGTTGGCTGCGGAGCTGATCGCGGCGAACCACCAAGACCAAAACCGACGCGAGCGAAAGTGCTCGTTCAGCCACTCCAGCGATCGCACGACGATCGTCGGTCGATCCGGGAGCGTCGACGATCAAATAGGGGCCACCAATCGACTGCATCTTGGACGCGTCGCAGACGAGATATCGTTCGTGCCGGGTATCGAGATCCGATGGCGGTTTGGGGCCGATCCAGGTGAGTTTCTCGGTCGCTTCATCGAGGTTGTTGCCACTGCGGATCGCCGCCGCAATCGCGGGGTCACCCACCAATTGTCGGGCGAGCCACGATTTGCCTTGACCGGTCGTCCCTACGATCGCAACGACCGTTGCGTTGTCGGCGCGATCGGCTATCACCATCGAACGCGCTTCGTGATGATGCCGGCAGAACTCGACAATCTCGATCCCCGCGTCACTGTCACCGAGCACCCGAGTCGCCGCCCGTTGCACGCGCCGCGTGAACTGCTCCCCGGCATCGCTCACGCTAACCGGCATCCCTCCAGGCAGAGGATCGTTTACGCTCATTTCTTGACCCCCGAGGAACGCGGCAAAAGTTTGTTCAGTTCGCTGACAAATTCATCGCGAACACGGTACACCGGCATCGTCGGGCCGCTCGTTTCGCTACGCGCGATTCGCGAGGCGGGCAAGGTGACCTGTTGGTTGGCGACCCGCACCTTCATCGGCGGATCCGGGCGGGCCACACCGAGCTCGTCACATAGTACCGCGAGGAAATCCGCGAGCTGCTGGCGCGCCGCCTGCTGACCGACTTCACGTGCCCCTTGATTTCCCGCCCACATCGCCGCGAGTGCTCCGAGCCCCGCCGCGGCAAGCAGTTCCGGAATCGACGCGGCGAGAATGAAGCTATGCCCAAAGTCAACCGGGATCATCAACGCCGCACCAAACGCGGCAAAGATCGTCGCCAGTGGAGTCAGCCCGTGTGCCAACTTTTTATGCATCGGAATCTCCGACCACATCATCCGAATCGCTTCGTCGAGGCGTCTCGGATCGAGCGTCGTGAAATCGTCCTGCTCGAATCGTGTCACCGCCCGTTGAATCGGCGGCAGTAACAATTCCTCATCGTTCACAAAACCACTTTGGTTCGAGTTCGCTACCGCGACCTTTTCCGTCGGTTCTTCCAACGACAAACCCGAATCGTCGATTGAATGTTTGCCCGGCGACGCCTCGGTTTGATGATCACGATAGTGAGACAACACGACCGTGCCACCGTGTCGTTCGATTTCGGCGAGCAAACCTTCCGGTGCGATCAAACCGCCGTACTCTCCGCTGCGGAAACGACCTTTGATGTCGTCGGCCGCCTTCTGCGACAGAGCCGACGGGGTGAGCGAACGCATGAAGTCGCCCGCGCCACCGACGAACCGCCGGATTGTTGAATTCAAACGCACGCCCCAACGCGCGTACCACGGCGCGGTCGCCGCGAACGATTCTGACAGTTGACGTAAAATCCGCTCGCTCTGATGCAGCCGCAACTCCATGACTTCACCACCGATCTTGCGATGGGCGAAAAATTCCAACGACGCGTCCAACAACACCTCGTGACACTCTCGGGTTTTCGCAAACGAAGCGTCCGCGTTGCTACGAATCGCATCGAGTCCACGATCCCAAATCACCTTTTCCAGATTAATCCGCAACGCCCGATGGAGCTGCGAGAAAAGCACGCCACGATCGAGCTTCAACGGCAACGACTCGAGAAAGCGATTCTTGTCGATCGACGCCGGGGGGTTTTCGTCGGGATTCGGCGAGACCTCAAAGAACACCGGCAACGGCTCCGACTCCTGCACCGCCTCGCTCGTTTCCACTTTCCCGGTCGACGAATCCATCGGATTGGCTAACCGACGATCGCTCCCCTCGTCTTCGCGTTGCGGAATGAATGGTCGGCTCGCCGGTACGTCATAATCGTACGCAGCGTAAATGGACGCGACGCCGTGTTTCTGGCTCAGCGGCGAAAACGTCTCGTGGACCTGGTCCGGTGTTTGTCGCGGTCGGACTTTGTTCACCGCCAACATGCGAGGAACCCCGGGCATCAAATCCGAGGCGATCCGCATCAGATCCGCCAACGTGGTGTCACGCGACGAAGCCGCATCGGTCACGATCAGAAACGCGGAACACAACGTGGCCGCGCGGCCGAGCAATTCCTTGCGCTCTTTGGGTGACCCCAATCCGAGTTCTTCATCCGAAACAATATCAGGGCAATCCAACAAACCGACACCGAGTTCGTCTAGCGCCGGATCGGTGGCGAGCAAAGCCACCGAGAGTTGCGAATGATCGCCACTACGGTTGTTGTACTGAGAGGCAGCATCGTCCGGATTGTCCGAAAGGTCTTCGGGCGGGTGTCCGAGCGAATCGCCGATGCGGGAAACCAAAAGGCTCCACAACTCGACATCCTCCCGCCATGACTGCGGCAACCATAAAACAAACCGGTGGGTTCCCTCGCGATTGCTCGTCCCCCGCAGCGTCCTCGCTTGACCGGCCGGACTCAGAAACGAACTCACCAAACTCGTCTTGCCACTATTGAGCATCCCCGCGACCGCGATCGTGGGCCGATCAACCAACCGCCCGGCGGTATCGAGCCGACGTCCCGCGGTCAGCGTTTCGGCAACAACCGAAGACTGCATCCGCCGCAACGCCGTCAGATAACTCTCACGGCCCGGCGTGGGTGCCAACCGGGCAATGGTGGCGCGACGATCGTCATCCTCGAGAAGAGCCAGCAGCGCCGGCCAATCGATCTCCGGTTCTTTCGTTGAGCGTCGAAGCGTGAACATCAATGGGCGATAACTCCAGGCGGCACGCGTCAATCACGTGTGACGCCTGTTTCAAATAATTAGGAACGCTGGCGTTGAAGAACGAGACGTTTCTATCATCCCGATTCTTGCGACCGAGCACAACCAGACACGCCCGTTTCAAATTGCGACACCCCTGAAAACGTTCGGCCAACGAGACGTGGTTCGTTACAAAGGCCACCGCTAGCGAACCTTGCTCAGTTGAGTAACGCACCGGGCGGCAACGGATCGGCACTGATGATGCGATCCCCCTGTGCGTCGTATTGTCCTGGATCTAAACGATTCGATTGGTAGGTGCGCGGTTGCCATCCGCCATCTGGAACAACGCCACCGGAATAGCCGCCGTCGTACGTGACGCCGCCGAGATAGGGATCCACGACCGTGCCGTCGTATTGCACACCGCCGTAAGACGACACGCCACAGTCACCACCGCACGAGGTTCCGCATCCGCAGTCGGAAGGCATGCCCACCGAGTATCCGCTATCGACATAACCGCCACTGGCGTAACCGCTGCCGACGCAGCCACCTTGGCAAGGTGCTTGATAGGGTGCCGGGGCGTAGGACGTTGGGCACTGAGGCGCCTGAGCAACAGGGGGTGCGTACGTCGGCGCCGGGTTACGATTGAACAAACCACAGCGTGGCGTTCCACATCCTGGTGCGGCGGGTGCGACCGGTGCCGCGTTCGGCGGAGGAGCGAGCGGGTTAATCGCGGTTCCTACCGCACCGATGCGACTGCAGAGGCCACAGCGTGCGCCACGGCCAAAGAAAAAGTTTCGCATTCCACCGCAACCGGTTGCACTGCCCATGACCATCACGAGCGTTACAAGTGTGAAAGATCGGATAGTCATCAAAGTTTCCTTCAAAAGCAAAGCAAGCGTAAACGTTGGCCTCCGACGGGTGACCACTGAAAAGTAGTGCGCGTTTCGTGTTGTGCAAACGCAACATCGTTTTTTTTCAGCAACAATTGGTTGTCGCAGTGCAACACACACTCCCTCCGCTTGCGATGCGCCGATACAGAAGCTGGTGTGACAAATCGCTGCACCGGATTTAACCGTCGCAAACCCTTCATCTTCTTCATCCTTCCTTCATCAACGTCTGATCGTCGCCATGCTGCACCTTCTGACCCAACATGACGAATCGCGGATTGCCTCTCCCCAAGGGCAAACGAAGAATCTCCCCATGTCTGGAACCCTCACCGCCGGTAAGGGTGATGTCTGCCACGACGTGCTCGTGTGGTTAGACCCACGCGAACCGATCGCGGCACAGAAGGCGAGACGCAGCATCACTTGGACACAACATCTCTCGATGTTCGCGGTCTGCATGATCGTCACCCTATCAACCGGCACGGCGAGTCGAGCCGAACCCTCCCAAACACCAGACGAATGGACCTCGGCAACCGAGCAATTTTTACCAACACCGACATCACTCTTCGATTCACCCATCTCCACGATCAGCCACTCAGACGCGAGTGTCGAACTGCAGCCCGCCATCAGCGGCAATGAAACAAACACGCCTGCGTCATCAGCCAACGCGTCAACTTCCCCTTCGAGCATCTCGTTGGCGATGCCGGCAATTCCTTCATCCTTGTCAACGGATCTACGCAGCGACCGGTTTTGGTTAGTCAACACGCGGCACCTGACGTGTAACACCTGCCGCATGAACTTGAACCAGCCCAACTTTCGTATTCATCGATTGGACCGTTGTGGACGGCGTCTTCCTTCGGGGCTCGACGATTACCTCGGTTCCATGGACCCGACCCGGCCGCGCATTATCTATATTCATGGCAACCGCCGCGATGCGCCGACTGCGATCTCGCAGGGTTTGTTCGTTTACCGACAACTCGTCCGCCACCGACCCAACGACCAACCGATTGATTGGGTGATCTGGAGTTGGCCGAGTGAAGCGGACTCGCTCTTCCTGTCAGACGTTCGCGAAAAAGCTCAACGCACCAACGCACAGGGGCTCTATCTGGCGTGGTTGCTTCGCGAACACGTCGTTCGATCGCAGCCGAGCGGATTGATAGGGTTTAGCTTTGGCGGTCGCGTGGTTTCGGGTGGCTTGCACGCATTGGCGGGCGGAACGCTCGGGCGTCGCACAATCGGTGAACCACCAATCACCGGTGCCAACATCGATGTCGGACTGCTCGCCCCGGCGGTCGATTCGACTTGGCTGAGTTCCAACGGCTATCACCGCCTAGCGACGCAGAACATCAACCGGATGGTGATGCTGTACAACCACCGCGACATCGCACTGAAATACTTCAAATTCGTTGCCGGCAATTCCAAAGCGAAGGCACTCGGTTATGTCGGGCCGCGATGTTTTGCGCCGCGATACGACGGCACGCCGCTTCCTATTCGCGCCCGCGACTGCGCCCAAACGGTCGGCAATCATCACAGCGAAAAACGATACTACGAACGAACCTGCTATGCCGGTCGTGAAATGGCAACGCTAATCGATTCCGTGATGCGAGTTGACTGAACCGCGATAGCGAATCGCTAAACTCTGCCCAGCCCGAATGACCGCGACGATGCGGCGCACATGCAACGTGTGCTCGATCGCTTTGACTGACAAATCCGATAACACATCGCCGATGACTACCGGTGTGCGGACGGATGCCGCTGTCGATACCGACCCTACCAAGACGGATGCGATTGCAGGATGCGATTCAATACGGTTTTCAAATTGCGAACAGCTTTCATCGTTGCCGTGCTCGCCGCCGGAGCTTGTGCATCCGATCTTCAGGCGGGTTTCCCTTGGCAAGGTCCCTGGCCTTGGTCGAAGTACGAAGGCTCGCGCCGCGTCGATGTGATCGGACCGCTCGGCAATCGTTTGCCCGAATCGTACCGCCGAAAATACAATCGCCCGACCTACATCGGCGGAAAGATCGCGTCGAAGATCGAACCGTCGAGCCAAGAGGCGATCGCTTTCCAACGCGCCGAAGAACTCGGCCTGTACGATAATAACGGTGTGAAAGGGGCTCTCCACGGCAAACACTGCCCCCCGCAGCGTGTCGAACAACACTACTTCTATCCTAAACCGTGGGAAGTGCTCGCCGTCGGTCCGCGTAAAAAGCCCGTCCGAAATGATCGCATGGAAACGGATTTCTCCTCCGACGCGGGTGCGGAATTGCTGCCGGTCCCACATCTCGAAGAGCCAAACGGGGACGGGGATTTCTCGTCCAAAGGTGACTACTTTGGCGATGCGGAGCGGAACGCCAGCGAAGATTCATACGAGCTGCCGCAGCCCGTTTTGGTTGATCCACTCGAATCGGACCTCCAACTGCCCGCGCCGGGTGCCGATAGCGAGTAACTTAGGAGGCGTCCTCGCACGTCGCCTCCTTCGTATTCGCCTTTGCCATGACCTCGCATCCAACCGCGCCGTGTTCTCTGTCCAATCGGGCAATCAGTTCACAAAGCGTCGCGGACAACAATCCGTACGCTAGCCCACCGGCGCCGGCGGATGAAAATTGGATGCAACAATCGTCTTTTCTCGGGGACGAAACTCAGCCGACCGCAAGCGATCTTCTTTTGCCGGGCGGTGACGAACGTTTGTGGGCGGTTGTCCCGATCAAACGCATGCCGTTTCGAGAACTGCGATCGCTGACTCGAAACCTCATCGAGTATCTGCTGGTCCTGTTTGTCTTTAAATTA
>JBICHZ010000374.1:0-4485 GCA_043101355.1 Rhodopirellula sp. JB044
TGGACGCACACCGGACAGAACTACACCAATTGGTGGTCGGACGCTCGCGAATTGGCATCTTACCTCCAGAAAAACCTCGACGACTTGGTCGCTCGAACCTACCGGTTTCACGACACGCTCTACGCGTCAACGCTGCCCAGATGGCTGATCGATCGGCTCTCATCCCAACTCGCGGTCTTGCGAAGTCAAACGTGTTGGTGGGCGGCCGACGGTTTCTTCGGCGCGTGGGAAGGCAGCAACCCGACCGCAGGATGTTGCGCCGGAAACTGCACTCATGTTTGGCATTATGCACAGGCCCATGCGAGGTTGCTTCCTGAACTCGGCCGCAAGATGCGTGAACAAGACTTTGACACGCTTCGCCCCGACGGCTTGCTTCCGCATCGACATACCAATCGCAGCCCGGCCGCCGACGGACACTTCGGCACCATCCTAAACACGTACCGAGAACACCTCTGCGCGACCGACAGCGAATGGTTGAAGTCACAATGGGCCAACGTCAAGAAGGCGATGCAATGGGGCATTCACCACTGGGATCCCAATCGAGACGGCTACATGCAAAACATGCAGCACAACACGCTCGACGGTGCCTTCACCGGATGCTCGTCATGGATCGGAACGTTGTATCTGACCGCACTCGAAGCGGCCGCCCGCATGGCGGAAACAATGGGTGAACCGCAAACCGCTGCAGAGTATCGCAGAATTCGCGAGTCGGGCAAGAAACTGCAAAACGAACGATTGTGGAACGGCGAGTACTACGTTCAGGAACTCGGCAAAGAACGGAACCAAGATTATTTGGACGGATGCCACATCGATCAAATATTGGGCGAGTGGTGGGCCGGTCAAGTCGGCATCGATCCAAACTACCCTCGCGATCGATCACGCAAGGCCATGGAGTCGCTGTTGAAACACAATTTCCTCGCGGACTTTCATGGCCAATCGCTCAAACCGCGGCAGTACTGCGAGGTCGACGATGGCGGAATGAAGATGATCACTTGGCCCAACAACCCACAGCCAATCCCGGGCATGAAATATGGCGACGAAGTCATGACCGGATTCGAGTACGGTGCTGCGGTCACGATGATGCAGACCGGTATGCTCCCCGAGGGCTTGATGGTCATCAAGACGATATCGGATCGCTACGATGGTCGCCTCCGCACCGACGGAGTCACCGACATGAAGAACGGTCCGTGGGGCTACTCAGGCAATCCGTTCGGTGACGATGAGTGCGGCAAATTTTATGGGCGTTCGCTCAGCGTCTGGTCGGCTTTGATCGCGCTGCAGGGCTTTGTCTACGATGGCCCGGCCGGGCGAATCGGGTTCCATCCCATCCTTCACCCGGAAGACCACGCGAGCTTCTTTACCGCGGCGGAAGGTTATGGACTATTCTCACAGGTCCAGACAGCGGACCATCTCGACGCAACCATCGAATTGAAGGAAGGTCAGCTTCGACTGACTGAAGTGTCACTTGCTGCGGCCGACGGGAAAACTACTAAGTCTGTCCAAGTGAAGTTCGGCGACATTGAGGTGTCACCGGAGCTGCAAACCAACGACAGCGATCTGCGTCTGAACTTCTCCAACCCGGTGATTTTGAAAGCGGGACAGAAACTCGATATGCGTTTTTCGCTCGCGTGATTGATGAGACTCGCTGCCAATGAATCGCGGCAAACACGCGAGGCCAATTTGAAGTTTGAGACACCCCAGTTGGTGGTCGCCGATGGCCATCAAACCCGACAGAAGTAAACGCGAAGACATACGCAGACCCCAAATAGAAACCTATCCGAAGACGTCGGCGAACGAATCAACCGTCCTTCGGTGCGACACACGAAACACTTCTCCATTACTGATCGCGATAAAACATGATGCCCCCTCTCCGTCTAGCTGTTCTATTCGCGCTTTTACCGGCGGCATTGCTCGGTAGTTCCGCGAATTCACAACAACCGCCCAACATTGTCTTCCTGATGACGGACGATCAACGTTGGGACAACCTCGGGTGCTATGGCCACCCTGAGTTCAACACAGCCAACATTGACCAACTCGCTAGGCAAGGCGTTGTCTTCGATCAGGCCGCCTATGCGGTTGCGATTTGCATGCCCAGTCGGGTGACGATGATGACCGGCCGACACCAATCCAGCCACCGTGTTGGATTCGTCGCTCCCGATGACTACACGCTTTCGCGGCCCGATTTCCTGCAGAGCTATCCGGCGCTTCTCAAACGAGCAGGTTACCGGACCGGTTTCATCGGCAAAGTGGGCTTCACGGTCACCGAAAAAGCGACTCGCCCCAGCACACCGAGCAAACACTACTACCAACAGAACATGGGCGACGTCTTCGACTTCTTCGCCGGTAGCGAGACCGTCCCGACAAAGGACCTCGAATGGTGGCCAACGGACGACGAAGGCCTCGAACAGATCTATCGTCCGGGTCGCAAAGGTGTGACTCGGACACTGCAGACGGGGGAAGCGATGCTGCGTTTTCTGGAAACCCAGCCCGCTGATCAACCCTTCTGCTTGTCGGTCAGTTTTTATGCGGTCAAGCACGACAGCACCAGCCACATGTACCTGCCGCATTTCGAACAGTTCAAAAACTACGAATTTCCGGTTCCAGAGAACTGGGTGGAAGGCGACAACGAACAACTTCCAGAGGTCGTCAAGGACAACGCGCGCGGTGTGCCGCTGCATCGACAACGTTCATCCACCCCGGCGTTGTACCAACGACTCGTGCGTCGGTTTGCGACTCAGGGGTACACCGTCGATCAGCAAGTCGGGATGATGGTCGAGAAACTCAAAGACATGGGCAAACTCAACAACACGGTCATCATCTACACCAGTGACAACGGACGATTCCAGGGGTCACATGGCCTCTTCGATAAATGCATCCTTTACGAAGAAGCCGTCAAAGCACCCTTGATTGTTTACGACGGGCGAACGGACGGTACGAACCAAGGACGACGCGAAGACGCTCTCGTTTCATCAGTCGACATCGCCCCAACGATTCTCTCACTCGCGGGAATCCAACCTCCCACGATCATGCAAGGTCAAGACTTCACCGGAATCTTGGATCAAACGCAAGACAGGTCGCAGTGGCGAGACGCCGTGTTTATGGAAGATCTCTTTCTCGTCGATCTCTTCCGTTCCAAACGAAAGCCCAACGTCGATGAGATCAATCAAAGATTAATCGATGAGAACAAGTCTTACCGCGCTCATGGCACGCGGACCGAGCGATGGAAATACTTCGTTTACTACGAACATGAGCCTCCGATCGAGGAACTCTACGATTTGCAAAAGGATCCGCAGGAACAGACAAGCCTTATCAACAGCCCCGAGCATGCTGAGGTGCTTCGCAAACTACGAAAACGCACCGAAGAACTGTATTCGGCGGCGAGCGAGTAATGGCGAAATGGGGCGTCGCTCGGTGTGAACAATGTCTCGCCAAGCGTTCCTTGCGATGTTCAGTCCCAAAGAAAATGAGTGTTCGACGCATGGATTTTCCTTCGCGTCACGCCACACCTTTGACAAACATACTTTGAATTTTTGGCAACATCATGATATCGAAATCGTTTTTGATCGCACCGATCACCGGATTGCTAATCGCCGGATTACCAATCGCCACGAACACGCTCATCGCGGCGGAGATCTACGTTAGCACTTCGGGAGATGACCGTGCTGCCGGGACAAGTGACGCGCCGTTGGAAACTTTGGATGCGGCCCGGCGAGTCATTGCCTCCCGCCATCTTGCCGGGAAGGAACCGGTGACGGTTTGGGTCAATGGGGGAACATACTCGCTAGACGAGCCCTTGCGTTTTCGCGAAAGCGACTCGGGCACCCGAGCGGCACCGATTACCTACCGAGCGGTCCCCGGAAAACCAGTCACACTCAAGGGCAGCTTACCGCTCGACCCGAATGCGTGGACACCGTGGCGGGATGGAATTTACCAGCAATCGCTCCAGGGAACGAAGCTCGCGGGCCGGAACATCAACCAGTTGTTCATGTCAAACCGGCGCATGGTGAGATCCCGGTTTCCGAATTGGGATTACAACAATCCGCTGCGAACCGGCAAAGGCTACCTCAACGCGACAAACCAACCGTCGATGGAGTACCTGACGTTTGAGTCACCGGAACTCAAACAACGCGCCGCCAATTGGCAGAACCCGCAAACCGGGATCCTGCACGCATTCCACTACAAAAACTGGGGCAATTGGCAGTTCCGCGTCGAGAAGATGGACCTGGCGAAAAGCACGATTCACCTCGGCGAAGGTGGATGGCAGGCCCAACGACGCCTGGGTGTTGGCAAACGTCGAGGTCATGCTGGCTCGCCGTTTTACATCGAGAACATTTTCGAGGAACTCGACGCACCGTTCGAGTGGTTTCACGACACAAACAATGACGTGCTGTATTTCAAACCGCCAAAGGGAGTGGACTTGTCGAAGGTGACGGTCGAGGCGGCCGTGCTGAGTCGAATCATCGACGTGAAAGCTGCCGAGCATCT
>JBICHZ010000375.1:0-8898 GCA_043101355.1 Rhodopirellula sp. JB044
CGATCCGCGGAGTATCCACGTAGTCGGCACCGAAGCATCCGAGGTCCCCATATCCTTGGTCGTCGGTGAAGATGATGACAAAGTTAGGGCGTTCCGCCGCGCGTGCATCCGAGAAAATCAACGCTGTCGAGACTGCGACGAGCAGGAAAGAAAAAGGGACAGCAAACGATTTAACTGCATTGCTGGTTGCAAACATTTGTCGGCCGTTGGGGGAGGGACAGTGTGGGGAGATAGGTCGCAAAGGATGCGGAGGCCCAGTAACTCGATCGATCATTTTGGTGTTCATCCCGGCCGTTCGAACCCGCTCGAACGATGAAACCGAGCCCTGTTTACGGCCCGCATGCGAAGGGGGAGTCCCGGCCTGTTTCGCCGGTTGAAGGGGAACGATGACGGACACGCGAAAAATGCAGGTGCGGCTTTGCGACAATCGATAAGAGGCACTATAACGAGTTCTGGGGGCGTTTTGCTTCCGTGCTGCCTGTCGTTTTGCGGCTGTCCTTTGAATATTTGCGACACCTATGCTCTCACGCCCCACGTCACCCCGTCAGGTCGCCCTGCTGATCGAATCCTCGCGAGCCTACGGGCGTGGGCTATTGAACGGCATCGCCGCTTACGCGCAGGAACAGGGCAACTGGTCGCTGCGGCATCAGGAGATGGTGATCAACGCCGATCCGCCCGAATGGCTCGCCGATTGGAACGGCGATGGGATTCTCGTCCGAGCGGAAACGCCGGCGATGATTGATGCCATTCGTAGGTCAGGCATCCCTGCGATTGACCTGCGTTGTTTGATCGACAGCGATTTCATGCCGGGGATGGATACCGATGGCGTTTCGGTCGTGCGGCTCGCCGTGGATCATTTGCGTGACCGTGGTTTCACCCGGTTTGGCTTCTGCGGATTTGGCGGCGCGAACTATTCCGAGCGTCGGCTCGACGAGATGCAGAAGTACGTCGCTGAGCTCGGGTACAGTCTCGTCTCGTATCAATCCGCCGGTGCGACCCAAGCGACGACGTTCGGTGCCGAGCAAGCCGGTATGCTCGATCAGAAAGGTTTAACCCGATGGCTCTCGACGTTGGACTATCCGATCGGGGTGCTCGCCTGCAACGACATTCGGGCTCAACAACTACTCAATGCGTGCCATGCGACGAAGCTCGATGTGCCTGATCAAGTCGCCGTGGTGGGGGTGGATAATGACGATGTGATCTGCCCTCTTTGTTTGCCACCGTTGACCAGCGTCGAGCCGAACACGCATCGGATCGGCTATGAGGCTGCGGCGATGTTGGAAGGCATGATGAATGGGAAACGCGTTGAACCGGGAATCAAATGGGTCCCCGCACGCCGCATCGTCGTGCGTCGTTCGACGGATGCAATTCCTGTCGACGATGCTGAGTTTGTGATCGCCTATCGTTACATCCGCGAGAATGCATGCCGAGGGATTTCCGTACAGGATGTTGCAGACGCGGTACCGATGTCACGACGAGCACTCGAACGGCGAATGCGTACCTATTTCGACCAGTCTCCCGCGGATGTGATTGCCGCGTTTCGTTTGGAGCGGATCAAAGAGTTGCTCGAGAACACTTCGCGGCCGCTGAAGCAGATCGCGAAGCTGACCGGGTTTGAACACGTCGAGCACATGGCGAAGTTCTTCAAAAAGCTCGTCGGCACTCCCGCCGGTCAGTACCGAACCAAACACCGCTTGGCATCCCAAGTCGATCCGCAGGAAAACACAGATTCGTCGCAGCAATGAGGCTCTCTCCCAAGACATTACGGTCGTACGGCTCTCTGTGCGGTTCCTTCCCGAGGTCTTAAGGCTGTTCGATTCCCTGAACCTTGCAACGACGCTCAACCATCAGACGTAAAATCGACACCTTGAGACGCACCGAACAGCACCCCTGAAGCCAAACTCTTTGTCGTTCGCCAGACCGAGCTGCGTGGGGCACCCGACCGCTTTTACTCCTTGCCGACATTCTCCATTTCTGCGATCCAGATATTGCGAAATTGCACCGGCGAGCCGTGTTCTTGGAGAACGATTGGCGAGGTTGCTTCTTCCGGAAACGCGGCGTACTTGTTCCTCCTGAGAGAGAGCCGAACGTCGTCGTGAATCAGTTGATTGTTCAGGTGAACCGTGACGCGTGCGGCGTTCTTCTCCGACATAAAACCGTTTGCGGAAATTTTCGCTGCGGTGTATTCGAGATCGACAGTCTGCCACTGCCCCGGCGGCTCGCACGCGTTCACATCCGGCGCACGTATTTGGTAAATCGCGCCGCAGTCCGACATCCCAGGGTTTTCCTTGCCGGCACTGTTGTAGATTTGGAGTTCGTAAAGTGGGCCGAAGAAGATGCCGCTGTTACCACTCCCTTCGTCAGGCAAGCGAAACTCAAGGTGCAACCGGTAGTCGCCGAACCGATCCTTCGTGCAAAGAAATTGCTTGCGACGTTTTCCTTCGAAATCAAACGCGATCTCCATCGCGCCATTGTCGATCAACTTCCACTGAATCTCGGTTTGGTTGTCTTTCGGATTGATCCACTCAAAGGAGAACGGCTTCCACTGCTCAAAGCCCGAGCCGTCAAACAGCACCGTCGCGTTGGTAGGCGGAGTCTTGCCGAGCGTCGTGGATACTGAGTTGGCCGAAGTCGGTCTCTCGTTAGCATGGATCGGCAGCGAACCGAACAACGTGACCAGAATGGCCCAGGAAACCGTTTGCAACGGTGTGGTTGAGTGCGACTTGTTCATGTCGGTGATTCTCACGCTGGAGGGGAGCAGCGAGTGGGGAGGTGAATTCAAACGCCCGTCAATCTTCTTTCAGAGGTTGAAGTGCGCGTTTAAGGAAGGGGCCAGGCAATCGTTTCTCCTGCACCTAAGCGAATTGTTTTGCTGAGCGAGCCGTCCGCGTAGAGTCGAAGGGAACCGCCGTGCGGGGCACGTACGTTGGCTGAGGCCAAAGCTCCGTTTCGCCAAGTAACGTCGACCTCACAACCACCGCGAGCACGGAGTCCTTCGATGTGTCCGTTCGGCCATGCCGGCGGTAGTGCGGGCAGGAGATGTAGAATGTAAGGGGCTTCGGCAATCGATTCGCTGGGAACGACCGGAATGAAATGATCAGGATTGGTTGCGTCTTTGCGGTACGCAACAAATGCCGCATTCTCGATTGTTGTCGCGTCCGGGTTGACGCTGCGTAGATGGCTCTGCAGCAGCATTTCGCAAACGCCTGCTGTGCCGCCGAAGTTTCCGTCAATTTGGAACGGTGGATGGAAATCGAACAGGTTCGGGTAGGCCCGTTTGGCCGTTAAAAAACGGTAAATTTGATGAGCCTTTTCACCGTTATGCAGACGCGCCCAGAAGCACGTCTTCCATCCCGTGCTCCAGCCGGTGGATTGATCGCCGCGATGTTTCATCGTGACCAACGCGGCCTGATGCAGTTCTTTCGTCGTTAGAGGTGAGATGTCCCGTCCCGGGTGCAACGCAATCAGGTGCGAGATATGCCGGTGTGTGTCTTTGGGGTTATCCCAGTCTTCGGGCTATTCTTGCAGTTGTCTGTGCTTGCCGATCTTCTGTGGGCAGAGCTTCGGGATGATATCTTTGAGTTGCTGTCGAAACGCATCGTCGCGTTTCAGAATCGTCGACGCTTCGATGCAATCGGTGAACAGGTTGAGCAACAGTTGCTGGTCCCATGATGCGCCGTAGGTTTGCTTGTTGAGCTTGCCGTGTTGCTTGACGAGATAACTGTTCTCGGGTGACCACGTTGGATAGACGACCAGCGTGCCGTCGTGGTACGGTCGCAGGAACTCGACGAAGAACTCTGCGGCACCTTTGATGATCGGATAGATCTCTTCCAGGTAGGCTTGGTCCTGTGTGAACGCGTAGTGATCGTAGAGGTTTTGGCAAAGCCAGTGAGCGGCTTGTTGACTGCGGCGGCCGTGGACGTTCTGCGCGGTGTATCCGAAGACGTTCCCGTTGAGCCCGACGCTCCATCCGTTTTCGACGCCGAATGTTTCGCGTGCTGTGTGGGCACCAGACTCCGCTAGAACTTTTGTCCATTCGACGAAAGGACGAAACGATTCGGATAGGTTTGCCGGGTCCACCATCCAGTAGTTCATTTCCACATTGATGTCGGTGTGGTAGTCACAGTTCCACGGTGGCCGCAGGGAATCATTCCAAAGGCCCTGCAGATTGGAAGGGACGGGGGCGTCTCGCGAACAACTGATTTGCAAATAGCGGCTGTAGTGGAAGTAAAGGTTCTCCAGTTCGTGACTGCTGTCATTCGCGACGAGTTTGTCCGTCGTCAGGCCGGACGGCTCAAAGTCCAATTCGAGACGGCAGCGGTTCATTAAGGTTGCGACGTCATCGATGTGTTGCTGTTTCAGTTCAGCAAATCCGATATTCGATGCTCTCGTGATCGCTGACTCGCAGTCGGATTGGTAGTCGCGACCTTTGAAGGTTGGGTAATCCGGCAGGTAGTCGCAATATCCCGCCAAATAGATCGTCACTTCATCGGCATCGGAGATGTCAACGGATCCATCGGGCCGTGATGAGAGGTCTGCGTCCTTCGCGTCGATACTTACGATCTGCATGAAGTCGACGTTGTCTCTCGCCATGTTTGCTTGGCCGGTCAGCACGATCTGCCCATCTGCCGTTTTGACTTTCGAAATCGGATGTTTGGTTGTCGTTTTCACAGTGAGATCGAACGTCGCGTTCTCTGCGGTGTATCGGACAACGATGACGTCGTGCGGATGGCTGCAAAAATACTCGCGGCGAAATTTGCCTGGACCGACTTCATAAGTGACTGTTCCTATTCCGGTGCGGGAGTCCAGCGAACGGCGATAGTTTTGCACCTCGTCGGCTTTGTGGCCTGTCGAGATCCACACATCGCTGAAGGGAGCGTAGTTTCCCAGCGGTTCGACGCTGGCGAGATGTTGGGTCGCTAAGCTCTCCATGCTGCCCGCTTTGGTGCCGTACTTGTTGTTTCGGTAGGCTTTCAAAATGGTTTCGAGATCTTCAGGGGCTACTTTGCGTGTTCCGGATTGCTCGACCTCGCCCAATCCGCGTTTGGCGTTCATCCACAACGTGATGTCGTTGATTAGCAAGTGTTCGGTGTCGATACCTCCGGAGAACATGGCTCCCAATCGTCCGTTGCCAAGAGGCAGCGCGGTTTGGATGTAGCCGAGTCCTTTCGACCGACGCGGTTGCTCCGCCAAAGATGGATCGATCGCCGGCCGGTCATAGTGGAGCACGTACCGCTCATCCGCGTTCGCTTGGCGGGAGATCAACGTGTTCAGGAGCAATAGAATCAGGAACAACGTGAGCGGGGCGAGGCAACGAGTGAGGCGTTTCATGTCGATGATGTGGGGAGGGTGAGATTGGTTCTGATCGTAACGCGGCGGGCGATTTCATTCTGCGAACAGACGCGACAAGGCGGAGCGGTTATTGTTCACCGCCTATCCATTCCACATCGGTGAAGTAGGCGCCGCCCGCGTTACCTTGGCGATCGTACAGATAGGTGATGAGTTCGGTGGGGCCGGCGGGCAGGTCGACATCAAACGTGACGCCGAGACTGCCTGGAGAGACCTTTGATTCTCTTTCTAATCCTGCGATCGAGATTTTGGCCCGTTCAGCGATGACTGGTTTTTTGGCTTCGGCAGGCCATTGGCGAAGCGTTACCCGATAGTGGCCGGCCTGCTTGACGTTCACCATCCAGGGGCCGGTGACCTTCGGAAGACGTTTGATGGAGCCGAAGTTCCATGGCGGGTTGCCGCTTTTCATCCGCCAGTCCTGGGAACTCAACCGAGTCAGGTTCTCTGCTGGGTTTCCTAAGTCGATACGAACCGGCGTCATTCGCGGAGAGACACGTCGCCAGAATGGATTGTAAAGTTCACGAAGCTGTTCGACGACTTCCGGGTGCTCTTCCGAAACATCATGTTGCTGCGCCGGGTCTGCGTTGATGTCATACAGGAATTCTTCACCGGAGTTCACCAATCGCCAGCGATCGGTCATCACCACCGAAAACGCGTACGGGCCTGCAGGGAGTGCTTTGCCGTAGGGGCCTCCGTGGTACTGAACAACGTGATGTTTTCGGGGCCAGGCCTTTGGGGAACCATCGATTGGCTGCGCGAGCAATGGCTCGAGCGACACACCGTCGGGCGGACTTTGGTCGGAAATCTCAACTTCGCATAAATCGGCGAGTGTTGGCAATACATCGATATGGGCGGCGAGAGTGTCGATGTCCTTACCGCCGGTCAGTCCGCCATTGGGCCAATGGATGAAAAAGGGGACACGGTGCCCGCCGTCATAGACAGAAGACTTCTTCCCTCTCATTCCTGCGTTGTAGCCTTTGATCGGAGTGGAATCTAAGCCTCGGAACTTGGCACCCGCCGAAGTCCCGTTGTCAGTCATGAAAATGAAGATCGTGTTCTTGGCCAGCCCGAGTTGGTCCACGCGTTCGCGAAGCAGTCCCACGTTGAAGTCGATGTTCGCGATCATTCCGTAGAAGTTCGGGTTCGCAACTTCGGGATTTCCTTGATAAGGGGCCGCCCATTTCTCCGCGACGTGGTAGGGACCGTGCGGCGCGTTCGTAGGCAGGTACAGAAAGAACGGGCGTTCTTGGTTTCGTTCGATAAACTGGATTGCTTCTCGAAACCAAACGTCCGTGCAGTAGCCTTCGACCGCCACAGGAGTTCCCTGTCTGTCTTCCGGCGAGGCTCGTTCGTACGTGTCGTCGAAATAGTCATTGCCCCAGTAGTCTGGCGCTTGGCCGACGCCACCGGCTTTGTGCCACAACACATGCTGAAAACCGCGATCCTGTGGCCGATGGGGTGCGTTGTCGCCGAGATGCCACTTGCCAAACATGCCTGTCACGTATCCTGCATCGGCAAACATATTTGCGATGGTCTTTTCGTCCGGATGCATCATCGTGCGCCCCGAACTGGTGCGGTACGCTCCGGTGTACGCCGGGTGATTTCCGGTCATCAACGCGGCTCGAGTCGGCGTGCAGAATGGACTGACGTGAAAGTTCGTGAATCGAATCGAGTCCGCATAGAGGCGGTCTAACTCGGGTGTTTTCAGAATCGGATTGCCGTGGCATCCCATGTCGCCATACCCCTGGTCATCGGTCATCAGGAGGATGACGTTGGGGGGCGAGGCTGCGCCGGTGTTGGGCATGCCAATCGTGAAGGCGAGCGTAAGTCCGATGCCGAACAGAATTTTTAACGATGGCGGAACGGACCGAGGTAACGATTCTCTATAAGAGCGGATCGGGGCCTCGAGTACTGCGATCCATGATTGGCGACTTGGCGATGGATTGCTGAGCGGGCGTCTGTTCATGGGAGGTCGTGACTTTGTTGGCGCGGAGGGGACGTTGTGATTCACTCGATCAAGACTGCGTGACGCCGACGTCCTCTGTCGATGGGATCACGCGGTTTTGTTGCGGTGTGGAGAATGGAATGCTAACTGCCTTTTGCTGCGTTTGCGTGTCAACTGTTTGGATGACATCGTTGAGACTCGGCAGTCGTTTGGTGGGACGCAGTTGATCCGGACGTTCCGCATTTGGGATCACGAAATCCGGATGTTCGCGACTCCGGTTCATCGTTCGGTTTTATGCGCGTTGGGAGATGGAGGAGTGCGTTTTCGAGGTGCAGTTACAACGGGTTCACGGCGTGCGATAGGTGTCGTGCGCCATTTCGCGTTAAGGCTCATACATCCGATCGGCTTGGACGACTACCTTGACGCCTTCCTGACGTAGGTTGACTTGAAATGCCTCTTCGATTTGATCGAGTGGGAACTTGTGGGTGATCAATGAACACACAGGCAGGCCGATCTGCTCGGCCCGCTGCAAGAAGTGGTATGCGTTGGGATATTCAAAGCTGTTGTAAACCCAGCTTCCGATCAACGTGATCTCTTTGCGGCAGATGTCGAGGTGTGGGTTGATCGCACATTCACCGCCATCGACAAAGTGGCCGACTTCACAGATCCCACCACCACGACGAATGCATTTGAACAGATTGGAGAACGCAGCCGGCACTCCGGTGACTTGGAATCCGAAGTGTGCACCGAGGCCCTTGGTGAGACTCTGGACTTTGGCCGCGAGATCATCGATCCCCATGAAATCTTTGTAATTGACCAGCTCGTCCGCACCAAGTGTGCCGGCCATGTCGAGACGGCTCGAGTTGCCGTCAATCGCAATGATGTTGTTGATGCCGTATGTTCGTAGAACCGCAATCATAAGTAGACCGATCGGTCCGCATCCCTGAACGACCACCCTACTGCGGAAGTTCAGCGTTGAACCACAATTCTTAGCGCGTTCGAGGGCATGACAAACCACGGCCGCCGGTTCGATCAAGCAACGTAGGTCGACGCTCATTTCGTTGACGACAAAAAACGATGATCCGGGCCGGATGATCAAGTACTCGCCGAAGTATCCGTTGAAGTGATTGTCCGGTTCGTCAGGCAGGAGGCCGTACACGCGCAAGTCGTCACAGAGGTTGGACTTCAGCGGATTGTACTTGGCGATCATGCACGCATCCGAGGTGTCGAGGATGCTCGTGACGATCTTGTCACCGACACGCACCGGTTTTCCGACGCTGTCCATTTTGACGTCGCGGCCGACTTCGAGCACTTCGCCGGTGCCTTCGTGCCCGAGTACGACGGGGGCCAACTCAAACGGATCGGACTTGTAACAATGAATGTCAGTGCCGCAAACTCCGCAGGCCTCGACACGGACGAGAATTTCATCTGGACCGATTTCGCGGAGAGGGAACTCGCAAATCTCGACTTGGCCCGCTGCTTTCATTACCGCCGCACGCCCCGATTTGAGAGGGGACGAGCCTGAGTGATTGGATTGCTCGCTCGCCTGAGATTGCACTCGTCGGAGGACATCACTCACGATGCGATCGATTTGCTGGTCGTTT
>JBICHZ010000376.1:0-40520 GCA_043101355.1 Rhodopirellula sp. JB044
CATCGTCATCCCGTTGGCGGCCTAGCTCGACCGGCAGCGGCAGTTTTCCTGCGAAAACCTCTTTCTCATCACGAAAAACTGCGAGCTGGAAATGATTCACGGGTGGTGTCCAAAGGATGAAAAACGCGTCAATCACGCGTATGCAGGCGTTTTTATCCGAATCGAACTCAACGTTTCCATCCGATGAAGTCACGCGGCCACATCGAGCTAGCCTACCAAATTAGCTGTCACCGTTGCTCGAGAACCACCGGGCAATCTTTACGACGGCGTGGATGGCAAGACACAGCGTCTCTCCACGTCGATGCGGACGCCGGCGTGAGTGGGCCCCGCGGGGACGCCGAATTTAATCGGGCTGCGCGAAATACCTGGTTGCGGTGGATGCTCCCCCTAACTTTACTGGGGGACAAACACACCCTCAACCGGCCCTCTTTCGCTATATTAAACCGTTTGTATCGGTCGCAACTTTGGAGTTCAGCATGATTCGCCAGAAACGCCGTCTCGCTCGAACAAGACGTTGGAACGCGTCGAACTCTATGCCCACCGCGATGCCCACCTCGAGACGTCTACGCCTCGAATCGTTGGAGTCGCGACGGTTGCTCGCAAGTGATGTCGAGATCGGCTCGATCGGCGATTCCCTCAGCTACACCAGAACCGAAGACATTCCCGCGAACACGGTCACCTACAGCCCAAACATCGTCGGGGTGAGCGGCCCTGGGGTTGCCCAGATCTCAACCCTCGCATTGCAATCAGATCTCGACTCTGGTTTCAACGTAATTGTAAATACCACGGAAGCTGGATCCACCGATCCCGGTAGCATCATCTACTCTGGTGACATCGTTGTCACGAACGATGCAGCAGGATCTCTACGGTTTGATGCCGACGACGGTATTATAATGTCGGGCGGTTCAATCTCATCGCCCAATGGCAACCTTGATGTCACTTTCAATGCAGGCCTAACGCCTGTTTCTTCTTCTCCCGGGATATTTTTCTTTTCGACTGACCTAGACGTCGGGACCATCTCACTCAATTCATTTGCCGGGTCGATATCGACGACCGAGATTGGGAACTCCGAGTCCGCCAGCATCACCGCGGAAATGCTCACGATCAATGGCGAACTGTCACTCGGAGGGGATGATGACGTGGGCATACAGGTAGTGGATGCCAACCTGGCATTTTCGGACACGTCCACATTCAAAGCCGATATCTTCGGCAATTTTTCAGCAGAAGACTACGACCAACTCTACGTTAGGGGTTCGGTAGAACTAAACGGGGCAACTCTGTCCCCCTTTGGCTCGTTACCGAGCAACGTGGGCCAAGCGATCGAGCTGATCTCCAATGACGGTACCGATGTTGTTTCAGGCACGTTTGCGGGTTTACCGGAAGGGAGCACGGTCGATGTTGGGGGACTACCGTTTGCAATCAGTTACATCGGGGGTGACGGAAACGATGTCACACTGACGGAGATCGCCAACAACATCATTTCAGGCACCAACTCGGATGACATCATCATCGTGCAACTGAATAGTGTTCCGGCGATCCCTGAGATTGAGGTATTCGTCAACTCGGTACTTGCCCGCTCCTATCCGGTCGACAGCATCAACGATCTGTCGATCAACGGTTTCGGTGGCAACGACACGCTGATTGTCGACTACTCTGGAGGAAACCCAATACCGGTCGGAGGTATCTCGTACGACGGCGGAATAGGCGGGCTCGACTCACTCGTGGTTACCGGAGGCAGCGCCTCACAGGTTCAACACACTTTCTTCAACGAGAACGATGGCGAGATCGACCTCGATGGATCGCTAATCAACTATGTCGGGTTGGAACCGATCGTCGACACCATGGACGCAATTGATCGCGTCTTTGAATTTCAGGGCGGAGCAGAAACGATTGCCTTGGGTGACGACGCCAACACGATCGGCTCGAACTTGATTGATTCGACGCTGGGCGAATCGGTCGTTTTCTCCAACCCTACGCGTTCGCTGACCATCAATAGCGGAAGCGGGGATGATGTGATCAATATCAACACCCTCGATTCAGGATACCAGGCGTCACTGATCGTTGACGGAGGTGATGGGTCGGGTGATTCATTGGTGATGAATGCGGTTGATATCGACACAAACCAGCAGGGTCGCGGATTGGAAGTGCGTGAACTCGAATCGATTGAAATCAACGGGGGTGTCATTCATGACAATTCAGCGAACCTCGTGGGCGGTCTCGGTGGGGGGATTTACATCGAGAACTCGACAAGCGGGACGACCACGTTGGCAACCATCGACGATGTCGAAATTTCCAACAACACAGCAAGCTTCGGTGGTGGCGTTTACGCTTCGAGTGTTCGCCTAACGATCCAAAATTCCGACTCGATTGTTTCAAACTCGTCGAGCGGGGAGGGAGGAGCGATCTTCTCCGACGGAGGCTCTCTGTCGATATCATCTTCGACTATCAGCAGTAACACGGCCGGCGAAAGCGGGGGAGGTGTTTACGTCAACGGTGGCGAACTGACGATGTTATCAACCAGCGTGGTGGGCAATCAGGCACTCGGTTCGGACAGTGGCGGTGGCGGCGTGTATTTGCTCGGTACCGGAAGCAACAGCCCAGCTTTCTCGATCGTTGATACCGACTTCTCATCCAATCAAGCAAACTCCGGCGGCGGCGGATTGGAGATCGTTGATAATCCGGGATCGGTCTCCGGCGGACTCTACGAACAAAATTCAATCGGTGGTGGTGTCCTCAACAACGAGGGCGGCGGCGGTATCGTCCTCGTGTCGACAGATGCCCTGGATTCGCCAGCAATCAGCATTTCGGGTGTTACCATTCGAGAAAACTCCGCACCGTCCGGTGGCGGCTTGGCTGCGGTCAATCCGAACTTGACGTTGGATTCCGTTCTCATCGAAGGCAACTTCACCATTTCGTCGCCGATTCCGTTTGCGACAGAAGGCGCCGGTGGTGGCATTGCCGCGATCGGCAACTCCTCGGGCGGCTCGATCTTCATTTTCAACTCAACGATCCAGAACAACACCGCCGTCGGTGACGCGGGAGGCATCGGCGTTGCGGACGTGGACCTGTCTCTAACAGACACCACCGTCTCCGGAAACGGTTCGTCAGTAGCAGTGGGTGGCCGTGCCGGAGGTATCGGCATGCAAGGAGTGCAACGAACTCCGATCCTGACAGCAAACCGCGTCACGATCGACAACAACGTCGCAACAGGAGACGGCGGTGGAGTTGGACTTATCGAAGCAGGACTGGACTTCACCAACGTCACCATCAGCGACAACGAATCGCTCGGCGGCACGGGCGGTGGACTGCTTTATAGCACGACCGACCAGGACGCAACTCGCCGTATCGCGTTCTCGACGTTCGCTAGCAACACCGATCCCACTTTCCCGTCAAACATTGCCGCCACGGGAGCTTCCATCGATCTGTTCGCGACGCTGTTCGCAGATGGGATTGGGGTGTTCGGGTTTCCGTTCTCATTCAACTCGCTCGGATACAACACCAACAATTCAACGCCGCCGGGACTGGACGATCCGACGGACATTCTCATGTTTGACACTCCGTTGTTGCCGCTAGCAGACAACGGAGGTCCTGTTCGAACACGGTCGACGCTGTCGGAAATCCAACAGGTCCATGACCGAGTCGAGTTCTTTTCCACCTCCTCAGACGCCCGTGGTGTTGCCCGCTCAAGCAGTCTCGACACCAACGCGGACGTTGGCTCGCACGAGTTTGTTTCGGTCGCGATCACCAACGCGCAGTCTCAATTCGACATCTCAGCCGGCGAAGGTGATGGTCAACTGAGCGTGCTGGTACGACCGGACCATGCGGTACCGGAACCGGTCGACATTCTTGCTAATCTTGTATCCGGCGGCAGCAATCCGGCGAACATTCCCGGGGACCTCTCCGCAAACTCGGCATCGTTCTCGTTTGCTGCCGGAGACGTCTTGGGCCAAAGTTATGACATTTCGATCGTCGACGATAGTATCATTGAACCGACGGAAACCTTTTCGGTAACCGCATCGACTACCTCACCGTTCTTCGACGCATCGACGGTGCAAGCCATTGGCAACCTCGATGATAACGACGTGTTGGCGTCCGTTCTCGACCTTACACTCCAAAAAGTAGCAGATCGTTCGTCCGCTGTGCCTGGTGCGGATCGCGTTGTCTACACCATCACTGTAGGGCACGACAGCGACAGCAACACCGACGCGTCTTTGGTCAGCGTTAGTGATACGTTGCCCGCAGGAATGAGCCTGGTTTCACTTGACGCGCCCGGTGCGACCACGTCCGATTTCGATGATTCAACCGGATTGACTTTTGTTACCTACTCGTCGATCCCGGTCGGACAAATCCGAACCATCACGATCACCGCTGATGTCTCTCCATCGAGCACCGGCACACTTACTAATTCAGCAACGGTTTCGGTGTCGGGCGGATCGGATATTGACACCACGAACAACACGGACAGTACAACCGTTTCGTTGACACCTCAAGCGGACCTTGCAGTCAGCAAAACGGTCGATGCCGGCACTGCGGTTCCCGGACAGTTGCTGACGTACACGATCTTTGTTCAGAACAACGGCCCATCGAACGCTACCGACGTGACCGTTGCTGACGTGCTGCCACCGGATGTCAATTTTGTGAGTGGTTCTGGACCCGATGGGCCGTTGTCCGAAGACAGTCAAATCGTGGTGGGCAATCTGACCGAACTCGTTCCATCAGGAGTTGCTCAGTTTGTCATCACGGCCACGGTGAATGCGGGTGCCATCGGCTCCTTGACGAACACTGTCTCCGTGTCATCGAACACCTCAGACACTGATTCACTCAACAACAACGACAGCGTTACAACGACGATCACACAGCCTGGCGTCCTTCTCACCGGGCACGTCTACTGCGATGCCAATGGCAACGGGGCGGAAGACGCAGGTGAAGAAGCGGTCGGCGCTCGTGTCTTTATCGATGCGAACAACAATGGAATTTATGATTCCAATGAGACGTTTGTCACAACGAACATCAGCGGTGACTACACGTTCGACAGCCTGCCAAGTGGCGACCAAACCGTGACATTGGTCGTGCCGTCTTCGTCATGTCCCGCCGTGCCGGAGACATTCCCAAACATCCAGACCGGTATCGTGCTCGGTGAAGTCATTCGCGACGCAATTGCCTTCGACATCAATGACGATTCGGTTGATGAATTCATTACGGTTGCGGAGAACAGCAAAGACTTGACGATTGATTATTCCGCATCCGGTCTTCCGAAAGAAACCATCATGCTCGGAAACCGTCCGCAGGCCGTCGACGTGTGGTCGACTAGTTCAAGCGGTTCATCGAGTCAGACGTTGGTCATCGCAGTGGCAGCGTTTGGCGAGGGGCAGACCACCGCTGCAAACGGACTACTCAAGACAAAGCCTGGCGTGGTTTACACGATCGATTCCAACCGCGAGGTCGATTCGTTCGAAGCAGGAGAAGGCCCTGTCGACGTTGTCGTTGATGACTTTGACGGAGACTCCCGAGCGGACTACTTGGTCGCGTCCTATTTGAGCAATAGTTTCCACCTCAAACTCGGTAGCTCGCAAAACGTGACGCAGGTTGGCAGTGCCGACGGAGCACGGTTGGTAGACTACGGCGACTTCGATGCCGACGGCAACCTCGACATTGTCATGGGCGGTTACGGGATCGGTCCAGACAGTCTCGGCAGACTCCAAGTGCGACTGAACAATGGAGAGGGTGGTTTTGAAGACGCGATCGAACTATCGCTATCGTCCCGTCTCATCGATCTGACAATCGCTGACGTCGCCTTTAACTCGAACAGCTTTCAAGACGAGATCATCGCGTTGGGAACCGACGGGCTCGTGACCGTGTTTTCAATGAGCGACAGCGGTTTTGTAGAATGGAGCCGCCTGCAACTCGAACCGGGTACGAGCAAGATCGTAGCGGGTGATATCGACCTCGATTCCTCAACAGATTTAACGGTGATTCGCAACCTACCTCGTTCAACCTCATCGAGCACCAGCCCACCGGCAGGAACGATTGATGTGTTGCTTAATGACGGGGACGGGAATTTCTCGCTCGCGAAATCCAGTCACGAGGTCAACAATCCCGCCGCGATCGCGTTCAACTACACCTTTGACACGGACCACAGCCTGATCGTGGCCGAACAGTCGGGCGATCAGTCAGGGGGCACGACGACATTCCTTCGCCTCGGATTGGATCAGAAGACCGTCAACGTCAATGCGAACGTGACCGCGGTCGCGAACTTCAATCCATCGTCCAACGTCAACAATCTCGATGTCAACCAAGACTCACGGGTCACGTTGGTTGACGCGTTGCAAATCATTAACGTCATCAATGCCAACGATGAGGCGGCGTCCGAGCCGATTTTGACAACGTCAAGCGAAGATCACACATCATCGGTCTCGCAAACCATCGTCAATCTACCATCAAGAATGGATGTTAATCGCGACGGCAAAGTGACGGCATTGGATGCGTTGATGGTGATCAATCACGTCATCATGAACGACCATACGTCGCCAGCCTCCGAGCCGACACCGGTCTCAGGAATATTGGAAAATGATGAGGAGCGACGCTCCGATGCCGTAGACGAACTGATGCTCGAGCCAAGCCAACTGTTCTAACGGATGTAGTTCACCTGAACGATTGCTTCGTAATCGAACTGCTCATCGAGTCCGTCACGCAGTGGCACTGACATGGCAGGTGTCACGATCAATCCATTGTTGAACACAAAGTGTGAACCGAACGTGGCGTTCACGATGTCAAATTGATCCTTCAGATTCGTGTAGGTGAAGTTCGGTGCACTCACGATATCACTGCCTTCGAGCGTGCTGGTGTAGTGGAGCTCGGCGTTTGCCAAAATGGAGTTGAGGCGTGCTTGCTGGTCTCGGTTCCGGTACACCCCGCGACTGGCGGCGAAGTCGAGGTGCATCAACGTTGAATCACGAAAATCACCAGCGTAGTTCAAATTGCCCGCGTTCGGATTCGACAAATTGGTATTTACATATACCGGGTCGCCACCGGCTGCGACGTCGAGCTGCATGTAGGCCTGAAACGCCCAGTCAGCATTGGGACGGCACAACAAACCGGTAAACGGTTGGATCTGAACGGACTCGTTGTGAATTTGAATGATATCGTGACCACGCATTGTGAAACGCGTGTCGTCGGCAGTCGGCGTGCCAATCCCTAACCCGCCGGACCAAAGTAGTCGTTCCGTCCGCAATAACGCAAACTTGGAAATCAAGGTAAAATTGCCGATCTCCATGTCGCGATCTTCTGGCTGATCGAGGTTCTGATAGCTGGCGTACGTCGCCGCGATCGGCAACCGTAACTCGATCGAAACCAGATCATCGACCAACACTTTCTCGAGACCAACGACAAAACGACTAATGTCTCCGAGTCCACCATACGTGTCGTTGAAGAAACTGTAGTTGACGAACCCTCGATCACGAACCTCCGGGCTGAAGTTCTCGGATATCTTCACTCGACGAACCGAGACACCGGGACTGGGCGCCGGACGGACCGCCCCTTCCGATCCGCCGATGACCTGTTGGTATTCATATTCGATGAACCACTGGTCGCCATTGCCCAAGTCGGTGTAGTCGGCGGTACTCGCTGTTTGAGTTGCGTTGGTCTCGGTGTAGGTCGCCGTTCCTCCTTGAAAAAGAAATCCGGAACTCGGCGCCAGATCGGCATCCGTCGGTGGAATCGGTTCGACAATGCTAAACTGGTTGGTAAACGCGCTTCCGCCAATCGATTGCCCTGTTCCCGACGCCGCGAGCACGTCCGGATTGAAGCCGCCACCTCCGAGTCGGTCGAACGTTGGCAGAGCCCCCCGCGTCCCTGTCGCATGAAACGAGTAGGCTTGCGTGATTGTTGCGTTGATTTGCGCCAGTCCACCACCTTGAAAGTCACCGATAATCGTTGGTGCAGAACTAAACGAACTCTGCGTGCTCGCAAACGAGGATGACAAATCCGATGCACTGATGTTGTTAAAATCAGTGTTGTTGGCGGCCGGGGTATCCACGGGGGCTGCGTTGACAAACGGGTCCGGCGTCTGTTGTGCGGCATCATCCTGCTGAGAGAACGATTCCGGCGAACTCGATGGTGTCTGCGATTCCTGTGGTGGAACCGGCGATGCATCAGGCGACGACGGAGAATCCGTGTCCAAAGGAAAATAATCTTCGGTCGTCTGACCAGGCGTTGATTCAGGCGGCATCGATGGAATCGGCGCGACGCCCTCAGTCGGTCTCGGTGGTGGCACCAACGACTGAGGCGGAGGGCAATTCGGATCGCCATTCCAAACATGAGGGTTCAGACGCGTCGAGTCACCGGAAACGCACGGGACACCATCGGGCGAAGACACAACAACCGGCGGCGGACAGTCGCTAACCCAGTGCGCATCTCCCGCGACGACGCCAGAAGGCAACGACGGAGCCGCCACCATCGCGGCGACAAGGACCGCACGGCGAGAAAGCCTCATTCCCTTCTTCCCACGCACCGGTTTACTTGTAGTCACAGTCCACCCTCGATAAAGCGTCACAATTACCGCTGCGGCTGAGATACCACAGCGTCGTGACGTTAATATCGACACCCCCCGTTTTAGAGGAGCAATCAAAACAACTCGGAAAACCGGTCAACTTTGCCAATCCATCACTTTATTCGAAGTCTGTTCCGGATCCGAACTTTAGCGAAGGCAGGTAAGCATTGACGGTTCAGAGCGACGTTAACGGCAGATCGAGCCGCTGAATCAAATCAATCGGACTCGCCGTGGGGTGCTGTTGCATCGAATCGGCCCGCGCGTCTTCGGAAACGGTCTCGCTGACGTAACGATACGTCTCGTCGAGCGTGACGATGCCGTTGCCATCCTGGTCCGCGGCACCCCGGAGGGCTTCAACGAATCGAAATGTAAATCGCCCCATCCCAGTCTCCGCGACTTCGGCTGCCTCCTCACCGCCTTCGCTCGCGGTAAGTGTGATGACGCGGTCCTGTTGCAGATGACGAATCGCCGCCTTGAGATCGTCGCCACGAAGACTCGTTTGCACCGCGCCGCTATGACACGAATCCAAAATGGCCAATTTCCGGCACGGCAAACTCGAGAAATGAGACAAATCAGACATCGATAGACAGTCCTGATATTGGTCGTCCATCAGATCGCGATACGACGCATCGGCGGTCACGAAATACCACCTGCCTGTGCGACGGTCCCGCAGTCCATGACCACACAAATAGAGGACGACAACATCGTCCGGGCCGACCTTCTCTCGCAACTGTTGCACGGTTGCCTCGGCGTAAATGTTGAACAAGGGACGCGTCGCTTCGCGGTCAACCAATTGCTGCGTCGTTACCTCGTAGTGCTTTCCCGCAAGGTCACGAAACGTATTGGCGACCGTTGTCGTCGCGGCCGCCGGGAAATCGAGCGACTGAATATTGGCGTCCGCGTATTTGCCAACGCCAACCCCAAAAATGTGCATGCGTGGCTTCACCAGAGTGGGCGTCTCGATGTCTTCACTCGGTCGCGACAACCAAATCGATTCGGAACTCGACGAACCGCTTTCGCTAACCGCGATTACCTTCAATTCCATTCTTTCCTGACGAGGCAAACGGAACCGCCACTCAAACTCATCAACATCGCGGCGAATTTCTTCGCCCGGAATTCCGTCGACGAATGCGCGAACCATCGCCAGAGGCACACCGGGCGTTTCGACAACACGTGCGGTCACACTGAGCGAATCGCCTAGGACAGTTCGTCCATCTTCCGGCGTTACGATTTCAATTTGCGGGCGGGTGCGAATTTGATTCACAATCGCATTCTCTCCCGGTGGCGGGCCTCCTCCTACAGACAATCGCATCGCGGAGGCCAAACTACCGGCATCAAACAGCCGTCGCATGACGTTGGGACGTTCTAATGATTTCTCGAATTGGTCTGCCGTGTAGAAATCAACATCCTCTCCGAGCCCGCGGTTGAGCTGCCAACCAAAACGACGGTTTCCCATCAGCGATGCGTTGTAGATCCCCGAGGGCGTCCACAACGCCCACTCACGCTGGGCATCGACCATCAATGTCGCCAACGGGTACCACGCGGGAAACATTTGAAACCTACCGATCCGTTCCCCCTGACGCTCGAACTCAAACACAACTTGTGTTTCGAACGGAACGTTCTGCAACGCGTTTAGAATTTCATCGGGCTTGGCCGCATCTCGGTCGCTTCCATCTTTACCTGGCCAAGAAATTCGCCTCAACCGATCGCCAACTCGCACTCCTCGAAAGTACCACGGACCGGCTTCGTCGATCTCAGCGACGATTGCATCGGCATCAAGTTCGCCTCCCCATCGATTGATGCCATCTGACGCGGTCAACACGTCCTTCAGGTTCCATGCGTTGACTAATCCGTCGTCTCCGCCTGAAAATAAATAGTCTCCAGTGCCTGTCGCTGAGGTCGAGCGTACCGCACCGGAATGCCCACGGAACCAACGTTTCAATCGGGGCGCCGTCGTCGCCTTTGGGTTTGTCTGCTTGGCAATCGAGTACACGTAGACACCGTTGTTTCCATCAGTCCCGACAATCAGCAACGCGTCCTCGCCCTCGGGCGGGTTGAACGTGCTAGTCGAGACCGGTCTGCCGTGACGATTGGGATCGAGTTCGAATCGGCCGACTCGCGAATCGTCGACATACCAGTCATACGCATTGACTGCCTCAGCAGAGGAACGCAACGACCATTTTTGCGGAAGTCGCTGCCGCGCGAGGTAGTCGTCGTCATCGAAACCTTCTTCATCGCCTCGGCGAGTATCGAGCGACATCTGGCGAAGATCAAACACTTCCTCAATCCGTTTGCCCTGTTCATTCGATCGGGAAATCCCGACGCGAGGCGTTCCCGATCCTTTCGCCACTGCGACGCGGGTAATCGGCGATGTCGGTGTTTGAATAATCTGAATGGGTGTCTCCGCAATGGCACCTTCATCCGACAACGCATGCACTTGCAATCGCGACCCGACTGCGAGAACGACCGTGCCTTCGATCGGATCAAAAATTCCTGCGGATGGTGTTTCTGCTTGTGAAACTTGTGATAACACGGCCGGTGGCGTGGAACTCAGGTCATGAATTGAAACCGAGGCAGACAACGGATTGGCTCCGGATTCCGCTTCTGTCGCAATCATCAAATGCGTCCCATCGGATTGCAACCGAACCCACAGCGGGCGGCCACGGACCGATATTTCACGCATGGCGGACCAATCACCCGCGGAAGATTTCTGGTAGACCCGTACGCTGCGAGTGGAATAACACGCCGCGGCGACCGTGCTGCCATCACCGGAAGCATCGAGGTCGGTAATCAGCCCGGGGATCTCATCCGAGGAAACAGCACGCGTGCGTTCGCCATCCGATCGTGTGGCCTTCAATTGCCAGACCGGGTACGGGACCGCCCCGGAATGGAAACGCATAAAGTGGGCAGACACGATCTCATCGCCTGACCATACCAATGGATGAAAACCACGAAAGCGACGAAGTCGGTTTGCATCCGAATCGCTTAAGCGATTGCGATCTTCGTCGAGAATGTTGAGTGATTTCCACAGCCCGGTCGACTGTTCGGGTTGCCAAACGACAACGCGTCCTGCTAGATCGGCCGATGCGAGTCTCTTCCCGTCCGCGGACCACGCGACAGTATCAACCGCCTGCCGATGTGCGTTCTCATAGTCGAACAGCGTTCGAATCCATTTGCCGGTTGACAACCGGGCCACCCATACTTCTCCGGTTCCTGCCATGGCACCGTAGCCGGCCAAGGCCACGCGGTTGCTCGAGATATCAGTGTCATAAATCGAACCGCGTGGGCCACGCCAAACTTGCCAACGAATTGCACGTTGATAAATCCACTTTCGATTGTCCCGAGGATCTCTCTGCCAAACATGTGCATCCTTGTCATCACCGCCTGTCACCAAACGATCTCCGTCATCACTGACCGCAATCGTTCGGATTCGTCCGGTATGACCGGCGTAGTTCAGACGCAAGATTGGCCGATCTTCTCCCATCATTTCCTGATCGAAACGATCGCCAGCATTCGCTTCTTGTCCCTCTTCTTTCGTTCTCGCCCTTGAGTCACGAGGGACGGCGGTATCGTCATTGCCTGAAAGGGGATCATTGCCAGAAGCCGCGTCATCGCCGGTCGGAACGCCAACAAACTGCCCCGGCAAACTCGACTCAGGCGGCATCGCTACCGGTGTGTTGTCGAGGTGCTGGTTTAGACGTCCTCCGCTGTTTGTCGACTCTAACGGTTCATCGCGGTTTTCAAACGGCGGTTGGGTCTGCTGAGCGACTCGACCGGTTGCCGGCAGCCGTGACTCGCTCGGCAATTTTGAGCTTGTTGGCATTGCAGTTTGGTTCTTCGACCGCGGATCCGAAGGCAGGAGACTTTCGTGCGGTAGTGTTGCCTTTTCAAACCGGTTCACATTCGTCGACTGACAAGGTGCGGGTTGAACGATTGCGCCCACCAAGAGAGCAACAGGCAGTACGCGGCAAATGAAAATTCGCATGAATCCCTCAGCACAGAAACGTGGCAGACACCTGCTATGATACCCTATGTAGAGAGCGTGTTCCCCGCCAAAGGGATGGAGCAACGCCACTTCCTCATTCACGATGTGGTTCGTGCCATGACCAGTTTGCCAAAGTCCTTTCTTTCTCTCGCCACGATTCTGCTGCTAACGTCGGGGACGCGGATCCGTGCGGATGAACCGGAGCCGGTTGTTTCTGCCGCGATGCGGACGATATTCTCTCCGGTTTCCGTTCCAAAGCGGAAAACGATGGGTTTGCTACAACGCAATTTCCTTGACGTTGGTGAACAAAAGACCGAATTGGAGGTTGCGGTTGTTGTCGACGGCACCAACTCGATGACCGACGAGTTGTCAGGGGTCCGACAGAGTATCCACCGAATGATCGCAGACCTACGTCGCCTTCGTGGCGAAGAGGTGCGAGTGGCATTGGTGATCTACCGCGATGCTGGATCGCCATCCGGTGAAGTAGAAACGCCTCTCGCCGAGTTCGTTTCGGATGAACCGACCATCACCCGCGCGATCGAACGATTACGTCCCGAAAGCGGTGCGCCGTTCTTCTACGAGTTGATGGATCTCGGACTCCATGAGGCGATCACGCGATTGCCGTGGAGCGAAGACCCGACGGTGTCGAAGTGGATTCTGCTATTCGGTGACGCCCCCCCCTATGACATCACGTATCGAGACGATGCATTCCCCAAAGCATCCCGTCGTTTCGCCGACGATCTTCTCATTTCACTCGCATCCCAACGTGGAATACAAATCCACTGTGTCCTTTGCACGAGCACGAGCGATACCAAGGAGTCCTACCAAACCTCGATCGGACAAACACGGCGTGTGATGGACCGGTTGGCCTCGCAAACCGGCGGCATGGTGCTCGACCTGTCCTATCCGGTCATCCGCGAGGCACTCGCAGGAGTCGCACAGCAACCGCAACCCGAGTTCACCGCGATCGAGCCCATCTCGCAGACCGATCTATCGGGATACCAACAGTCATCGACGAATCCACAGGTCGTTCGGATCGCGGTTCTGCCCCATGAGCCACTCGAGAACATGGCGTTCGGCCCCGACCGTCCCGCTACCCAAGTCGCGACCGCTCTCGCGTCGCAGTTCTCAACGATCCCAGGGCTCCGAGTCAAAAGCATCCTCGATGTCGAGAAACAAGTTCGCCGAATGCGAGCTGAAGGGCTCAACGGCCCCGAGGCCCTTCGTGGATTGGCCGCCCGCATGCGTGTCGATTACATCGTGTGGGGACGGATTCAAGACAATCCCGCCATCACCTCGGTTGCCTTCCGCAAAAATGACGGTCGTCCGATCGTGCGCGTCTCCCACAACGGGTCGCCCGATGGTTTGGCGAACGTTGTGCTTTCCGCAGCAGCGAAATCCCCCGGTGCGGACGCGGTCTTTTCCCAGTTTGCCAACCAGGTGCTAAAGAAGGGGAACAGTAATCAATGGCTCGCGTCGGTCTCATCAAACCCGCCGTTGGTCAAGAATTTACTAACCGCGATGGGGGCTCTCGAACAGGCCCTCGGTCTCCCGATCGGAAGCGACGAATCTGACAGAATGTTGGCTCAGGCCAAAGCCGCAGCGTCGCTAGCGATCCAGACCGAACCGGCCAATCCGATGGCGAACTGGTTGCTGGCGAATGTCGCGTACAATCAAGCCACGTCCTACTTTCGCGCTGGCGAGAAGGACCAAGCGAAGGAGGCGATGAAGCAGTGTCGGTCGTCGCTTCGGTTGGCCGATCAAAGAAAAGAAGAAATTAAATCGTCCGCTCTGCAACTAGAAATCGAAGCCGACTATCGTCTGATCGCGCGAAAAGATTTTGATGCGGCGATCGAAATCTACCGGCAAATGATCGCACCGGGGATGCCCGAAGAAACCCAGGCACGGGGACACTGGATGTTGTCCGGTTTGTACGCAGGTGATTGGGGAATCGACGCAAGTAGTGTCGAACCTCAACGTTCGCGTGAACACGTGATCGCCTTGCTATCCGGTTGGCCCGAACGTCCCGAATCTGACCTGCTACGACGTTGGCTGCAATGGGACGAACAAACCAAGACGACTCGTCACAATCATCTCCCCAGGCTGAACGATGTCCTGGTCGGAATCGAATGAACATGCTCGCTTGCACGAAACGTCAACCGACTCGCCGGCGGTGACGGGAGCTTGTCTCGGTCTTTCATTTGATCATCGGGCCGACTTGTGGGCAACAAAGAACGTAACCGGGCATGCGTCCAATGGAACACCGATATCTTTCCGTCACCTCGGCCGACGATGAGCAGGTCATTCTGCTCGTCAATTAATAAACTCTCTGCCGAGACATCTCCAACGTCCAAACGCGTCAAGTAGTCATGTGGATGTTCGACGTGGCCGACCCACACCGCTCCATCCGCGCCCGCGACAAACCAGTCCCCGTCGGCCGACAACGCGACACTTCGAACGGGACCGTTATTGAGCGGAACGACGGTCGACAGCATGGGCGCATCCACGTTCTCGCCATTGAACGTCGTCAACGCAATTGATTCGTCGATGGAACCGGACAGGATCACGGTGTCGTTTCCCTCGGTGTCGTACACGGCATCGATCGCGCTGATGCCCTTTTGAGCGATCGTATCGATCAACACCGCTGATTCGAGTTCGAGTTGTTCCCCCATTTCGATGCGATGCTTAGTTAACATTCCGTTCGCATGACCGATCCAAATTTGCTTTGATGCAGGGTCTGGTTTCGGGAACATGACGCGGCAATCTCGGACGTCGAACGGCGTCGTCGGTACTGCCGCGGTGCTGCCGTCGTTTCCGATCAAGTTGTCCCATCTCAGTGCTGACATTTCGCCATATTCGAATTGAACAACGATCGCCGCGCCCGACGCGACGAAACACAGGTCCTTTACGATGTCGTTGACCTCCGAGCGGGCGATTGCGTTTGCCGCGGATTCGTCGCTTGCATCGACCACCTCCAAAACGGGCTCCTCGAGCGACACCAGGGCGAGCGTTGAGTTTTTAGGATGAACAGCCACCGCGACCACGTTGGCGTCGAAATCCCAACGTCGACTCGGCGTCACCGGAAACGCTTCTGCTTGATCGGCGATTAAGTTTTGCGTTCGCCACGCAAACAAACTCTCTCCGGCACCAACGTACAACCACTCGCCGTCGGCGGATACACGTACCGCGTTCGCATAGAGGACGGTCTCACCGAGATCGTCAATGATCGCGTCGATTATGTCCGCAAAGGGAAACAGATCAGCAACCGTGGCGTCGCCCGCATCCTTCGCGTTGGGTTTGCCGACGTTTTCGTTCGCTTTTGAAGGCACCAGGCGCCATCGTTTCGGTTTCGAATCGTAGCCCGTCGTCACAAAGGGGCCACCAACTTTTATCGGCAGAATCGATTCAACGGCGTCACGATGAGCGGCGATCGTTTTCGGTTCGACAGTTAAAAACGAAGGGTGCAGATCGACAAATTCTGCAAACATTTTTTTGCTCTGCTCCAAATCGTCCCCAATTTCCAATGTCGTCATCGATGGAAACGGAACTGGGACAGGCAGGGCATCATCCGTAGGCCGCATCCACCAAATCGCCACGAGCACAGCCGTGAGGATGGTTCCCCCTAAACCCGCAATCTTCCTCCAATCACGCTGGCTAGCCGTCACCGGTTCGTCCGTTACCGCGTGGCCGAATTGGAAAGCGTCGCGTGGACCATCCGACGGCAGCGCGTGACTCGCCCCTGTCTCGCCGGAATTCATCGCCGCCCGAACTTCGTCGGCATCAAAGTTTGGCTGCAGGTCCGCAGTCTGGTTTGCAGGAAACTGCGCCACATAGGTGTCATGCGAAGCATCGTCGGCGTGTGCCCCGGTGAGGATTGGGCTGCCCCCCTTGCTATGCTTGACGACACCGTCGGTCAAATCCTCTTGATCGTATGTTTCGATGCCATGAGCAGCGGGACCGGACGGTCCACTTGCTTTGCGGAATTCCCTAGGCTCGACAAAAGGATGTCGTTGTTGTCCCGTCGAAAGCTCGCCGGACTTCACGATCACGTCCCGGATCGTACTGATGAAATGCGTGTTGCTCTCAAAACGCTGCCGCCAATCGCGATTGGTCGCCTGACGCAGCACCGCACGTTCCGCTTCACCGCATCGGCCGAAGTCGAGTCGGCCTGAAATATGAGCCTGCAGGACGCCGTGAACACTATTGCTGTCGACAGGCAAGGTGCCGGTGCGAAGGTGGTAATAGGTCACCGCGAGCGAGTACTGGTCGCTCGTGCGCGACGGTTTCCCCTCGATCGCCTCGGGCGACATGTACGCAGGCGTTCCCGACGGGTCAGTGGCGGTGACTTGGTTGCGAGACAGGATTCTAGCGAGCCCGAAATCGCACAACACAGCCGAATCACCAATCAGCACAATGTTCGCTGGCTTCACATCACAGTGCTGCAGCGACACCAGGCCTTTACCAAAGTCGTGCACCGGGGAATTCAGGTAGTCCATCCCGCGCGCGATCCCTTCCATGAACTTCAACAGTTCGCTGGCAGGAATTCGGCTCTGCGGATTGGGGTCGTCCTTTTCGGGCAGATACCGCTCGAGACTCGCGTCGCCGAGCGACATCCCCACCACCAACGTCGCGGGTTCGGAACCGGCCGTAACGACGAACCCGGATTGCCCTCGCGATTCCATATCGATCGCGTCAATGGTTTGTTCGTCATCGTTGTGCGGTTCAGGGATCAGTTGTCCTTCGACGTCCAACTTCCAAATCGCCGTGATCGGCATCAGGTTGGCGTGACGGATCGATTTGATCCGCTTGATCGCCTCGTATTCCTTCTGCCCCCGACCTCCTTCGAGATCGATGAACTTCACCGCCAATAACACTCCGCCGGGACCGGACGCCCGCCAAACCTCCCCGAATTGACCTTTGCCGAGGTACTCCTGCAATCGATAGCCGGTCGTGAACTCGTAGCCTCGACGCAATATCATAGGAAGTCTTCGCGAGTGGCAAAAAGTGAATGGAGGGCGTCCCCCGACAACTTTCATCGGGACTCTGCGGTGTCTCGACTCCCCTCACCTTAGCCAAAACTCGACCGCTCGCCAATTCAGGCGAGTATTCCGACGCAGCTTGGTTGTCAGGTAGGCAACACTGGGACTGACATTGAATAATTAGTGCAGCAAGACGTCCTTCAGCTTCGCAATCACTTTGGGTTCGCCGTCGGTCTCATACGCACCTTCGCCGCCTTGTTTGCGTCCCCGCGTGTACTTCAGCCACACTTTGGCGTGCCCGGCGAAGCCTTCGTAGTCCAGCCCCCAAGTGCCTTCCCCATCTTGGCCGCATCCGTTGGCATACCGACCGCGTCCCCGATCGATCAGGTCATCTTTGCAGCCGATATCTGACAATCCCGGTACATCCGCAAACGCTGCTCCGCCACCAACAAACCACGCCGTGTAGCGACCGAATCGAGTTTGAGGCCGACCGCAAATCGCCCAAGGGGCGGTGCACTGGGAATGCCCGGATCGTTTGCAATCATCCATCCGGTATCGCAGCGGCGGGCAGTCGCCTCGATCGCGATCCCCCGGTTTGGTACAGCGGGGCTTTCGTGGAAACCCCGGATCGGTATCGACACCATGGCAGGGGCATTTTGCCTGGGTACCGTTTTGACAGCGATGGCACCCCGGACACGCGTCCGTCACCGTGACCTCGGTCAGATCGCCCGCGACCATGTGCGCGTCGACCATGTGCGCATCGACCAGGTGCGCGTCGACCAGCGAAGCATCGCTCGCGCTAGTTTCTGTAACCCACTCTGCGTCCGTCGCCCACGCGACAATCGGAACGGCCAAAACGAACAGCAAACAGGTGAAAGCACGCATAACAATAGACGCCCGGGCAACAGGGATGGTTTTCGACTACCTCCATTGAATCGAACCGTCGGAACCGTTGCCTTCATCCCGATACATCCAACCGCACCCGACCGCCTGAACAGGACCGATCACCTGAACGTGATCGGTCGCCTGAATGTTCGAAGTCCCGTGATCGGCAAAGTCGCTCAGGAATGGTGTGTGTACAAAGCGCCGATCTTACGCGCCGAACGGGTTTCGATTGAACTTCTGATACGGGACGCGAACGCCGCCGATGGTAAATGCATCCACGCGGAGCTGCGAAGGCGGCTCAAAACCGTTTTGGCCGGCAAATGTCACCACGTCGTCTTGGTCGACACCGTCACCACTGACACCGAAGCCGCCTGCGAGTTTCGTGTTCCCATCGACGTAAAGAGCAGTGCTACCAGGGAAGAACACGACGCCGTTCTGATTAGCGCGTTTGGTATCAACCATCAAGTCAGGCAGCCCGTACACCTCCACTCCGTCATCACCGGGATCGCGGAAGTTTGTCATCACGTTAAACGCATCAAACGCCTTCGTGCTGTCGTGAAACTCCGACGCATAAACGTCAAACGCGAGCGGTGCATCGTCGACGAGATTCTCGCCCGTCAGAGGATTGATGCCGGGCAGACGCAACATGCTGTGCGGGCCAACTTCGGTGCAAATGGTTGGCGTCTGATCACAACCCGCTGCGAGAGAGGGATCGAGTTCGGTACCGGTCGGAAAGCGAGGTTCCGCGAGAAACCTGAATGACCGGTTGGTCAGCGCAGTGCCTTCCGGAAACGTGTCGCCAGTGCGATCGTCGAGCGAAGTCGAGATATCGACTTTGATACCATCCCCGTTGAAGTCGACGCGATCAGCGAATTGAATGTCCTCCGGGTCGGCGTAGTAGGCCGTGTTACGAGCCTTCGCAACGGCGACATCAATCGAGAAAATCGTCGCGTCCGGCATCCGGAATAGTCCTAAAACCTCGCCGTTAGTATCGGCCACCGACAGTACCATTCTGGTCGTCTCTCCAGGACGGAATCCGCCGTCGATATCAAGGCGGATGGCTGCTCGAGTTCGCTCGGCTTCCGCAATTCCCGTTTCAATGATTTGCTGGACATCCTCCGCGGTCAGCCCTCCCGGGGTCGGACTGTCATGAGGCACGACCAACCATCCTTCCGGTACGGCTTTGCCGTTGAGCTCGTCTCCCATGAACCCAACGTCCACATTGCTTCCCGAATCGATTCCTCCTCCGAGCTGTCGCCCGACCTGCAACATTCGATCGATACCCGGAATGGGAAACTGCGGGCTCGGTGTGGGGCCGTAGATTTCGAGGGTCAAACCTACCAAGTCGATCCGTCCACTAAGCGCGACGAAGTTGAACTCGCACCCCTCAGGCAACGGTGCAAATCGATTCTCGAACTCGGTAAGATCGCGATCGAATGCCGACATTCCGACCACGATCTCTCCCCCTGCCGCGGCGACGAACGCAGCAAACTCCGCCTCGAGCACCTTGTCCGCGTTAGTGCGTTCTTTCTCGGTCTGTCCGACGCCGTGTTCAAACCCTTGTTCGAACGTTGCGTAGCCATCTTCGCCGGGGAAGAAAACGCCGATCCCACCGACCAGGTTCACGCTCTGGCTAGTAGGGCTCGTGATGAGTTTCCCGTCTTTGTCTTTCGTTTGCTTGTACAGCGGAATTCCACCAGGCAGCGTAGCGATCCCACGGGGGACCGCATCGGGGGCAATCCCCGATTGTTCCCCGAAACTTTCTGGCCAAGTGCGAAAGAAATCGTCGGCGACTGCAGGGACAAATGCGGGGTCCGCGTTAAAGCGTGCCTGCAGTTCAAAATCGTCGGCCGTTCCACGAATGCGATCTTCCCCCGGATGCGTTTGGCTGTCTCGGCTTTGATGCTCGATCGCGAACAAGTCGACTTGCGGGGTGAACGGGATCTCCGGCGGGAAGTGCCCGCCCACACCGATCGGAGCGACGAAGCCGGGGCCCTGATAATTCGGATCGGTGTTCTGCGGCGACGACTCGACTTCGCGCTGGGTGTTGGTTGACTGACTGATGAAGCGAATCGTGCGGCTCGTCAGGGGTGCCGCGTTGCTGCTGAAGAATGCCGCGGTACGAGCCTTGGCCACGGCCCCATCGATCGCGAACGCGAGCTTTTCATCGTCGTCCTTCAAGTTTGCGGACACACCGTCTTCGACCCGCACACCGAGGATCCGACCAGACCGATCGACAACCGCGATGATCGCATCCTCGCTCTCGGTCGCCATTGAAGCTCGGCTCAGCAGAATTTCGACATCTTTCGCCGTGAGCAAATTGTCAGAAAGCATCTCATTCTCCGCGAGCTCGGTTTTAAAAACACCGCTCTCGGTAACGTCATCCTTCGGAAGCTCCTTGAACTGCTTCAGCGTCAACGTCTCCAACGCGGGCTCGGCGTTGGCCATCGCATTGAGGTGGTTGATGATGCGGAGCGCATCCACCGGCGTGACTTCGCCGTCCAGATTCACGTCCGCCCGGTTCTCAGCAATGGGCTCTCCGGAAACACGATTGCCTTGCTGATCATTGAGAATATTGATCACCGCGAGCGCATCTCGCGCCGTCACGTACCCGTCCTCGTTGACATCCATGGCGTTCACGTCCGTTCCCGAAGAGGCGGTCAATAACTGCCGCTTTTCCAACGGCTCGCAACGGAGTTTTCGATGAGCTGGACGAGTCGTTTTTGGTTTCATCGCGGCGAATCAGACGGTGGATCAAAACTACCCCAGAGTAGCTATCCAGGCTAATCCAGCCTTTTCGAACTTGGTAGCCAGAATTTGAATCCACCCCCACCAAAATTCCGAACGACCAAGAAAATCGTCAAAGTTCCTCGATTCGGCAACAAGAGTCGCACCGGCACAACCGATACGAGAGGAGTAACCGGACCGTTCGGGGGGATGGAAGGATGCGTCTTAACACAAGCAAACCACCAATCAGACAGCCATTCGCAGTCGTATTTGCGATTCTGGTCTGCGTTTGCGCAAACACGTCTGCGAGCCACGCAGATGGTTTCGAATTGTTGCTGCGACCGAGTGGTGAGAGCGACAACGGAAAAAACGCAGCGACCGCTGACACAACGACCGATGACGCAGCGACCGATGACACAAAAACCGATGACACCGACGAGTTCGTGGACGCCCTGCGAGAGTATCCGATCGAACGAGAGTTCCGCGACGACCCCAACGCAATCGAAAACCGATCGCAGTCCGGAACCGTCCGGAAAACGAAACCGTGGAATCCGACCGACATCGATCCACCGGTGCTCCGTTCGCCTCTCGAACCAGCCAATCGACTACCACAGGTTGCACCGGGTGAGGATCACACGTCGCCACTGTTCCGAACCGATGGCGGTCATCCATACGGTTTCACCGGTCGCAGCGGCATCTTGCCGACCGAATGTCAATCCAGCAACCACTTCATCCCGGTCACGGACCTGTGGCGGATAGGACAGCAAGATAGCGACCGCTACGGCAAAGGGCATCCAATGCTCGACGACTATCCCGGTGTGAAGGGCGTTTGGTGGGATCCTTACAACCAAAACGTGCTCAAGGGCGATTACCCGATCTTGGGCGAGCACACGTTTCTAAAGCTCACCGGAAAGAGTTTCAACCTGTTCGAGGGCAGACAACTCCCGACGCCGACGACTCCGTTTGAGGCAACGCGAAATCCAGGTGCCGCTGCGTTTTTTGGTGACCCGGATTCTTTCCTAATGCAGTCCTACAACTCCGTCGCGATAGACCTCTTTCATGGGAACGCCGCGTTCAAACCGAACGATTGGCGGATCCGGCTGAACACGATTTACAACATGAACAACCTGACCGCGGACGAGTTGGGTGTCGTTAACCCAGACGTCCGTGCGGGAACGAGCCGGTTTCGAGATGATTTTGCGTTGGAGGAATGGTTCGTCGAAGCCAAACTCGCTGACTTGAGTCCCTACTACGATTTCGTTTCCACGCGTGTCGGCAGCCAACCCTTCGTCAGTGACTTCCGTGGATTTTTGTTCGCCGACATCAACCGAGGAGTTCGGCTGTTCGGAACCCGCAAGTCGAACCGTGACCAGTTCAACGTGATCTGGTTCGATCAAACCGAAAAAGACTCCAACTCGCTGCTGAATCGTTTCAGCAAAGACCGCCACCAAAACACATTGATCGCGAACTACTACCGACAGGACTTTCTGTACCCGGGTTTGAACGCGAACGTCTCCTTCCACGCCAACCACGACGGTCCTTCGTTCGAAATTAACCAAAACGATTTTCTCGTCCGACCCGATCCCGCCGGTATCGCCCAACCGCACGAGGTTCGAGCGTATTACTTTGGCGCCGCCACCAACGGACACATCGAGCGGTTCAACTACTCGACCGCGTTTTACTACGCGGTCGGTCGCGACGATCTGAACCCGATTGCCGGGCGTGGGGTGGACATTAGCGCCACGATGGCGGCCATTGAACTTTCGTATGACCGCGATTGGGTTCGCTTCCGAACTTCGTATTTGTACAGCAGCGGCGACAAAGACCCCAACGACGAAAAGGCAACCGGGTTCGATGCGATCCTGCCTAACCCCAACTTCGCGGGCACCGAATTCAGCTACTGGGGCCGCCAAGACATTCGCCTGTTCGGCGTCGAGTTGACCAACCGGCTCAGCCTCACGCCGAGCATGAAAAGCAACAAATTCCAGGGTCAAAGCAACTTCGTTAACCCTGGCCTGCACCTCGTCAATTTTGGTCTCGATGCCGATTTGACGCCCAAGATGAAGACGATCAACAACGTTAATTTGCTGTGGTTCGACGATACGTCGTCTCTGGAAACCTACCTCTTCACCGGCGAGGTCCGCGACTTCATCGGGACCGATATTAGCTCTGGCCTTGAATACCGCCCCCTGCTAAACAATAACATCGTATGTCTGGGTGGTTTCGCCGCACTGTTTGGCGGGGACGGATTCGCGGATCTTTTCCAGCGTGTCGACGGCACGCTTGATACGCATGTGGCAGGCTTCCTAGAGGTTGTATTGGAATTCTGAGTTCGCAAACGGCGGTGGCCACCGGGCATGTTTGCCGAACCTTGGAAGGTCGACAAGCAATGCCACGAAAGGCACAGCCAGCCGATGAACGGAATCACTACGTCACGCCGAATCCTAGGATGCGTTTGCATACTTATCGGCACGAGCATCGTTTGCTCCAACGCGATCTTGACCGCACAACCTCCGGCAACCTCGCCCCCATCGAGTTCGGAGAAAGATCCGCCCGCGTCCTCGCCTGACGCACGTCTATCGACGCTGTTCAAAGCGTTCGAATTGCAACGCCAAGCCGAAGCGGAAGCCACTAAGACGGCCGAAAATCGCGATCCCGCGTCCGACAACGAATCCGACGGCGTCGAATTTTCACTCAGCGATCAACCGCCAACAAAGCAGCAGCCCGCCGCCTCGGGAACCCCGCCCGCGAACGGGAAACCCGCTGCCCACGAAAACCAGGTCCGGCCGACCTCCGGCGAATTGCCCGCACCGGCACCATTGAGTCACGGTCACCTCGCCGCGCCACAATCGCACGGCACGCCGTCTTATCATGGCGGTCGGTCTTATCACGGCGGCTTCCAAACCCCGCGAGTCGACGGCGCGAACGAGCCCGGTATGGCAGGAAAATCGGGCGACCCGTGGGACCTCGCCCGACGCTTGGGAGTTGCTGACAACTCATCGTATCCGATCCCAGACGACCTGCGATTTGACAACCTGTCGACGCAAACCGCCGCTGCTTCCCATGCCAAAAGCCACGGGTGCATCACCTGTCATACCGACGTCGGCAACATGCACCCGGAGAACTCAGTACAAATCGGCTGCACCGACTGCCACGGCGGCAACGCGGACGCGATCGACATCAAACACGCCCACGTGCAACCTCGCTTTGCACCGGCGTGGAAAAACAGCGCCAACCCGGTTCGCTCCTACACTTTGCTCAATCACGAGTCGCCTGAATTCGTCCGATTCGTGAACCCAGGTGATCTGCGTGTCGCCCACATCGCGTGCGGCCAATGTCACGCCAACGAGGTCCTGCAGCTTCGCAAATCGATGATGACTCACGGATGCATGCTGTGGGGAGCCGCTCTCTATAACAACGGCAGCACCGACGAAAAATACAGCCGGTTCGGTGAATCTTATTCGATGAACGGCACCCCGCAGATCATGCAAACCGTTCCCGCACCGACGTCGGCTCAAACACGAGACAAAGGAATCCTCCCGCGTCTGCAGCCGTTGGTGAAGTACCAAGTCTCGCAGCCCGGCAATGTTCTGCGCATTTTTGAACGCGGAGGTCGCTTCCGCCCGGAAATCGGCATCCCCGAACGACTCGAAGAACCCGGACGCCCACGCGAACGACTCAGCCTTCGCGGTCTGGGCACCGAAAACCGAACCGATCCGGTTTATATCGGCCTGGCGAAAACCCGCCTTCTCGATCCGACGCTGAATTTTCTCGGTACCAACGATCATCCCGGCGACTATCGCAGCAGCGGATGCAGCGCGTGCCACGTCCTCTACGCGAACGACCGCAGCGAAACGGCGAGCGGTTTTCTCGCCAAGTACGGCAACCGCGGGACGGCAGCAGCGGCGCGCGATGAATGGGTGAAATACGTTGACCCAACGATCAATAAGAATCACAGCGGTCATCCGATCCAGCACAAATTTGAATTGCGGATGCCCACGAGCACCTGCATGGTTTGCCACGTCCACCCGGGGACCAACGTCCTCAATAGCTATCTCGGTTACATGTGGTGGGACAACGAGACCGACGGCGAATTGATGTACCCGGAAGAGCAGAAGAAACTGACCGCGGAAGATTACATCCGAGCCACCGAATCCAACCCGAACGAGGCGGCCGCGCGAGGACATTGGTCCGATCCCGAATTCCTGGCCAATGTCAGCGACCTCAACCCGCATTTGCGACACACACAGTTCGCCGATTTCCACGGCCACGGTTGGGTCTACCGAGCGGTGTTCAAAAAGAACCGCGAAGGCAAACTTCTCGATTGGAAGAATGATGTCGTCACCGACACATCGACTCCAAAGCTACAAGAAGCCGTCAAGCCGACCGCTCCGGAAGAGAAGCAATACGGCAAGTGCCGTCCCGACACTCCTGTCCACATGATGGACATCCACATGGAAAAGGGGATGCACTGCACCGACTGCCACTACTACAACGACAGCCACGGCAACACGCTCCTTTACAATGAAGTCCGCGCGGCGATTGAAATCAAGTGCGTCGATTGTCATGGGACAGCAGAGCAATCCTTAGTCGAGAAAGTCGAATCGCAAATCAAATCCGGTCAGCCACCGCGATTGTCCACCTCTGGCCCGGCGGCCCCTGACGGTGGCAGTAACCTGCTCGCTCTGCGGACCACCTTCAACGAACCTCGCTTCGAGATCATTCGAGAACCCGGCGCTGCACCGAAGCTGATTCAACGCAGCACGGTCGAGCCGGACCTGTGGTGGGAGGTCACGCAAACGGCCGACACGGTTCGCCCCGGACACGACAACTACAACCCTCGCTCGCACGCCGCCAAGAGCGTCCGTCTCGGCGACGACGGTGTGCCGACGTGGGGCGGAACTTCGCAAGAGGACCTTCAAAAGTGTGCCCACAGTGGCAAAAAAATGTCGTGCATCGCCTGCCACAGTTCGTGGAACCCGAGCTGTTTCGGATGCCACTTGCCACAGAAAGCCAACATAAAATCACCCGAACTGCATAGCGCGGGCGACGTCACCCGCAACCGGACGAGTTACAACTTCCAAACCCTTCGCGACGATGTCTTCATGCTCGCTCGCGATGGCAACGTGACCGGCAACCGTATCGGCCCGGCACGCAGTAGCTGCGCGATCCACGTCACCAGTTACAACGCAAACCGCGAAGCCATCTACACTCAGCAACAAACCATCAGCGGCGACGGAATGTCAGGTATCGCCTTCAGCACCAACGTGCCGCACACGGTGCGTGGCGGAGCCGGTTGGCAGAACGAATCAAATCACGCAGCTAGCGGCGTCTACGAAACCAAAAGTTGCACGGACTGCCACCTTTCGGCGAACGATGACAACAACGCGGTTATGTCTCAATTGTTGATGCAAGGAACCGGCTTTACCAACTTCATTGGGAAATACTGCTACGTCGCCGCCGGAGAGCACGGTTTCGAAGCCGTTGTCGTCACCGAGAACACCGAACCCCAGGCGGTCATCGGAAGCTCGCTGCACCAGGTCGCGTACCCAGAGAACTACAAACACCACGTCGAGCACGGCCGCGAACTCGAACACTCTCACGAACATCCAGGCCGCGACATCATCGAGACGTTGTCACTGCGATATCGCAAACCGGAAATTCTCGATCTGCAACACCGCGGCGAATATCTCTACGCCGCCTGTGGCAAGGGTGGTTTGCGAGTTTTCGACATCGCCTTTATCGACCACAAAGCCTTCAGCGAACGCATCACGACCGCACCGGTCTCGCCGCTCGGTCAACGCCTTTACGTCCGTACCAAATTCGCGACAGGCGTGGCCTCGCCCGCCACGATCGCTCCCGACCCGACGCGCAAACAGGATCCGACAAACGAAGAATCCGCCGTGCATCCGATGTATGGCTACATCTTCATCAGTGACCGAGAGGAAGGATTGATTTTGGTAGGTGCCGGTACGCTGCTCGACGGCAATCCGCTGAATAACTTCCTCGAACGAGCACTCACGTTCAATCCTGACGGCATCCTCGACGGCGCCGAATCGGTCAGCATCGTCGGTACGTACGCTTATGTTTGCTGCAAAGCCGGTTTGGTTGTCGTGGACCTCGATGATCCCACCTGCCCTCATGTCACTCACGTGATCGGGCACGAAGAACTGCATCATCCGCACAAAGTCGCCGTGCAGTTCCGCTATGGTCTCGTCACAGACGAACACGGTGTCAAAGTCATCGACACCACCGATCTGTCACACCCGCACGTCGTTCACGAAATTCCACTCGATGACGCCCACGGTGTCTACATCGCCCGTACCTATGCATACGTTGCGGCAGGGCACCACGGATTGGCGATCATCGATTTCAAGAAACCACGCGAAGCGTTCATCGACCAGGTCTACGACGCGAACGGCTGCATCAACGACGCACATGACGTGAAGTTGGGAATCACCAACGTCAGTCAGTTTGCTTATGTTGCCGACGGCAAAAATGGCCTACGAGTCGTCCAATTGACCAGCCCCGAGGTTCCGGGCAATGACGGATTCAGTCCACGACCGCTCCCGTACTTGGTCGCCACCTACAAACTCCCGAAAGAGGGACACGCACTGGCGATTAGTCGCGGGATCGATCGTGATCGTGCGGTGGACGAAAGCGGAAACCAGATCGCTGTCTTCGGCCGCGTCGGGGCCCGTCCCTTATCCCGCGAAGAAGCCCGTCGAATGTACTTACGTCCCGACGGTCAACCGTGGTACGTCACCGATCATGTCATGGACGAAACGATCTACCACATCCAACCGACGAAGTAGCCTGCGAGATTGCAACCGTTCGTCGACAGTATCCGCACCTACTTGTCGGCAATCGTCTGCAACAGATCCGCCAACGCGTCGGGACGGAACGTTGCTCGGCGGGCGAGTTCGGCCTGAAGGTGCTCAGGGAAAATGTATTGCTTGCGTCCCGATGGCAAATCGGTATCGAGCCCAGTGATATCACTATCGTTGAGCTGTTCGATCGTGGATTGGACCTCGGCATCGAGCGGTGAGTTGCTGCGATTAAGTTCCGATGAAATTGCGTTGATCGCCCACACTGCTTGACGTGCCGAGTCGTAGGTGAGCAGCTTCGCTTCGTCGGTGCCGGCGATGGCCTTGAGGGCAACACGCGCGAGCCTTTCGTCCACGCCGCGTGTTTGAACCGTCGCGGTCAAGTCCTCGAGTTTGGCGAGCAATCGTGTTCCCACCTTCGCAATCGACTCCGGATTCCCAAAAGGCTTTTCGTCGAAACACTTCGCGAGTTCGGATTCCAAACTCGCAATCTCGGCATACCGATTTCTCCCTCCGAGTCGATAGGCGACGTCGAGCAGCACGCTTTGCCATTCGTGCGGGCGCGGCCGTCCGGGAACGCTCTCCCGCGTCGCGGTGAGATACCGCTGCTGCCGATAACTTTCGGCTTGCAATTCATGATGGCACGCGGCGCAGTCAAATAACGCATAGTCCCCCCAGTCGTTTGTTGGGGCGGTGTCGACCATTAACTGCACCGCCTTCTTTCGAGCGGTGATTGCTCCGATGAAAACCTTGCGTGTGTCCCAATACGTTTTCTCGGCACGCAGAGCATCTGCCCGCACGACACCGGGATAGTTGATCGCGAAATACTTCGCACGTGTCGGATCCTGACCGAGGTTCTCATACAACTGCGACGGCGTTTGCCAGTGCTGCGGCATCTGTTTTGAGAACGTTTGCACTTCGACCGAAGGCAACGGCGGATGACCCGCCGCGTACATTTGGTGCGTGACAAACATGTTGCGTTTGCGGTTTCCGACATGGCAATCCAAACACACCGACGCTTGGTTGGCCGTGTTGACCATGTCGCTCATGCCAAGGGCACGTTTCTGCGCAGGCGAACTCAATCGCCATTTTTCATTGTCGAAGTGTTTTTTTTGCCACTCAGTTTGGTTGCCTTCTTGGTGACAAAATAGACAATCGATCCCGATGGAATGTTTGCTCAGAACGCCTTCACCTCGGACCGTTTCCTCAGTCACGCCGCCGTGACACGTCAAACAGGCTTCACGGAATTTGGCATAACCCTCGGGTGTATCGACGGCATTGTCTCCCCATAACTTGTCGCAAATGCGACGGCTCAAAACGTTGCTCGTGCCAACCCATTCCTCCGGGACTTCTTTTAAACCAATGTTGTCGTAATCGAGCCGGTAACCTTTGCTGCGATAGACGGACACCACCTCATCGATACGACTTTGCAACCGGTCGTAGAGTTCGAGCAGTTCCGTTTCCAATTGCGATTCGGTGAACGGTTCCACGCGACGTCGGGCGATGGTGTGTTTGTCACGCTGCACCCAAGCGTCCATTTCTTGCCGGCGGCTGAATGCGTTCAATTGAGTGGATTGCCCTGAGGCAATGACGGCGTCTCCTGGACCGTCAAAGTGACACTGAATACACGCGCTCACCGCCGGTTCACTGACCCAAGTCATGTAGACGGGATCGCTGAGTCGATCCTCCATGGTTGGCGGTTGCTGTGCCTCGGCGTTTGAATTCGATAACAGACCCGAAATCGCGATAGCGAGAATCGCATGCCAACCATTCCGGATCCACACTTGGTGGTCAATCGTCACTAAACGGGTTGGCCTGGTTGGCGCGTCGCCGTCGCAACTCCTCGAGCAGTTCTTCTCGTGTCTTGACGCGAGGTTTCGGTGCGGCGTTTTCATCACGTTGCTCTGGCTGGTTGGGTTTCGGTGTTTCGACGTCACCATCGCGTGGGCCTTTCTCTTCAGTGCCTTCGATACCGGCCCCCGTGCCGCGTTCCGCGTTTCGTTTTCCGATTTGATCGTTGATTCGATCGATCACCGCTCGCAAATCCTCTCGCATCCGATCGGTTTTTTCGGAGTCCTCAGTCCACGCGCTGAGGTCCGGCAGGTCGACCGGTCCGAGCCACGCGGCCAATTCGACGGCCAACTTCGCGGCCTCTTCTCTCGCCAGTAGCGGAGGAGACTGGCGACCGCGATCGGAACTAGCCTCCGCAAAGCGAGGGGTCTGTATCCGGTCCGCATAGCGTAATCCGAGTCGCAGCCGATTGGCAACAAAAAATGCTGGCCCGGACGCTCCCTGCGGCCATGCGTTTCGGGCTGCGACTGCGGCTAAGTAGTACTGCGAAGCCGATTCCCATGTCCGGTAGGTTTCCTGATCGCCGGCCGCCTGAGTCACCAATTGGGCGAGTTCACTGGCCTCGAATTCAAATCGCTCGACGGAATAAACCTGATCCACCCACTGAGACAACAACGTACGAACCTGCGCCGCCATCCTCGCAACGAGGTCAGCGTCCGTGATCTCGTCGGTATGCAACGTCATGCGAAGATCCTCGATCGCGCCGAGCAGTTGGTAGTCGACGTCAATCGCCTTGCTGCCACGCATCCGATACATCAAAAGCCACCTCATCCCGATGTCGTTCCATGACGAGACCAATGCGACACCAGGAGCACGCCCCGGCGGCAAATCGGGACGTCGTTGGTTCTCAAAACCCAGGTCGTGGTGACACGCGGCACAATCGTAGACCGACAACTCCGGCCACCGGCTGCCCGCGGGACCGGCGCCATGGGGACCGCTCTGAGATCGTTCGATCATCAACGCGAGTGACGCATCCATCGCCGCAATCTGACCGGCGAGCCAGAGCTGGGCTTCGTATCGCCATTCCGCGTCGGCCTCCGTATCACGCCAATGCTTGGGTTGACGAGCGTGATAGGTCGCGAACTCATACCGAAGTGGCGGGTGACCTGCGGCGATCAAATCATGGTTCATGTCACGGTCTTGATCGCCAACGTGGCAGGTGGCACACATACGGGCTCGGGTCAGCAGATTGTCCGCGTTCACGAATCCGTTTTCGGACGCGTAGCCAGCATCCCATCCTGTTTGAAAGTGGACACCAATCCATTGTTGAGATGGACCATGACACGCTTCACAACCGACGCCTTCACGTTGAAACGAATTCTTCTTTGCGGAATGAAACGTCTCGAAACGATCACGACCGGCAGCATGCGTGGGCTGTGTAAAACGCCGCGTCGTGTTGTGACATGCCAGGCAATTGTCGTAACCGGCCTGATCGATCACCTCGCCGCTACCGCTCAGAATGTTCAGCCGCCTCATCATCGCGACGCTCTCGTCGCTGCAGAACGTTCGCCAACTTTGCGAATGCGGGTCGTTCTCGAGCCAGATCGGATACTCGTTACTGCGAGACACCTGTGTCTGAACAACGCCGGGTCGCGGTCCGCCATGGCACCCTGCCGACGCACAGGACTGTGCCCCGTTTACTCTCAAATCACTACGCAGCAAAGGTGCATTGCGACTCCCTAAACCGAGCGGGTTCTCTAGCCCGCCAACCACCGAGACCGATTGAGCCGAGAGTTCTCCCCCGGCGAATCCACACGCGAGAAGGGACGCAGCGCAAACCCAAACCCGAGTCCGTCGCATGTTTTCAAGAAAATTGAATCTCATCGCCATCATCCCAAGATTACACGGTCCATACCAGAACACAGTAATTGACGGATCGGCAAACCGTCTTGAAGAACTTCCGCGAACGTCCGGCGAAGCGAACGATCGAGCACCGCACAGAGACGACAATCGGTACAATCGCGAAAACTACCTCGCGTAGGGTATTGGAACGACACTCCCTCCAAAGTACAAAGATGTCTGAAGGGGCGGAAATCTGCGAGCAAATTTGCGACGCCGTTCACTGCTTTTCTAAATCGAAGATTCGCCTGGCCTTTTCCCTTGCTGCTCCAACGAAACCAAATTCGGATCCATTTCCCCTTCGCGACAATCGCACTGGCGTTGGTGGCGGGCGGAGTGATTTGGTACGCAATCGATTCCAAGGCGGCCGGACAGTGGCTCGGCGGCGGCAGTACCGTTGGGCTGGTCTGCGGCATTGTCGCCGGAGCGATCATTGCGTTCGAAATGCTTCTTTGGCCACGCAAAGCTCTTCGTCGGCTACGACTATTCCCGACCAAATACTGGCTCGCCGCTCACCTTTGGCTGGGATTGGCATCTTTTCCACTCGCGGTCGTTCACTCGGGATTTCATCTCGGTGGATACCTGCCGGCAACTTTCATGATCCTTTTTTCTCTGACGATCTTCAGCGGAATTTATGGATGGATCGTACAAAACGTTTTGCCAAAGTGGCTGCTGCGAAACCTTCCGGCCGAGACGATCTACAGCCAAATCGATCATGTCGCCGGGTTAGCAACGGACGATGCCAAACGATTGCTGATCGCGTCTTGCGGCCAACGTCGAACGGCGATCGAGCAGGTTCAACTCGACATGGAGGACATGGACATGTCGTTGACGCAAACGATCGTCATCGGAGCCGTCCGGCAAGCCGGGAAAGGCCGCACCTCGGGACGCACGCTGCAAACCAAACAGGCACACGACAGCCGAGATGATCGCGACCGACTTTGGACAGCATACGACAATATTGAACAGTTCCTGCTTCACGGTTGCTCGATCACCAGTCCGGTCACCGACCGGCGTGAAGCAACGATTTGGTTTAACCGGCTTCGCAAAGATTGTGGCGAGCCCAGTCAAGATATCATCGACTCGCTCGAACAGCTCTGCGATCAGCGGAGGCAATTCGATACCCAACGGGTTGTTCACAAGTGGTTGCACGCGTGGCTTCCGCTACACATTGGTTTATCCATTTCTGTTTCGATACTCTTGGTCGTTCATGTTTGGACGGCACTGAAATATTGGTAGTTGTCCGAGCGGGCGGAGAGTGCGTTTGAATCCGTTGCAAAACCCTACTGGCAAACAACGATCCCAGAGAATCCAGCTCGACTACTTCCGACGTCGAACGGGCCTGGACCGGTGGAGGTCTGTCTGTATCGCAGCGGGTTTCGTCGCCGCGGCGGCTTATGCGGGATACCTGTTTTACTTCGTCCCAAAATCCTCTCGCAGCATAGCAACCGCTAACGCGAGCAACGAACAAGGCCACAACCTGCTCGAACATCACTTCAACACGGGAGAACTTTCTTCACCGCACGCATCGTTCGAAAACCAATGCGAGCTTTGCCATACGGATTTCACCCCGATGGACGCCAATGCCCCGTCGGAATGGTTTCCCCTCATCGGCGTGGACGCAGACGTTTCGAGAAAACATCTCGAAGACGCTTGTCAGAAATGCCATCAGGTCGGTCATCACCACCGATCCAAAATGACGGCTCAGTTCGCCGCCCGCGACCAAAACTGTTCTGTCTGTCACCGAGCCCACCAAGGTCGCGATTTTGAACTGACCAAAATCGCTCGGCGAGAGTGTTTGTATTGCCACCGCGATTTGACCCCGGTCACCAATGCCAATCCGGCGGTACAAAAAACCGTTGCCGCTTTCACGAAAAGTACCCACGGGGAATTCACGTCGCTGCAGCGCGGGGATTCCGGAAAGATCCGTTTCAGCCACGCGCTGCATATGATGCCCGGCCAGGTTGCCGCCGATGCAAAAGGAGGCATGACCCTATCACGGTTGATGCCCTCGGAACGTGCCCGATTCGCACGTGAGGGTCAAACGGACAGTGATCTCGTTGAGCTAGATTGCTCGAGCTGCCACGAATCGGTCGGACAGTCCGTCATCGACCAACTCGGCACTCAGTTGAAGTCGGTTGATCACGAATTGCTCGGACGCTCGATGGAACCCATCCAATTCGAAAAGCACTGCGAGGCCTGCCATGCGATTTCACCGGGTGTGATGCCGAGCACCGCTGAACCACTGCGCCTTCCGCACGGCGTCCCCTCATCTGCCATGCGGACCCAAATCGCATCGATGATCGATGGAAACCGAGCAACCGGAGATTCGCGGCCCCGACGAGACGACTCGAAAACGATCGCTCCTCCGGGACTCGATCAATCGGGTGGTTCCCAATTTGGTCACGGGAATGTCGTCCATGACTCGACGGGCATCGATTGGCGAGCGACCGATGAAGAGATCGCCGCAGCAGAACAAAGCGTGCGAAGCCAATGCATGACGTGTCACGACGAAGAATCCATCTCTGAGCAAGCGATCCTCGCGTCAGCTTCCGGCTCCGCAGCGACGCTCATCCCAACGCGATGGTTGCGACGCGGGCTCTATGATCACGCGGTGCACCGGCAAATCGACTGCCGTTACTGCCATGCCGCTGCCTATCCTGTTACTGATTCACTAACGCAGTCCGCATTGCCCACCGACACCCACGAAGAGGTGATGATCGCGGGCATTGAAAGCTGCGAAGGATGTCACCGCGCAGCCGATACACCGACGCCGAGTTCGCTACAACGATCGGGAGATGAACCCGACCGTTTGAATTCAATCCCCGAATTGATTGGCAACATGCCGACGTGGGCATCTGACGAATGCATCCTATGCCATCGATATCATTCACCGCTGGACGCTCACCGCCCGATCGAATCAATCACGTCGATCAATAAGGGGACACCGTAGTGCGTCTCCTCTTTATTCTGACGGTAGTTAACCTGCTCGCGAATCCGTTCGCGGTTTTCGGTCAAATCAGCGATCAAAACGCGAGCGGGCAGGAAACCGAAGCGTTCTTCCGGTCTGAATCGTGTGCGACGTCGACGTGTCATGGAGGAACAAATCGCAACGCGCCCACATGGACACACTCGTTTTCGACACACCGATCGATCGATCCCCACGCGACGTCTGGGCTGTTGTTACTCGACGATGACTCTCGCCGGATCGTCGCGCGGCTGGCCCCCTCGACAAAAAATTCCGAAGTCGCCTTTCACAACGTTTTGCGGGAAAGATGCATCTCCTGCCACGCGACGGTATCCCCTGAAGAGTGCGAACCGTCAGGACAGATCTCCGCGGAGATTCTTGGTCTTGGTGTGACATGTGAATCCTGTCACGGTGAAGTAAGTGGTTGGGTGGACCAACACTACCTTCGGTCTTGGTCGACACGTCCCAACCGTGAGAAAACGGGATTTCGCGAAACCGCTCGGCTTCTTGATCGGGCACAAACCTGCGTGCGATGCCACGTTGGGTCCCGAACCGATGACGGTCTGATTCGGGACGTCAATCATGATTTAATCGCGGCGGGACACCCCGCTCTTCGGTTCGACATGCTGGTCTACCACCGCAACCTCCCGAAGCACTGGGACAGCGAAAAACGATCAGAACGAGAGTTTTCGGAATCCGTCTTACAGGTTCGCAAAGTCGGACGTGCGGTGTCCTTCGCCGCGGCTGCGGCATTGTCCTCCGAGCGGGCTGCCGATCATATCGAACGGCCGCGATCGGTCCCCTGGCCGGAACTCGCGGACTATGACTGTTTTGCCTGTCACCAATCATTGACAATGGCATCATACAAATTGCCGTCGAGCGAGCACTTTCGATCCCCCCTGCTCATCAGCGATGGACTACCGGTTTGGAACGCGTGGCATTCAATCTCGCAACTCGACTTTCGCGATTCGTCGGTCTATTTGAAAGACCTTTCGCCGCACCGCAGCGATCCTCAACGTTTCCTGGTCGCCGGGCGCAAGGTCGCCCAGCATTTCTCCGACCTTGCCACTCGAACAGCCGGGGAACCCCCGTCCCCCAGTGCCGCGTTGGGTGAAATTGTCGACCTGCTCAAAGACAGACCGCCGGTCGACTGGCACGAGGCCGCGATCGCTTACCTACAACTCGAAGCCGCGTACGAAGACCTTTCAAACCGTTCCAATCCCATCGTCAACATCGACCAATCCGAACAAACGCTGCGTGAACTGCTGCAGCTATTGCGTTTCGATGCGCACGTCTCCCCGCCCAACGCATCACGTGCTCGCTCGCCATATAAGTTCGACGCGGGTTTGTTTCGGCGAAAGGTGCTTGGCATGTTTAATACGTCACCCGCAACGCCTTAACCGGCTGCTCTATCTGATAGACACCATGATCATTCCTGCATTGCACGAGAGACAACATCGCCGCGGCTATCTGACGCGAACCGACCTCGAGGAAATCGCACAGGAGTGCAACGTTCCGCTTTACAGGGTCAACGAAGTCGTTTCTTTCTATCCTCATTTCCGGACCTCGCCGCCTCCGACCGTGGTGGTCAACGTTTGTCGTGACATGGCCTGTCACCTACGAGGCTCAGTTCCGATGACCGAACAACTGTCCGCGTGGGCGAAGCAATACGGGGATGAGGTCGAGGTTTGCGGCGTCTCCTGCTTAGGGCGGTGCGATCGTGCTCCCGCCGCCATCGTTGACGAAGAACTGCACGCATGCGTCGACTACCGACGGCTGCAGAAAACGGTCGACGCTCGTATCAACAACCGACCGACGTCCCCGGACAGTGATTGGGATACCGCCAAACCGCACATCGGAAAATGGGATATCGATCCCTACGGTGGACAGGGAAACTACGACATGGTGCAAAGGTTCGTTACCCAAGGCGGGACACCTGACGAAGTAATCACTGCACTGCAGCACGCCGGGTTGCTAGGCATGGGAGGCGCCGGTGGCCGAGCATACTTAAAGTGGTCAGACGTGCGAGAGGCCAAAGCTTCCAACGGTCAAAAATACGTGGTGTGCAACGCCGACGAGAGCGAACCGGGAACGTTCAAAGACCGCGATATTTTGATGGCGGCGCCACACTCGGTCATCGAGGGAATGATCATCGCGGGCTTGGTCGTCGGGGCCAATCGTGGCTGGATATACGTTCGACATGAATACCCCGAACAAATCAAACGCTGCCGCGAAGAGATCAAACGAGCCGAGGAAATTGGCGCACTCGGCAACGGAATCTTTGGCTCGCGGTCCAACATGACTCTCGAAGTCTTCCCCAGCCCAGGAGGCTACATCTGCGGGGAGCAGACCGCGCTGATCGAAGCCATGGAAGACAAACGCGCCGAGCCTCGCAACCGTCCACCGGAATTGATGACCAACGGCCTACACGATCAGCCAACGTTGCTCTCCAACGTCGAGACGTTTGCGTGGGTTCCCACGATCCTCAAAGACTCCGGCGATTGGTTCGCTCGTCAAGGCGAACGTGACACTGCGCTGACGCGTGACGTCGCTGATCGGATCAAAGGGAAACGACTTTTTTCAATCAGCGGTGATGTCAACAAACCCGGAGTCTACGAGGTCCCCACCGGGATCTCGCTAGGCGAACTGATCGACAATCACTGTGACGGCATGCTCGACGGACAAGCGATCGCCGCCGTTGCGTTGAGCGGCCCATCTGGAGGGCTGCTTCCGCCTCGTATTCCGATCGAACATCTCAACCGCCGCGCCCTCGAGAAGATCGTCGATGACACGGTCACGCATATTGATGTGCGTGACCTACCGCTGGACATCCAGGTGTCCCGTGCGCTCGGATACATGCTCGGAGCTGGCATCGTAATCTACGGCGATCGTTGCGACGTCCTTGCCGAGGCCGTTGCCAATAGTCGGTTCTACCGCAACGAATCCTGCGGCAAGTGCGTGCCATGTCGGCTCGGTTCAAAAAAGATCACCGACATGGGGGAACGACTTTTATCCTCCCAAATCGATCTTGTGGAACTCGGCACGATGTATCCCGTAATTGATGAACTGTCATCGGTGATGCAAGCCACCAGTATTTGTGGGCTCGGCCAGGTCGCCAGCAACCCGCTGTTCACGTTCCTGAAGTACTTTCCCGAGTTGGCCGAAGAAGCGTGCCGCAACCGATAGAGCCATCCCATCATGACATCACCTGATTCGCCTAAACCGAACCCGTATTCCTCGTCGAACCTCAACCTATCGATGGCATTGCCTTCGATTCTCGGGGAGGAACCGCGGATCGATGACGAAGCTCTTTTCGCACGCGATTTCGACGGACACTTGGTTCGCGTTGAGAAAGTTACCGCGGCGGAACTCGACCAAACGGTCACCCTGACCATTGATGGCACCGATGTCACGGTCCCCCTCGCAGTTCCCAAACGCGACTCCCAAGGCAAAGTGCTGCGTGACAACGATGGCACTCCGATCCCACGGCCGACCACAATCTACGACGCGACGTCCGAAGCCTTCGTTCATCACCCCGGACAGGTTCACCCCATTCCGACGCTCTGCCACCGGGAGCACCTTCCGCCGGTAGGCGTCTGCCGCGTTTGCATGGTCGAGGTCACCGAGATGACCCGACGCGGGACTCGCAGTAAATTGGTCCCGTCCTGCGTACAACGTGTCACGGACGGAATGATCGTCAACACTGTCAGCAGCGAAAAAGACCCCGACGCTGCCGAGCGGGTGCGACGTGCCGCCTCAACGGTTGTCGAGTTGCTGATGGCAGACCATGCTCCCAAGACCGCATCGACCGACAAATCTTCCCCAACCAATAACGAACTCGTCGAAGTGGCGAATCGTTTGGGAGTGGCGTCTTCGCGTTTTCGACCGCGCGACACCTCTCGCGGACAAGATCTCAGCAGCCAGATGATCGCGGTCAACCACGACGAGTGCATCCTCTGTGGTCGATGCAGTCGCGGGTGCAGCGGCATCAAATTGAATGACGTCATCGGTCGATCCGGGAAAGGATACGAAACCAAAATCGCGTTCGATCTTGATGACCCGATGGGACAAAGCTCATGCGTGTCGTGCGGCGAATGTGCAGTCAGTTGCCCGACCGGAGCGTTGCAATTCCAACCAGCATTTATCCAAAACCAAGTCCGCCGTGTCAAAGATGAGTTAGCCGAAGACGGCAACCAAGGCGAAATTGTCACCGCAGATGAATTGATCAAATACGAACTCTTCAGCGGAATCCCCTACAAATTTCTTCAGTTCAACGGTGCCGCTGTCGTGCGTCGAACACTGAAACCGGGCGAGCGGTTGTGCACCGAAGGAGAATACGGATCGACCGCATTCGTCATCCTACGTGGTGAGTTCGAAGTTTTCCTAAGTTCGGCGCGCGGTGCGGTGCGGAATCGTCGTGCCGACGGGATTTGGGGGTGGCTCGGCGGCCTGAAGACGGTGGTGGAGTCCGTCGGCGGAAAAGCACACCTGTCGGATCTTTCGGGTGTGGCGATCGGTGAGAACCAGCGAATTTTTGTGAACGCCGAAGACGTCATCCTGGGCGAGATGACCTGCCTCAACCGCTATCCTCGTTCAGCAACCGTCGTCGCGGTCGAACCTGCCGAAGTGCTCGAGATCAAACGCAACATCCTTTATATGTTGCAACGCAACGAGACCAGCCGCGAGATACTCGATCACGTTTATCGCAAACGCGCACTACAAAACCAGCTCGTGTCGCTGCCGATCCTCGAATCTCTCGATGACCGTGATAAAGAGCGAGTCGCCAACGCACTTCGAGACCGCGTTGATTTGATATCAGTCGATCCCGGGCAGGTGATCTTTCGCCAAGGAGATCCTGCGGACAACTATTACATCACCCGTCTCGGTTTCGTCAAAATCACCCAAGAATTCCAAGGCGACGAACGCGTTCTCAACTACCTCGCCCCTGGCAACGCGTTCGGTGAAATTGGACTACTTGGCGATCTCGGAAAGATCTTCGCCGATGAACTCGACTATGACATCCAACCCGGAACACGCACCGCGACGTGCACCGCACTCGACCATGTTGAACTCATTCGAATTCGCGGAAAACACTTCCGTGGCCTCGTTCGGCAGTTCCCGAGCATACGTGCGACGATGATCAAAACAGTCGGCGACCTGCTGAAACGGGACACACAATCCCGCCAACAACTGCAGGAGGTTCAAGCGGAAGACTTCCTCGAACAAGGTCTCTATCTCGCCCAAAGTTTATTGGTGCTCGACCTCGAACGCTGCACCCGATGCGACGAATGCACCAAAGCCTGCGCGGACACCCACGGTGGCGTTACACGATTGATTCGGGACGGTTTGCGTTTCGACAAGTTCCTCGTCGCGAGCAGTTGCCGATCATGCATGGACCCGTACTGCCTCGTCGGTTGCCCCGTCGATGCCATCCATCGAAACGGCGACTCTCTCGAAATCGCGATCGAAGACTATTGCATCGGTTGCGGTTTGTGTGCAGACAATTGTCCCTACGGCAATATCAACATGCACGGGTTCCCCAAGCAAGAGGTAGACGACAAAGGTCGAGTACGCACCGTCTATCAAACCAAACGAGACGGCAGCCGAAAGCCAATCGTCCAACAACGTGCTACCACATGTGACCTATGCACCAGCATCGATGGCACGCCGAGCTGCGTCTACGCATGCCCACACGACGCAGCCTTCCGAATGACCGGTCCCGACCTCTACAAAATCACTTCGAAGAAGTAATACGTTTCGCGTGCGCGTGGTGACTGTTTGCGTTGGGCCTGAGGACTTTTGTTTGAATGGAGGGATGTGATGGCTGTCGTAACGGTTCGGTATGTGGCACAAACTGTTTTGTCGGACGAGAGAATTTTGGAGGAGCTCGTGCGGAACTCGATCGAGCAGT
>JBICHZ010000377.1:0-62956 GCA_043101355.1 Rhodopirellula sp. JB044
GGTGGGTGGCACCATATAAAGAGATAATGCATGGTGGGTGGCACCATATAGAGAAATAACGCGGTTTGCTGGCGAAGAAACGCCTGACTCTCAACGCCCTTATCTCGATGCCTGCGGTGGGGACCGCGCAGACACTTCCGAGGGGCACGCAGATTTGCGGATGTCGCGGGCGGTTTAGACGCTGAGCGGATTGCCGGTGAGATAATGACCGGTCAGCGCGATGGCCAACGCGTCGGCAACGTCGTTGGGCTCGGGGACGTTTTCTAGCCCGAGTTGCAGCTTGACCGCCTGCTGCATTTGCGTTTTGCTGGCGCGGCCGTTTCCCGTCATGATCTTTTTGACACGGGTTGGCTCGAAACTGGAAATCGGCAAACCAGCTTCGCCGGCGGCCAAACAGATGACGCCGCGTGCGTGTCCCATCAGGATTGCCGTTCGCGGTCGCTCATAGTGCGAAAACAATTGCTCGAGCGCGACCGCGTCGATGGGATGCGATGCGATGACTTCACGAACGCCATCGCTGAGCTCTTTGAGCCGCTCGCCCAATGGATCGCGGGCACGACTGCGGACGACTCCCGCTTCCAAAAGGAGCAACGTTCCGCCGCTGCGGCGGATCACGGCATAACCGGTCGTGTTGAGCCCCGGGTCGATGCCCAGAATACACTGGGCCGCGTCGGGGCGATCGACTACGAACTGCGTTCCCAAGAGGTGCCTTCTTTCTTATCGAGCAACGCGACGCCGAGTTCCGACAAACGATCGCGAATCGCATCACCGGTCGCATAGTCTTTTCGCTCGCGAGCTTCTTTGCGGAGGTCGATCAATAGGTTCACGACGCCGTCGAGAAGTTCAGCCGCGGAGTCGTCGCCGCCGGCGGCAATCGGCGGCTTGATAAACAGACCAAGAACACGCGACAGTTCCGCAATCACCGTGGTCGCGGTAACCAGACGCTGCACCGAATCTGAATCCGTGTCCGTGCCTGGTGCGAGTTTTTCCGAATCAATAAACCGGTTGAGCGTTCGCAGTGAGTCGAACAGCACGCTGATCGCGAGACCGGTGTTAAAGTCGTCGTCCATCGCATCAAGGAACTTGGTCCGGATGGAGTTGATCGCGTTGAGCAACGGGTCCTTACCGGGATCGAAATCACTTTCGCTGCGCAGCTGCGGCGTTTCGAGAGAGTAAAACGATTGCCCGGTGATCTCGGCGAACCGGTCGAAGTAACGATAGAACGCCTCAAGCGACGTACCGGCTTCGGCGAGCGTTTCCTCGTTGTAAACGATCGTGCTGCGGTAGTGTGTTCGCAACAGGAAGAACCGAATCCGTTCGCCAGTTTGTGTCCGGATCAACTCGGCGAGTCCGCCAGCACCTTTGCTGCGGCTGATCTTGCCCGAGGCTGCTTCCTCCACCGATTCGGCGGACTCGGCGGCGGCGTTTTCGCGATCGCTCTTGCCGCCGATTTTGCCTTTCTCACCGGCACGCATCAAACCGTTATGCATCCAATACTTTACCATCGGTGCGTCGTGGCAGCAGGTGCTCTGGGCGCGTTCGTTTTCGTGGTGGGGGAACATCAGGTCCAACCCGCCGCCGTGGATGTCAAACGTTTCGCCGAGAATCTCATGACTCATGGCTGAACATTCGATGTGCCAACCCGGCCGGCCGTTACCCCACGGACTCTCCCAAGCCGGTTCACCTGGACGTGCGGATTTCCAAAGGGCGAAGTCGCCAGGGTTGCGTTTCTTCGCGGCCGCGCCACCGCCTTCGCCTTGCTGTGACTCGACAGTGCGGTTGGACAACTGTCCATACCCGGCATCTTTCGTGACGTCGAAGAACACGTCGCCATCGATCGCGTAAGCGAAACCTTTTTCCTCGAGCGAACCGATGAACGCGATGATTTGGTTCATGTGGTCGGTGGCGCGAGGCAGGTGATTGATTTGGTTGACGCCGAGCTCTTTGAGGTTGGCCAAATAGTCGGCGGTCATCTCCGTCGCGATTTGGCTCATCGGGATGCCACGTTCTTTACTCTTATTGATCAACTTGTCGTCAACGTCGGTGATGTTGACGACGAAGGTGACGTCGTAACCGCAATAGGTGAGGTACCGTTTGATCGTGTCGAAAATCACAGGGCCCACCATGTGACCGATATGTGATTCGGCGTAGACCGTTGGCCCGCACAGATACATCCCCACGCGAGGCGGACGCAGCGGCGAGAACGGTTCCTTGGTCTTGCTGAGCGTGTTGTAGACCCGAATCGAGGGTCGCGTTTCCACGTTTTGGTCAGCCAGAGCGGGGGAGGTCACGGTCGAACTCATGTGTCACAAGAGAAAATAGAGGGAAAGTCGAGGGACAGGCGATTCGGGAGTATAGGAAACATCGGCACCTCAGGGCGAGTCCATCTTTTCGGCCGCTTTGCCGTTCTTTGCCGTTTGTCCCAGCGGCACGTCGAACGCGGAAAACAGGCTCAAAGACCAGGCTCGGTGCGAATTTCGGCACCGTGCCTGCCCCGATTGGCCGTCTGATCCGAGCCGCAGTTTGCCTCTTTCTTCTTGCCCCTGCCTTCGCATTCGCCCCGCATCGGTCTCAGATTTCAGATCCGCTCGCATCCCGCTCGTTCCGCGAACCAAGCGGCTCTCGGCGGGTCTCTAGGCAGGGCGGCGGTGGTTCTCGTTCGCTGTGCCCACACCTTCCCCCCGGGTGCCGGCAGCCTCGCTGCTGAGCTACCCTTGGCAGCGATGGGCGACAAAATTATCATGCCGCTCCAATTCGTCGCGCCCCACATCCTCTTTTACAGCTCGCAAGCTGTGTTTTTGCGTCATGGCCAACTCGAACTACCGTCACCTCCTCTCGGCACTCGTACAGAACGTGCCCGGGGTGTTGGCTCATATTTCCGGAATGCTCGCATCGCGTGGATTCAACATCGACTCCCTCGCCGTCGGCGAAACGGAGGATCCGGCACTTTCCCGGATGACTTTCGTTGTCGTCGGTGACGAACGGGTCCTCGAGCAGGTCCGCAAACAACTCGAAAAGATCGTGACGGTCGTCCGCGTGCTGGACATTAGTTCCAACGACTTCGTGGAACGAGACCTCCTGTTGGTCAAAATCAGTGCTCCGGCCGGCAGCGTCCGCACGGAAGTCCGCGAATTGGTCGATATTTTCCGCGGCCAGATCGTCGACGTCGGCCCGGACGAAGTGATGATCGAAATCAGCGGTCGCGAAAGCAAGGTGCAGGCGTTCATCGAGCGTGTTCGCCCCTACGGCATTCGCGAATTGGTCCGCACCGGTCGCATCGCGATGGTCCGCAGCGACAGCATGACGACGACATCAAACGTGCCCGGCGCCGAAGCCGTTCACGCCTGAGCTGAACGCTCACACGCCGGATCATCCCGGCAATCCAACCACGGCGTCCCCGATTGAGGTGACGTCACCACGGTCACAGGCACGAAAGCCGTTGCCGGACAAAAAGCCGTTGGCGGACGAGGCGTTTGCGAGCCCCAAACGCCACCGCGACGACCGCACCTATCTTTTTCTACAAACACATTTCTAACACCCCCAATCTCCCCCGTACCCTTCGAAGGTTTCGACACTGATGGCTGCAACGATTTACTACGACAACGACGCTGATCTTTCCCATTTGAAAGGAAAGAAAGTTGCGATCTTGGGTTACGGATCCCAAGGTCACGCCCAGGCACAAAACCTTCGCGACAGCGGATGCGAAGTGATCATCGGCCAACGCCCGGGCTCGGCCAACTACGACCTCGCGGTCTCACACAAGTTTGATCCGATGCCGATCGCCGAAGCGACCAAGGCAGCCGACGTCGTCAACGTCTTGCTTCCCGATGAAGTTCAGGGCGACATCTATCGCGACCACATCCGCGACAACCTTTCGCCGGGCAACGTTCTGATGTGCTCGCACGGGTTCAACATTCACTTCGGCCAAATCGAACCACCGAAGGGCATCGACACCCTGTTGGTCGCACCGAAAGGCCCCGGCCACTTGGTCCGCAGCGAATACGAGAAGGGTGGCGGCGTGCCAGCCCTGATCGCCCTGGGCGACGGCGCTTCGGAAACGACTAAGCAAATCGGATTGGCCTACGCCAAAGGCATCGGCGGAACCCGCGGTGGTGTGATCGAAACCACCTTCGCGGAAGAAACCGAAACGGACCTCTTCGGCGAACAAGTCGTTCTCTGCGGTGGCGTCAGCGAATTGGTGAAAGCCGGTTTCGAGACCCTCGTGGAAGCCGGCTACCAACCGGAAATGGCTTACTTCGAGTGCATGCACGAACTGAAGCTGATCGTCGACCTGCTCTACCAGGGCGGACTGAGCTACATGCGATATAGCATCAGCAACACCGCCGAGTACGGCGACTATGTTTCCGGCCCACGCGTGATCACACCGGAAACCAAGGCGGAGATGAAGAAGATCCTCGAAGAGATTCAGTGCGGCGAGTTCGCACGCAAGTGGATCAGCGAGAACCGCGCCGGTGCTCCATTCTTCAAGGCAACTCGCCGTCGCGAGCGTCTGCACGAAGTCGAACAGGTCGGCATGGGCCTTCGCCGCATGATGAGCTGGATCGACGAGAAAGAGGTTTAATCACGTGACCAGTTTCCCTCCGGTATCTGAACTGACGCGGTTGCAAATCGACTGCGTCGAAAAGTGGCACAACGAACCGATCTCGAATCCGTATTCGGGAATCGAGGAGTTGGTCTGCCGCCAGCACGAATTCAATTATCGTCTTTGGCACGAGGAAGACATCGCTCGTAGTCCCGATGCCACCGATGAACGAATCGCCGGAGTGAAACGGTCGATCGACAAGCTGAACCAGCAGCGAAACGACATGATCGAAAAGCTCGATGACGCGATCACGGAGATGCTCTCCGAATCCGGTGTCGGTGACACGTCGGCGCTGCCGATCAACACCGAAACCCCGGGCAGCGCCATCGACCGACTCTCGATCATGTCACTGCGTTTGTACCATTACGCCGAACAACGCGACCGCGACGACGCCACGGATGAACACCGACTAAAGGTGAACGACCGAATCACGTTGTGCGAGGTCCAACACGGCGACCTGTCCAACAGCCTGCAAACTTTGTTGGACGATTTGTTCGCCGGGCGGAAGCAGCACAAGACGTATCGTCAGATGAAGATGTACAATGATCCGTCGTTGAATCCCGAAATCTATCGGGCGAAAGGCTAAACGCCGTAGGCGGATCGTTGTCCCGGCGGGATTGGTTTTCTGCTATTTCTTGAAATCGGACCTGCAGTTGTCATGGCATACGTTACGTCCACCATCAACGGCACACCGTCGGATCAATTCGAACTCGACCGCGACGAAATGCGGATCGGCCGGCATCCCGAATGCGACATCGTCGTCGATGCCGGTGCGGTCAGCCGTTACCACGCGAAGCTCAACCATGTCGGCGGCGCGTGGATTGTCGAAGACCTCGGCAGCCGCAACGGGACGTTCGTCAATGGGCAATTGCTCACGCGGCCCCACTCTCTCGCCCAAGGCGATCGGATCCGCATCAGTGAAGTCGAGTTGCTCTTCCACAGCGACGAGATCCCGGAGTTTGCCCGGGGCGGAACCAGCGAGATGACTTTCGACGGTACGAACTTCGGCATCCAAATGGTTGACGAAGCGGATACCGAAAGGATCGCGAGTTCGAAGATCGAATTCCGCAGCAGCGACCAAGGTCTGAAAATGACTGCAACGCCCGAGGCGAAGCTCGGTGCGTTGATCGCCATCAATCGCAACCTTACCGGCGCGATATCGCTCGACGAAGTCCTGCCCAAAGTGCTCACGAGTTTGTTCGAGGTGTTCCCGTCGGCCGACCGCGGATTCGTGGTGATGGAATCATCCGACGGGTCGCTCGTCCCTCGATGGGTGAAGACGCGAGCGAAGAATGACGAAACCGAGACGGTTCGCATCAGCCGCACGATCATTCGCAAAACGATGGAGAGTGGCGAGACGATTCTGTCGCTCGACGCGATGGATGACAGCCGGTTTGACAGCAGTGAATCGATCGCCGACTTTTCAATCCGTTCCATGATGTGCGCCCCCTTGCACAACGCGGACGGAGAAGCGATCGGTGCGTTGCAAATCGATTCGACGCAGGGACGCGGCCAGTTCCGCGACGAGGACATCGACCTGCTCACCGGTGTTGCCGCGCAGGCCAGCGTCGTGATCAACAACGCGCAACTGCACGAACAATCGTTGCGGCAAAAAGAGGTCGAAACGGACCTCAAACTCGCAACCGAAGTACAGCACGCGTTTCTGCCGTCGCGGCAACCGGAAGTGCCGACCTATCGGCTCGAGAGCTACTACCAAGCCGCCAACCATATCGGCGGTGATTACTTCGACTATGTGGAACTTCCCGACGGACGTGTTGCTGTCGTGGTCGCGGACGTGGTCGGACACGGGGTCGCGGCGGCGATGTACATGGCAAAGCTCGCCGCAGAAACTCGGTTTTGCCTCGCCAGCGAACCCAACCTGGCTCGTGCGGTCGAACGACTCAATGATTTGATGAGTGGTTTGCACGTCGAACGCTTTGTGACCTACCTGCTCGTGGTGATCGACCCAAACAGTGATTCGATCTCGATCGTCAACGCGGGGCACATGCCGCCCATCATCCGCGTCGCGGCAACCGGAGAGATCGCGGAACCTGGCGAAGAAGAATCCGGTCTTCCGATCGCAATCGACGAAGGCATGGAATACGAGGTGACCACGTTCCCGTTCGAGGAAGGTGACTTGGCGGTGATGTACACCGACGGAATCAACGAAGCCATGAACGGCGAAGACGAAGAGTGGGGCACCGACCCTCTTCGTCAAATCGTCCGGGAAGCAATGGTCGTCCCGGGCAGCGATGACGTTGCGGCATCCATCGTCAAACAGCGGATCATCGACAGCGTCTTTGACCACATGGGCGATGCCGTTCAATTCGACGATATGTGCATGGTGATCATCGAGCGCACCGAACCCCCGGAAAAGACATTCAGTTCGAACGAAACGGTCGAAGAAGACCTCGAACGAACCGAGAGCGATCTTTCGGGTATCGCCGATACTCCCATCTCGCAACCATCGAAAGACCTCAATGACACAATCGACAACTAACCGAGATCACGTCCGATGGGGCATCATCGGGGCTGCACAAATCGCTCGCAAGAATTGGAAAGCGATCCGCATGAGCGGCAACGGTGTCGTCTCGGCGGTGGCCAGCCGCGACCTGTCTCGCGCCGAAGCCTTCATTCATGACTGCAGCATGGAGGTCCCGCCGGTCACGTTCGATTCGTCGGGCCAAGCCACCCTCGCACGTCCGGTGGCGATCGACGATTACCAACGACTCATCGACCGCGATGACGTGGACGCGGTCTACATCGCGCTGCCGACTTCGCTGCGCAAGCGATGGGTGATCGCGGCGGCGAATGCCGGCAAACATGTGCTGTGCGAAAAACCGATGGCGGTGCACGCTGACGACGCCGAAGAGATGATCGGTGCATGCCGTGCCAACAACGTCATGTTCATGGACGGTGTGATGTTCGATCACTCCCAACGCCTGCCGGCGATGAAACAGGTACTGTCGGAACCGGGCAACGTTGGCACGCTCCGCAGGGTCCAAACGCATTTTTCATTCTGCGCCGACGATTCGTTTCAAGCAGACAACATCCGGGCCAACGCGGATCTCGAACCGCACGGCTGCCTGGGCGACCTCGGCTGGTACTGCATCCGGTTTACGCTCTGGGCGGCGGACGATCGTTTACCCACCGCGGTTTCGGGACGTGCGATCTCAGCATACGAAGGCGGCAATGTTCCGGCAGAGTTCCAAGGCGAACTGAAGTTTGACGATGATTTGTCAGCCGGGTTCTTTTGCTCGTTCCGATGCGTTAATCAACAAACGGCAACGATCACAGGCGACCTCGGCTACGTCACCGTCGACGACTTCGTACTGCCCTTTGTGGATGCGGAATCGAAATGGCAACTGCATCAACACGAACTGCAGGTCGACAATTGTCGGTGGAACTTTGGACGCCACAGCGTTGGCGACGCCGTAAGAGAACACGCATCCGGTGAAGCCGATTCGCAGGAAGTCCGCATGATCCGAAGCTTCGGCGAATCGGTCCTCAACGGAAACCTGGATGCTCGTGCCGCTGAGATCGCGATGAAGACCCAACGCGTGCTCGACGCCCTTCGACGCAGTGATGCAGAGAAGGGAGCCTGGGTCACGTTGTAGTCGTGAATCCCGGGTAGTCGTGAATCCCGGCGACGTTTGCACTGACCGAATCCTTAGTCTGGCGACTCCGGCTACAGGATGCTCGCCTGACGCTTAACGACTCCGGCTACGTTTCTTCTTCCTACTCTTAATAGGTTCAAACAATGCCCGCTCAGAAATCGGGTGCGAAGAACGTCCTTGGCACCGAACTCGCCGTTTGCAGCACCGACCCAATGACAGGGTTCTATCGCGATGGATGTTGCAACACCGGCGGCCAGGATGTTGGGCTGCATGTCGTTTGCTGCGAGGTGACGGCAGAGTTCCTGCAGTTCAGTCGCGAGCGTGGCAACGACCTCTCGACACCGATGCCGATGTATCAATTCCCAGGCCTTCAACCCGGCGACCGATGGTGCCTTTGTGCGGCGAGATGGAAAGAGGCCTACGATGCCGGCAAAGCCCCTCAGGTGCACCTCGAGGCGACCCATATCTCCGCACTTGAGTACGCCAGTCTCGAGGAACTGAAAGAGCATCAAATTTGATCGGCGGTTGACGTTACGACCGTGACCGCGATCAAAAGCCTGAACGACGCCACCAAAACCTCACGATTTCGGCGACCCTCTCGCCGTCGATCGGATCACCGAGCGAGAGTTCATCGGCGAGAGCCGCAACCGCGGGCCACACCGGTGGTTCGGCGATCAATCGTTTCAAACGAGAAATCGCGTCACCGAGAATGCGACGCTGCCGTTCGGTGTCGGCATGCATCGTTCGCACGCACTGTTCGGCTTGCTGCCAATCGAGATGCCAACTCGTGACGTCGATCTCGTCGGCGTCTTCTTCCCGGTACAGCCATTCGGCAATCGGGCCGGCGAGGATCGTCAGCAACTCGCGTTGTTGTTGCCAGGGATGGTTCGGGTCGACACGGCCCCAGTTCACGAGGCAGTCACCAAACCGCCTCGGCAAATCGTCTTCGAGATCATCGTAGACAGACGCCTGCGATAGCATCACGCGATCGATCTGTGCCCCCAACGCGCAGCCGACCACGGCATGCCCGGCTTCGTGATACGCCGTGTATGTTTCGTCCTCGTCGGATTCCCAGTCCCAATCCATGTTTGCCTTCGTGGCTTGTTTGCTTTCTTGATAGTGACGTCGTCGGAGTTGCCGGTTGTGGGTGGTCTGAATTCTTGGCGAATTCAGCGGCGACACATGCGGCTAAAAACCGTAGCCGGAGTCGCCAAGACTTCGGTGCACGTCCAAAGTTCGCGACCGGGTGATTAGTGCCGGGGGGAAGATCTGAATTCTGGCGAATTCAGCGACGAGGATTGGATTCGCTACATCTTTAAAATGCTTTCTTGCCGCGCGTTGGCGTCAGGCCTCGATGGCTCGGGATTGGTTACCGAGCACAACGAGGCCTTTGCAGAATCGCGCGACATGACGGACGCCTACGGTTGAGGCAGTTCGTTTTCGCTCGGGTCGTTTTGCCCGGCGGCGATACGATCGATCGCGTTCAAGATCGCCAGGATCGTGCTCTCGACGCTGTCGGTGCTAACGCCGACGCCGCGATAGCTGCGTCCTTTGTGCTCGACCTCGATGTTGACTTCTCCGATCGCGTCACGGCCCAACGTCGCGCTGCGGACCCGGAAATCTTTGCAAACCAACTCGATCCCCGTGATCTTTTCGACCGCCCAGAACGCGGCGTCGATCGGACCGTCGCCCTGCTCGACCTGCTCGGTGAACTCTTGATCGCCATGGCCGAGAGTCACACGGACGCGAGGGGTTTTGTCGCGTGAACTGGTGACTTCGTAATCGAGCAGAGTCCACTGGGTCGCGGACGTTCCGCTGATTTGCTGCTGCACCAACGCAACGATGTCACCGTCGTAGATTTCCTTCTTTTTGTCGGCCAGCACTTTGAAACGGTCAAAGACCGACTGCAACTGTTCGCCGTTGAGCGTGAAGCCGAGTTGTTTCGCGCGATCTGCCAACGCCGCCCGGCCACTGTGTTTGCCCAACACCAAGTCGGTTTTCGAGAACCCGACTTCCTCAGGCGACATGATCTCGTAAGTGCTGCGTTCCTTCAGCATGCCGTCTTGGTGGATGCCCGATTCGTGTGCGAACGCGTTGCGACCAACGATGGCCTTGTTACGTTGCACGCTGATACCGGTCGTCTTGCTGACCAAACGGCTGACCGGAACGAGTCGTTTGGAATCGATTCCCGTGGTCAAGTTGAAATAGTCTTGGCGGGTTTTGATCGCCATCACGATCTCTTCCAACGCGGCGTTACCCGCTCGTTCGCCGATCCCGTTGATTGTGCATTCGATCTGACCGGCACCACCGGCGACCGCCGCCATGGAGTTGGCGACCGCCATCCCCAAATCGTTGTGGCAGTGCGTGCTCAGCACGGCTTTGTCCATATTCGGTACACGATCACACAGCATTTTGAACCGGTCAAAAACCTCGCCGGGTGTCGCGTAACCGACCGTGTCCGGAACGTTGATCGTGGAGGCTCCCGCGTCGATAGCGGCTTCGACAACACGGCAGAGGAAATCATGCTCGGTGCGACACGCGTCCTCAGGAGAAAATTCGACGTCGTCGCAATATGCGGCGGCTCGCTTCACTCCGGCGATCGCACGTTCGACAATTTCATCCGGTGTCATCCGCAACTTGAACTGACGGTGGATCGCGCTGGTCGCCAAGAAGACGTGGATCCGCGCACTCGAGGCGACTTTCAACGCTTCCCATGCGCGGTCGATATCTTTCTCGTTGCATCGCGCCAAACCACAGATCGTTGACCCGCGAACGGTTTGGGCGATTTGCCGCACCGCCTCGAAGTCACCCGGCGACGCGATCGGAAAACCGGCTTCGATCACATCGACGCCCATATCAGAGAGAGCCGCGGCAACCTCGAGCTTTTCCGACAGATTCATGCTCGCACCGGGCGATTGTTCGCCGTCGCGGAGTGTGGTGTCGAAGATTCGGATGTGACGCGGTGATGCCTCAGGCGTCGGCTCGGTGGTCGGCTGATCCGATACAGATGTGGTTTCAGACATGAGAATTCAGGGAACGCAAGGGTGGTGACGGACGGTGAAGGAATGGGGGAAACCGGAAATGGTCGGGCAGGGCGAAAACCGCCGCCGCTCAGATTCGCCAACATGGCCAGATCACGAAAAAAGCCCGAGTCGCACAGCAAAGGCGGCTCGGGCTAATTCGTTTGATCGGTGGTCAGGAAAGCGATGCTCTACGTACCCACGACGAATCGGCTCGAGCTGCCTGGAAGCAGTCCGAGGTCGATAATAAGTCGTAGAGCTAGTCGGTTTCGCATGGCTTCAAAATAAACACAGGGCCCAGACTTGGTCAAGCCTACCGAAAATGGTTTTCGACAGGTTGGAGACGCAAAACGAGTTTTTCTTCGGGCACCCCAGTTCGGGCACCCCAGGGCATCTTCCAACACCCCAGGTCCGGCCGACGCGAAAAATGCAAGCCGAATTGACCCCACGGGGGTGGGACCTTAGACTTTTCCGCTTTTCTTTCCCGGCAATCCTAAATGAATCAAGCGATCGCAAAAGCGGACACTCTCATCGAAGCGATGGGATGGATCCGCCGATTTCGTGGCAAAACGACGGTGATCAAACTCGGCGGCAGTTTGCTCGAAGATCAAACCGCGATGCACCATTTACTGTTAGACGTGATCTTCATGGAAACCGTGGGGCTGCGTCCCGTGGTGGTTCACGGGGGAGGCAAAGCGATCACCAAGGCCATGGCGGACGCCGGAATCACCGCACAGTTCATCCGCGGACGACGAGTGACCGACGAAGCATCATTGAAGGTGGTCGAACAGGTCCTCGCCGGTGAACTGAACGTCGAATTGACCGAAACCATGGAACGTCTCGGCGGCCGGGCGATGAACCTATCGCCGCGAACGACCTGCGTGCTGCACGGAAAGAAGATGCTCGATCCCGATGGTGACGATCTCGGCTTCGTCGGCGAAGTGACTTCGGTCGATCGAGACGTGATCGAAAGTCTCGCGTACACCGATCAGGTCCCCGTGATCCCGTCGCTCTGTTACGACGATGAGGGGCAACTCTATAACGTCAACGCGGATACCGCCGCGATGGCCGTGGCTCAGTCACTCGGTGCAGACAAATTGGTGTTCCTTTCTGACGTCAATGGCGTACGCAAGGATGAGTCGGACCCGAACTCAATCATCCCGGCCATGTCGGCGGAAACGGCGCGGGAGTTGATCGCCAGCGGAGTGATCCGTGGGGGAATGATTCCCAAGGTGGAGGCGTGCTTGCAAACGCTCGACCGGGGCGTCCAAAAGGTACACATTATCGATGGCCGGCTGCGTCATTCGCTGCTGCTGGAAATCTTCACCACCGATGGTGTCGGTACTGAGATCCACGCATGAACCAATTCCCTAGCGGCGATCGTGAGATTGATGCTCTCGCGGGTCGGATTTCGCCGACCGGCACCGGTGATTTTCTAGCCGACGCGATCGCCTCTTGGGCCCAACATAATTGGCCGAGCGGACTCGACGCATCGCGTTTATCGTCGGGCGATGAAACTTCGGTGAGTTGGGAAAGCTGTCTCGCTGAGCGTCTGCGAGAAGTGACCGGACTCGACTCGGGATCAATCGCGACTTGCCTGCCTGCCGGATCGGTTGAAGATCTGCTGCAGTGGGCGATCGTGCTTTGTCGACGGTTGCACGCGTCGCAAAATGCCAAGACCGATGGCTCCACAGCCTCCGAGGATGGGGATGCGAACCGAGGGCGAATCTTGTGTTGCATCGGCGGTGACCATGGCCGCGGTGTGGTCGGTCGCATGGCGAGCGGACGGGCCGATCTGCGAGAAACCGCTTCGCCACTCGTTCCCGGATTCATGCACGTGCCGCTCGACGGACTGGCGCAGCGGATCGATGACTCGATCGCGATGGTGTTGCTCTCGCCGGTTGATCTGTTTGACCAAATGCGAGCGGTCTCGGCCGAACAATTCGCCGAAATTCGCGCGGCCTGTGACCAACACGGCGTCGCGTTGGTCATCGATCATCAAAACATTCCTCCGATGGGCGGCGGTCACTTCTGGGTTCATGATTCGATCACGTCGGTGAGAGCGGACGCGGTCATCATGGCAGCGGGACTAGCAGGCGGATTCGGTGGCGGCGTGCTCGCGTTGAACGCGGAACTCTCCGCACAACTCGCGGCACCGACTTCCGAACGGTCGGACATGCCACCGCACATCCCCACTGCAGTCCTCGTCGATGCGACCCTTCGTCAGTGGTCTGAACAATCCTGGCACAAGCGCGAGCTTGACGGGTTCGCAACGGCACTCGCCGAGCGATTGGCAAAACGGGAGAGCGTCCGCGATCTGCACGTGATCGGTCGCAGCTTTGGGATCGAATTGGATCTTCCGGCGACGCAGTGGCAGGAGTATGCGGACCGCGTCGGCCTTCGGGTCACTACCGCCGGTGAGTTCACCGTCGGGATGCAATTGCCGCTGATCATCGACGCTGAAGCAGAAACCGAATTGCTCGATCGAATGGACCGGGTCTTCGACGAGATCGAGGAACACGAGCGGAAGTCTGCCGAGCCGAGCAGCGATGTGAATCGTGAGACGGATCGAGACGACTCGGACAATCCGGAGGCTAACGACATTGACGAAGCCGAAGCCAATGACGTTGAAAACAGTGACGTCGAAGTCAGCGACGTTGAAAACGAGGACTTCGAGAACGAAGAATTTGAAGAAGACAGCGAACTCGACGAAGCTGAACTCGATCAAGATGAACTTGAAGAAGAGTTTGAAGACGAATCGGAAGATGAAGACTCTGACTCCGATGAGCTAGACGAAGATGAGCTAGACGAAGACGGGCTAGACGAAGACGGGCTAGACGAAGATGAGTCCGGCGATGAATCGGATGACGAGGAAGCAGACGACGATAATTTTGACGAAGACGTCGACGCGAATGACGACGACGATGATGTAAAGCGATCCCAATTCGACGGTGAAATCGCCGAGAGCGAAACCGAAGATTCGGATGCGAAAACCGATCCGGAGAACCAACCATGAGACATTTGTTGACCCTGTTCGATCTCACCCCAGACGAACTGAAATCAATACTGGCAACGGCGAATTACCTCAAAGCAGAATTGCGTGCCGGTAAACGCCCGCCCATCCTGGATCGGTACACGTTGGCTCTGTTGTTCGAAAAACCGAGCCTTCGGACACGCGTCAGTTTTGAGACAGGGATGACGCAACTCGGCGGCAACAGTTTGTTCCTCGGCGAAGACGTGGGATGGGGAAAACGCGAAGCTCCCTCAGATTTCACCAACGTGCTCGGCCAGTTCGTCGACGCGGTCGCGTGTCGCGCCAAACAGCACAATCGGGTCGAGCAGCTCGCGAGCTTTAACGCGATGCCGGTGATCAACAGTCTCACGGATTTGTCACACCCATGCCAGGCGATCGCGGACGTCCTGACGATCCAAGAAGCCTTCGGATCGCTCGATGAGCGTCACCTGGTTTTTGTCGGCGACGGCAATAATGTTTCGCGTTCACTCGCACTGGCGTGTGCGATGTTGGACCTGCGTTTCACGCTCGCGTGCCCGGAAGGCTACGAACTCGACGACGAGTGGCTCGGCCGAATCCACGAACGATACCCCAACGCAAAGATCCAACAGATCTCAGACCCGAAGGCGGCCGTGCGTGACGCCGACGCGATCTACACGGATGTCTGGACCAGCATGGGCCAAGAGGCCGAATCCAAGATCCGCCGCAAAGCGTTCGCGAACTATCAAATCAACGACGACCTGATGGAGGCCGCACCGTCGACCGCTCGGGTGCTGCACTGCCTGCCGGCGGTTCGCGGTGAAGAGATCACCGACGATGTGATTGACGGACCTCAGAGCGATGTGATCAATCAAGCGGGCAACCGGATGCACGCACAGAAGGCTCTGTTGGTGTTCTTGCTACGTCCCGAATGGATTCAAAAGAACATCACGTAAGCGTCGCCCCGACCGGTCAAGCGGATGCCAACGAATCACTGCGATGATGCCGAGTCGACTCCTTCGTGAAAGACGAGTCCCTCGGATTCGTCTTCGTGGTCGGCGTCGACTTCACTCACCCACTTGATCGGTTCACTCAGTACTTCGTCGATGCCCGCGACATTCGCGTCGGCACCGGACGCCTCGCTCGCGGCACGGGCGGACTCGGACACCGTCGCAGTTGGCTCTCCGCTCGGTGCGGCCCCGGAGTCTCTTTCGTTGAGATAGTTGATCACCCGCAAAGCGTCCAGCGCCGAAACGACGCCGTCGTTGGTCACGTCGATTTTGCTGCCGGTGGTCTCGCTCCAGGACAAAGACCGCGCTCCGTGCAGATTGAGGTCATTGATCACCTGCAATGCATCGAGTGCCGAGACCGTGCCGTCTTGGCTGACATCAAAGGGGTCATCGGTATTAAAACGTGGACTGTCGATGATGGTTGCCGCCAAGACAACAGGTTCACCGGACGCCGGATCGAACTGGATCGGTTCGAAACCATAGGTGACCTGATCGGCTTCCGCGGTAACACGGTATTGGCCGGCAGGCAGATCGTCGATCGAGAAGCTGCCAAACGCGTCTGTGCTCCATGATCCGTTGATTCCGGTACGAACTCCGGAGAGTCCGACTCTTGTATTCGCGTGGCCCACGACACGAATTTCAACGATCGAACTGGTCGGATCGCTCACTCGCAGTGTTTGTGATTCACCGAAGCCAAGAACCCCGTCGTCATCGTTGGCAGCATTGGTTGTCGCCCTCGCGACCAGGTTCCCTTGTGCATCGAAGGCCTCCAACCGGGCATACGCGACACCGTCGGATTCCAACCCGACAACGTCGACTTCGACAACGCCGGTCGGTTCCTCAAACGCGGCTTCCATGCTGATTCGGTCGGCCAGTTGTGGCGTCCAGAACCGCAACTGAGGATCGAAGACATGCAGCAGGGGCAGATCATCGAGCGCCGCGTACTCCCGCACCTCCACGTCCGACTCCAGCGAAGTCACATTTCCGGTAGGCGTGATGCCATCGACCGTTCCGAGCGTCATGTTTTGCGTTTGATCCGCGGCGATCAGTTGCCCTGACGAGAGCGGACTGCCGTCGGCGGACTGCAGGGTCAACGAAATATCACCGAGCAGTGACTCACCTTCGGAGATTGTTCCGCTCGAATCGGCATCGAGAAAAGCGTACCCGGTGAAGCGAGATCCGCCCGAGAGCAAAGGTGTCGTCTGCGTCGCCGAGAGCGTATCGCTGGTGATGCCGGTTTGGGCGTCGATGACTCTCAGATCGATCGATGAAAAGTCGGAAGGCACACTGATACCGAGATCAAACGACGCGGTGTACGCGTCCGGTTCGGCGACGGTCTGCCACGGCCCGTCGTCGATCGAAACCTCCAAACGGCTGATTCGGTTGAGCGTAATGTCGCTCTGGTGTCCGGACGAGTTCTGATTCGTCAGCACACCGACCGATGCTTCGCCGACAAACTCGAACTGCGACGTCAATGCATTGAAACTACCGGCACCGGTCAGGTTCAACGGCACGTCGAGGACGTCGAAAATGCCATCACCGTCGCTGTCTTGCCATCCGACCTGGGCCAACGTGGCTTCCGCTGACGTCTTCGCCACGTAAGAAGCAACGAGGCGATCATAGCCCGCCATGATGCTGTCTTCTTGCTCGAACCCTGGCGTCGGGTTGTCCCACGCGTTGAGGTTTTGTGAGTTGTAGTAGCCGCGGCTGCTGGTATACGTGCCGCCGCCGGAGTACTCATCCATCGCCCAGAAAATGTGCCCCATCTCGTGAGCGATCGTGCTGCTCGGCCGCGTCGACGGAGTCACGAAGTACAAACCGCCGGGGAACGCGAACGCACCTCGGAACGTTCCCTCGTGCGGGAAGAAACCGTCCACGTCATCAGACGAGTCGGCGACGAAGATCGAGAACGCCCAGTCGGTACCGAACTTCTCTCGTTGCGAATTGTTGAACGCAAACATGCCCTCATCGAGCTGCAACGATGCGTCGATTTGGGCGTAGTCGAGAAATTCGCCGACGTAGTTGCTGTAGTTGTTGCTCGTCCGATCGATCGGTTCATATCCGGTTTCGACAGGGTCACGAGCATACGTGTCGTCGATCACGAACTCGAGCGAGTGAACCGTATCGAGTTCGTCCAGAGCGTCCGCCCACCAATTCACGCCGTCACTGATCTTCGCCAGGACGGAATCAATCTCTTCGGTCGTCCAGTCCTGCGTCTCGGTGTCGATCGAACCGTCCGACTCCAAAAAGATCGGCGTGACCGTGACCGTCCCGAGCAGAAACTCGGCGGTATCCTCCACCGTCGACCCAAACGGCAACTCAGCCGCCATCACCCGCCGGTTCTCGAGGACCTCGAGTCTCGGGCGACGAGAAAGGCTCCGAATTCGGGAAGGAGGCAGCACAGGCGGAATCGCTAGGAGAGAAGAAAGGTAGCCAAGGCGCAACGACGATCGCTCGGTCACCGCCCATCGACGCATTTTAGACGCGTGAAACCCGATAAGAGTTTCATTGAATATGAAAATGCGCGATCACAGCACTTGCCTCACCCCGCTAACGGGCGAAAAGCTCTGTTCAAGCAGATGTCCGACGGGCTCCCGTTGTCGCTTTCGCGTTGTCGGGACGCCCGTTTCGGTTCGTCGACTACTCTCCTAGTTTGATTCGATTCCTACTCAGATCATCCCAGCTCTGCGAAAAAATCGTCGAGCGCGGAGTTTTCATCATCGGATTGCGACGATTGTGCATCCTGACGGTCCTGAGCGAGGGCATCGACGATGCCGTCGAGTCCGATCGTCGCGGCAGAATCAAACACGCTCGTCTTGGCCGATTCACTGAGGGATTCGTCGAGCGACGGTGATTCACCGGCAACCGGCAAAGGCTCGCCCGAAGGCGTTGCCGTTGTCGTCGTGGTCGCAGGTGCCACCGTCGGATCGAACTGGATCGTCGAATTCGTCGCCAAGACTCCGTCGGCGACAGGCGAGTACGCAACCGATTGGGTCGACGTGTTGCCGAGCGGTTCGGAACCTGGGACGACTTCGCCCGGTCGGTTATTGGCGTTGAGGTAGTTGATCACGCGAAGTGCATCGACCGCGCTGACCATTCCATCACCGTTGACGTCCGGGTATTTCGGCAACGTGATGCCGGCGGGGACGTTGTCGAGGTCGACCGAACCATCGTTAGCGTTGATCACGTTGATGATCAACAACGCGTCGAGCGGGGTGACCGCACCGCTGTCGTTGACGTCTTCGACGACCGTGGTTCCGGTGAACGGGTTGTTGATGACGGTGAAGACATAATCCTCCACTTCACCCGCATTGGTCGCTCCGAGTGGTCCCAAGTCGGCTTCGTAGCTCAATCGGAATCGTGCTTGCACGTCGCCAAGTTGTGCCGTCGAAGGAACATCGACCGTCAGCGTGTTGACCAGGAACGGGGTGTTCGCGGCGAACGTGTACCGGTCAACTTCACCGGCGGCTTCCTCGAACACACCATCGCCATCCCAATCGAACCAGACATCGAGATAACTGGTGCTCGAAGGCGACGGTGCTCCTTGACGTTGGTTGATCGATACTTCGAAATCGCTGCTGAATCCTGGCTGCAGGGTTCCGAGCTGGATCACTCCGTCGTCGATATCGAGGTCATCGTTGGTGCCGTTGACGTCCGCCGTGACCGAACTGCCGAGGAACAACGCGTCGTCGTCATTATCGACGATCGTATGGCTCGGGCCGCCCGTTTGGATCGTGGTCGGGTAGTTCTCGCCGTTGCCAAACGTGAGGGAAGCGTCGCCGTAATCGGACAACTGACCGACCAAGATCTCAACGCGGGATCCCACTTGCTCGCTGGCCGGTTGCAGACGGTTGCCTGCTTCGTCAGCGATGAACTCGGTCACCACAGCGTCACCGCGTGGGGTGGTCTCGGTCTTCAGTAGCACACGGTTGTCGATCTGTTCCACGTCGGTACCGTCGACACCACCGAGGCCAGCAGCGAGTGCCGCATCACCAAAGGCTTCGGCGACCGTATTGGAATCGTCGTTGTAACGAATCACGACGGCTTGCGATGCCGGATCACCTGGCGAACCGACCTGTTCGATCACTGTACCGGCAGTGTTCAAACGAATGTCTTCATCACCACCTAGCGTGATCGTGCCGCCACCGTGGTTGATCGGTGTCAGAGATGGGAACTGTGCCGAGACCGCCGAAACGATCGCGTTGGCAAGAGCGTCCGGCGAACCGCCAAAGCCTCCACCGAAGACCGTGACAGGGATCGCACCGGTGGTGGACGTCGTTCCGTCGAAATCGATCTCGAAAGTGACCGGCGTTGCCAAGCCGCTCGCGATCGTGAACGTTTGGCCGTCTTGAACCGCGTCGGACATTTCGTCGGCAATGGTCGGGATTTGCAATCCGAATCCGAGCGAGACACCGATGTCGCTGTTGCCGGTAACCGAAGCACCGCCGGATTCAGCCGACACCGAGATTGGTCCGTCGGTTCCGCGAACACGGAACACGCCCGAGGCACCGGATGCTTGCAGATCGAGCCCTTCGTCTTGGAATCCTTGCAACAGTGCTTGTACCAGCTCACGCAGCGAAGCGTCCACGGCGACCGGCAGCACGACTCGATCGACGTTTGGATCCACCGCATCGATGATTCCGTCACTGTCAAATTCGAACGCGACCTCACGGGTGCCGTCAAAGACAACGATTGTTTCGTCGTAATTCGACAAACGCGTTCCGTCAGTATCGATCGTGATATCCGGCAGCAACTGAACGTCGAGTTCTTGGTTCACCTGACGGAAGATCGAATCATCGTCGAAGCTCACGTAGGCCAGGTTACTGGTCGCGTGAGTTCCGAGCAGTTGCATCCGGCCCGTCGTCGATGTTCCGTCGTCTTCGAGATAGACGGCTTCGATGTTGAGCACGTTCGGTTGCGACTGCACCAATTCGTTGATCGCGTTGGTGAGCAACAGTGCCACACGTTGTGCGGTTGCCGTCGACGGCAAACTGATCGCGTAGTTGCCCGACGACGTCACAATGCCGTTGACCACTTCCTCGGTGATGTCCGTGACGAATTCGAACGTTACTTCGGAATTGATCCCGTCAAATACCGTGATCGTTTGTCCGCCGAGCACCGACGACGTCAAACCGGTTAGCTCATTGACTTCGGTGAGCTCCGAGGCGAGTACCGACAATTGAATACCGAGTTCGGTTTCGAGGATTTGTCCGTCAATGAACGTCTTCTCGCCGTCCGCGTATTCGGTTCCGCTCTCTGCCTTGAGGACGGCGTTGAACCCGTCCGCACTGCCCAGTTCCGTTCCGAGGAACTCGACGGTGTAGACCGCGTTATCGGCCCAGATACCGGCGATCGGAGTGATCCGGATCATGTTGTCGGCGGGTTCGTAGGAGAACGTGTAGTCCTGACCTTCCTCGAGCAGTTCGACTTCGGTGCTGCCGACGACCAAGCGTGTGACCAGGATGTTTTCGCTCGTCACGGTGCTGTCGTTCACACCAACGCCGTTGCCGGTGTCGGCCGGAATGATTCCGTCGATCAGTTGAATCTCAAAGGCGTCGAAGATCGTTCCCTGCGTGATCGAACGTCCAAAGAGTTCTCGCGTTTGATCGAAAATCAGGTCTTGTCCGCGAGGCGACGAAAGCACGAAGCGTGGACCTTCGTTGTCGGTCCGCTCTTCGGCACCGCGATCCACAAATCCGCTCAGCCCGACACCGAACGAAGTGTCAAAGGTCGGGTCGTCGACACGGAGTTGCCCGTTGGCGTCAAACGTCGGCGCGAAGATCGGGCTCGACGGCAGGCCGAGAGAGTTACGCAGCGAGATCAGTGACGCACGGTCTTCGAGCGATGCGATACCGCTGTCGATGATCGGCGTGCGTGACTGTGGGGTGAAGATCAGGTTCAACGGATCAACGAACACCGACTCACTCGAGTCGATGAATTGAGCCGACTGCCCAAACCCTTCCACTCCTGCAATCGCCGACGCGAGCGTGTTGCGATAGTAGGTCGTGCCACCGATCACCGTGAGGTCGGCCGACACATCGACCAGACCGCTACCGGCATCCGGTGTAGGCGATACCGAAACACCGACGTCGAAGTTGCTGACCACGTTGTTAAGCAGCGTCGGTGCGGAGTTATCGGCGATCTGAATACCGGTTTGACCGGCGACGAATTGATCGCGCGGGACCGTCGAGATCGCACCAACGGCGTCGATATCAGCACCGCCAGGACCGAAGTTATTCGTTCCCGAAGGAGACAGGTCGGTCAATCGGACGTACGAGAACCGGTCACTGAGTCCGAACCCGAATGCGTCGAGGTCGATCGTGTTATCGAGTCCGAAGATCTCACCGACGTTGAAGTACGTGGTGCCATCACGACTGATTTCGACGCGAACTCGTTCAGGGATTCCGGTTTCGAAGATCACCAAGTCATCGATGCCGTCGCCGACTCCCATGACCGCATCCGGATTGCTCGAGCTGCCCGTCAGCAAGTTGTCGTCGAAGGCGAATACTGCACTTCCGCCCGAACCGAGCGAGAAGGTGAACAGTCCGTTTTCGGGGTCAGTGTCCGACACGCCGTAGCAGTCCGGCGAACCCAAGGCCGCTTCGCTGTCGGTGAAGGAGGCTTCCACATCGGGGCCAAACACCGTTTCACTGTCGACAACGCTGTCGGCGAACGAAATCGCACCGAGCGGGAAGAAGATCGATTCAAAGATCTGCGAACCGAGTCCGACGGTTTGCTCGATCGTTCCACCCATCAACGTGTTGTTGAGAATACGGTCGAATCCGACCGGGTTCTGCGACGCCAATCCGCCGTTTTCCAGCCCGCTGATGTCGATGCCGACTTCTTCGTTGAATGCAAAGGTGTTGTTTCGAACGACGACACCAGGAACGAGATTCTCTGTGTTGAGTTCGAGGAAGTTTCGGGCGTAAGTCACCAACGAAGGCGTCGAATCGGTTTCTTCGTTGGAGATCACCGATTCTTCGGCGTCACGCGAGATCTGCAGACCAGCGTCTTCGTTGTAGATGAAGCGACTGTTCTCGATCATGATCACGCCTTGTTCGACGTTATCACGGTTGGTGTCCCCGCGAAGATCGTCGGTGCTCGTCGATTCGAACGCGGTCGCGCCGATCGCGTTGGTGCGAATCGAGGACGCACCGGAAAGGTTGATACGGCTATCGGGGACACTGTCTGACGTGTTGATACGGGTCAGGTTGCCGCGTGTCGCCGTCACGCCGAGCAGCGTGCTGACCTGTTGCGAGTTAATTCGCGAGATGATTGTGTCGGCGACTTCTTCCGCCGTCGCGTCGGCGGCGACTTGGACCAACACACGGTTTGCGTTTTGTGCAAAGCCGTTGCTGTTGCCCGCTGCGTCGAGAACGTCGAATTCGAACGTCACGCGATTGTTCGCTCCGGCAATCGTGAACGTCGAACCGTCCAAGATCTCCGAGGCTGACTTCGTGGTCAACGATACGCTCGAGGACACCAACCGGTCGTTCGTGTCGAACGCCCGGAAGCGAGCGTCCACCAGGTTCGGCGCGACTTCGAGAACCGCACCGGAGGCGATGTATTCTGACGCGTCACGAATTTCGAGTTGGTAGGATCCCGATTGTGTCGGACGCGACGTTTCGGAAGGCGAGGTCAGCGACAACTCTCCCGAATCAACAAACGCCTCGTCGGCATCGATCGGTGTCGCGGACGTCACCATCTCACCACGCTCGGCAAAACCGATGATGATGTCGTCGATGTAAGCACCCTCGAACGCGTTGTCCGATGCACCGGCCTGATAGTCGCCACCGAATTGATCGCCATAACGCTGAGCGGTCGAAACAAACGGGCCGAGCAGATCGGTGTCGATGTTGAGGTTGGGCAGACGAACCGCGGTTCCCGCGACCGGGATCAAGTCCGTGTTGCCGTCGGCGAATCGTTCCGCCACCGCGGATTGCAACGCCACAGCAACGTCCGCAGCGGTGTCATCTCGGTTGACTCGGATCGGTGTACCGACGAGTTCGCTCTGGTTGCTGACGGCCAATCCGTCGGCGGCACCATCGGTGACCTCCGCCGTGCCGACACTGACCAGTCCGGCACCGTTGAATTCCACACTCGCACCGGAGGCGGTGATGTTCATGTCGGTTTGGATCACGACGGACGCGGCGTAGCCACCGGTCTGTGCGGCGTCGGCGGTTCCCGAAATGCGTGGGTCGTAGGTGGAGTTTTCCGGACCGCTGATGCCGATGAAATACAACCCGTCGCTCGGGACAACGACCGAGACGGTTCCGTCGGAGATGTTTTCAACGGCGAGCAAACCGCCACCGGCGGCCAACAACTCGATTCCGTCTTCATCGAAGAATCGGATGTTGTTCTCGACGCCCGGCTGATCGGATGTCACGCTAACGCTGATCGTGGTTCCGGCCAACACGTTATCAATACTGACCATATCAATGTCACCGCGGTTGGTGATCAAGGATGGTGTGATCGTGCCGAGCGTTCCGCGACCGTTGACGACCAAGTTGCCGCCACTGTAGCTGATCGGGGTCGCTTGGTATGTCAAGTCGTTCCGCCCGAGTTCTCCGGCGGGGTTCGTGTTACCGAACGGATCGGTCGGATCGGATGGATCGCTAAAGTCGAACTGGTCAATCGATGCGTAGGAAGGCGTCTGGACGCCGGTATTGCTCTCGACGACCGATTGCAATTCGCCAGCGATATCGGCCTGAGTCACGTCCGTCCCCAGCGGCACCGAAACCTGGTTCACACCAACCGTTCGCAAACCGTCGTTGAGGACATAACCGACATCGTCGATCGTCACTACAAACGACGCGTCAGCATCGGCGTAGAAGTTATCGAGAATAGCAGCGGAAGGCACGAGTTGATCGTAGTCGACCGCGAAGTCGGTTTCGCCGATCAATGTTCCGATCACAAAAGCCACATCGTCAGCAGAAAGATCGTCGAGCGACGTTGCATCGGTTCCGTCGACTGACAGGAATTGGAAGAACTCGAACACGTCCACTTGTCTGCGGAAGGCAAACAGGTCGTTGTTGAATCCGAGCGTCAGGTCACTTCGCTGCGTGTCTCCATCGAGCAGAACGAACTCGGTACCGTTGAGATATACCGTAAACAGTTTGTCGGGATTGTCTGCGTAGTACTCATCAGGATCGGCGCCGATCGGAATCGGGTTGGCATCGTAAAACTGTTCGATCTCTGTGCCCGATGGCAAGATGCGATTCAGATCGACTTGACTCTCAAAGGCCTCCGCAACCGTGCGAGCGATGTCAGCCGCGGTCAGGCTATCGAGCGTTGCACCGGCCGGTTGATCGGCCAGGAGGTTGATCGAAATGACGCCTGCGGGAACGACTCGGGTTCCGTCGTTGAGAAGATAGGTCTGACCATCGACCGTGAACGTCGAGGTCGCGTTCGGATCTTGATAGAACTCGGCCAGCGATGTTCCCGAAGAGAACGTCACGACGGGAGCCATGTCGATCGAGAACGTTTCGCCGTTGATCACGAGTGTCTCGCCGTCGATCAGTTCATTCGCCGCGACCGTTCGAATTTCGTTGGTCAACGTCGATGTCGTGCCTGCGGTCGCGAATTCGATCCGCAGTGACAGCCCACTCTGGCCGGCAAATTCGCTCAGTGGCACACGAGCTTGACGCCAGGTTCCGGTGTTATCGTAAAGTTGCTGCACGTCGACATCGATGTCGTCGTCATAGATGCCGAATTCCGCCGGGTCGTCGAACTCATCGTCGTTGAAGAGATCGCGTCGCAATTCGTTGTTGGTCGCAACGAGGTGCTCGACACCATTTTGATCAACAACGTAAACCCGCAACGAATCCTGGTCTTCGCCGAACAGATTGGTGTCATCAACGGTTTCTTCGTCGACACCATCGGTTTCTAAGAAGTAGTTGAAATACATCGTCGGCAGGTCGTCTGCCGAATAGCCGGCCAACGAGAACGCATTGGACTGCACCGATCCGTGAGCCCCGCCGGGGAAGTTGTATGTTCCCTCAACGTCCTGTCCGTCTTGACGCACGTTTTGGTTAGGGCTGCCGAGTCCCTGCACGGGTTCTTCGCCATCGGTGTAGTTGGTGTCGTTAAACGCCCCCGCGGTGTAGTTGAACACGAGCGAGTTGTTGGCATCGCCTTGATCAGGACGTGCCCCATGGAAGGCATCGTTGATTCCGTGGCCTTCGTCGGTATCCCGTGCATCCGTGACGTGCCACAGGTTGAAGTCCAGCGTTGCGAAGTCGAGCCCCTGTGCACCAAAGATTCCAGTATTGATCGAGGTGCGTCCGCCCGCAAAGACGGGCAACAGTTCACCTTCGAGGTTGAACGCGTGAATTTCCCCGGAGTTCGTGATCCCGAACAGGATTTCACGACCCTGGTCATCGCGAAGGCTGTTGGGCCCCGTACGCAGACCGGAGAACTGGATACCGATCAGGTCGGTTGACGAGGCAACGTATTGGCCGACGTCGTTGTTGCCGTTTCCATTAAGCGAACCGGCGGAAACGAAGTACAAACCACCGGCATCGGACACGGCGTACAGCGCGTTTCCGACCATCTCGATCCCGGTGATCGATCCGCCGTTGGCAAACCCGCCGAGACGAAGGTTACCGCCCGCGGAGTTGGCACTGACCACGACACCGGTTACCTGCACCGCATGGCCGAGCGAAGTTCCGATGACGGTCGTGAGCGTACCGCTCGCGTTTTGCGTCGCGATGGCCTGAACGATTCGGTTGGCAATCGTTTCCGCGGAATCGGTTGGCAACAACGTGATCGGCACGTTGCCGGTCTGAACCAGGTTACTGCCGCTGAGCGTCAAGCCCGTCGTCGGGTTGGCGTTCGGCGGTGTCAGGGCAACCGCGGTCGCGGTCGGGAACGCCAACTGCGTTCCTTCGAACGAAATCGGAATGTCCGGTGCTTCAGCACGAATCGCTGCGGCGAGTTGTTCGATAAAGACGGTGTTGCTCGCCGTCCGATCGATGTTCACGATCACATTGCCCGGCGTGGTTGGGTCTTGAGCGTTCGTCAGTTCGAAGACAACCGGTGTGCGGCCTGGCAGCGTGATCGACAAAGTGGTGCCGTTGGCGATGCTCGCCGGATTCGACGAGATCAGTGTGTAACCCTGATTGAGTTCGAACGTGACGAACTGCGTTCCGTTGGTCACGGTAAAGTTGTCGCCATCGAACAACTGAGGCACTGCGACTCCGGCGGAGTTGATCGCGGTCGCCGAATAGACGCCGATCACGTTGGCGTCGTCCGGTTGGCCGTCGTCGGGATCTTCGCTCGTGTCGATCTGGCCGACCTCGCGGATGTTGGTACCGGCCCCGGCGTTGAATAGCGTGAGATCAAACTCAGGCCCGGTCGCTTCCCCAGTTTCTTCGGCGAACGCGGAAAGAATGTTGGTGGTGTAACCTTGTCGGTTGAAATTGAAACCGGACGTTAGACCTTGACGGACGATTGGACGGTCGGCGACGAAGAAGCCGGTCTCTTCGCCTGAGCGATCACGAATCGTGATGCCTTCGACGATCAAACCGTCATCGCTGTCTTCATCGAGCACCTGAACGGCGTCTTCTTCGATTTCCAGATCATGCGACGTTTCGATGCCGGTGTTTTCGAGCGGCGTGATCGTTGCATCGACCGTGTTGATTCGGGCGTACGTGTAACTGCCGTCGTCGAGTTCTTCCGGAATGGTGTAACCGAACAGTTCGCCGTTGGCGGTGAACGCGATGTCGCGGATGGTCGTTCCGAATTCACCGAGTTCCGCATAGGTCTCGCCGGTGAACGGATTGACCAAGTACAAATCGCTGCCGGTGTTGACGTACAACAGCACGTCATCGAGCGTGTATTCGATGATCGAATCGTTGTCGAACAGAACCGGAACAACCGGCCCTTCGGCGACCTGTGAGTAGGTCGACGGATTGCCAAAGTTCTCGAAACCTTCCTCGGCGATCCGGCGTGTGCTGTCGACCGGTTCGAGCCGGATCAACGGGTTGGTCGGAGTACGCGAGGTGAATTGATCGAGTTGGGCAGGTGCCTGATACTTGTTCGAGATCGCAACATAATACGTTCCCTCAGGCAGTTCGGCGGATCCAATGTACGGGTCGGCGGTGCCATAAGAACCACGTTCGAGATCCGATGTCGTTGTGCCGCCCGCCGACGTGATATCGTCCGCGATGTTCGAGTCGCCACCGATCAAGACCAGGTTGCCCGCCGCGTCGAAGACGTACAGCGAGAGGTCAGCACGCGATGCCCCGTCGGCGTAGTCAATATCGAACACCGTGGCGAGATACATCGCCGCAGCGTCGCGGGTGAGTTGTTGGTATTCGATCTCGAATTCAAACCAATCGACGTCGTCGATGCCATCGATGTAGCCCGATACGTTCTTGGCCAAACGATCCGACGAGAGCGGACCGGCACCGTTGTTGAGTTCCACGTCGACACGGTCTTCGGTGGCCGTATCGCGTGACACCAAAATGGAACCATCCGGCTGCACCACGGTTCCCGCATCGAGTGCGGGGTCGCCGGTGAATTGAGTGTCATAAAGGCCGAGACGCTGCGCGTTGGCAAACGTGTCGTTGTCACCGGCCGTTTCGAAGTCATCACCGGTCAATGGGCTGTGCATCGGACCACCGATCACCTGCACACCGTTGTCGGCGTACATCACATCGCTGTAACGAATCTGGGTTCCTGGCGAAACGTCAGACTCTTCAATGCGAATCTGCAACTGGTACGCACCTTGGGTCAGGCCCAACCGCAGACCGCCGTCCTGGTCGGTTGTCGATTCGTTGTCGAACACGTTGCTCGTGTCGCCGACCACCATCGGGTTCTTCGCGTCGCTGGTCAGGTTTTCCTTCGAACTGGTCGAGAGGGCACTCCGGACGCGGACGTGATAGAGCGTCGTTTGGCCGACAACTCCCGGCAGGATGACTCGCATGCCCGCGTCGCGACTGTTGATCGAGTAGTTGTCCTGGAACGCGGCGATCCCGGCACCGGCGTCGATCTGGCCGGTCGCCAAACCGAAGATCGAATCGATATCGAGGGCTTGAGTTCCGCGACCGGTTCGCGAACTGATCAGTTCGGTCAATTCTTCGCGACGAGCGTCGTTGGCAGGATCGGCGGCGTCGAGGCTGAGCAGCTCTTCGATCAACGCGGCTTCTTGCATCGCGTCATCGGAGAGAACCAACGTTTGACCGTTCGCGTTGACCAATTCGATCACCGTGTCGACGCTGAGGTCGGTGCGGTCGATGTCCAACCAAACCTGCGTGCCGGCTTCGGCGACGAATGAGTAAACGTCCACGTCACTCGAACTGGACAACTCGCCGTCGACGATCAAACCGAGGCGACGGTTTTCGTCACCGGAAGCACGATCCGGGGCGATTTCGCCGAGGAATTGGGCTTGGCTCGCGATCGCGTTGGTATCGCTTTGGCCGACGTTGGAAGGCTCGTTTTCGGACGTGATCGACGCATTGGAATCCGATGCCGCTTCACGAATCACGATGCCGTCCCATCCACCCGCGGTCGGGTCGATGTTCTCTCCGTCGGTGTCCAAGTTCGCAAACCCGGCCGGCGTGAAACCTGCACCCACGCTGTCATCGGCCAACGAAGTCAAGATGACCGGGAAGTCCGGCTGGCCGATCACCTGCAGACTGCCGCCGATGCGATCGGCTTTTCCGTTGAGTTCATCTTCGGCGGTGTAAGCGTTCCCACCGACGATGATCCCTGCCTGCTGACGCAGCAACGCGTCGGACTCAAACTCGACATCACTGACGGGGAACAAGGTTCCGGTGTCGATGCGAATCACGTCGTTCGGCTCGAACGTCAATCCAGCCAAGTTCAAGAACAAATTGCCGTCGATCACGGTCACTCGGTCGCTGTCGAAACCGTTGAGTGTCGTGTCGCCGATGTCCAACGTCGCGTTGTCGAACGCACCGAGGTCAAACTCGGCACTGATTTGGAAACCGTTGAAAGTGTTGTCTGCAACCGTCGCTCCGACCGGTTCAATGATTTGGACTTCGATGAAGTCATCACCTGCGGTAACGGTGTAGTCGAGCGTCGCGGTATCGTCGGCGGTGACGGAAGTGAACTCACCCGCTTCACCGAGCGAACCGTCCGACACGAAGTCGACATCGCCTGGGGTCGGCAGGTCTGCCGGGTCGACGTCGGTATTGATACCGGTAAAGAACAACGTTTGCTCAGGTGTGTCGCCGAGCGTATCGAATTTGACCACCAACGAGGCGCGTGCATCGCTTTCCAAACGCAACCCACCATAGATGTGTTGGTTGGGAACTTCGATCGTGTCGCGGACGATGTGAACGATATCGGTATCGTCCCAAACCACCTCGGTTGCAACTTCGCCGCCGCGGATTTCCATCCCGGCCAATCCGAAATCGGTTTCGATGCGGTTGTCTTGGATCAACGGGCCGCTGTTGCCACGCACTTCAAGTGCGTCGAGCGCGCCGGTCGAACGACCGTAGTCGGTTTGTTCTTGCCACGTGAAGCTGTTGACGTCGAACGTCAACGTCGGGCCGCTGCCGTCGATGAATGTATTGCCCACGATGATCGGCTGCGATCCACGAACGAAGATCGTTCCGCTCGCGTTGTTCACACGTCCGACGCGTTCTGCGAGCGGATCGGTTGGATCGCTACTGTCATTGACCGCCGAACGGCCGTCATCGTTGTTTTCGAATCGTGTGTTCGCGACCCGCAGATTACTTTGGTGAGCTTCGATCACGTTGAAACTGGCGAAACCGCCCTCCACCCGCGAGACACCACCGCCCCCGGCGATCACGCCATGGTCGATCGAGACATCGGCGCCAAACGCGGCATAGATGCCGGCCCAGTCGCCCGCCTCGCCGCTCGAGATCGCTCCCGGCGTGGAGTCCTGCAGCAATCCGTTGGTATTGAACGTTCCTCCGGATCCGTATCGACGGTCATTCAGACTCGTTAACACGACCGGCGCGGTGTCTGTTCCCTCGGCGTACAATCGAGCGCCGAAGGTGACATCGATGCGGGCATCGTTCATCTTCAAAATCGTGCCCGGGTCAATCGTCAGGCCCGGATCGAGACGACCGGCCAACGCCAAACTGCCCACGCCCAGAAGGCTCGGGTCCAACATAGTATCGCCGACCGCGACGGTATCGGTGAAAGTCGTCGACGATGTATTAAGACGACCGACTCGCATGAAGTCACTATAAATCGGCAACCCATTGACGTCGGTGCCGAGGACTTCGGCGCGATACAGACGACGACCGGTGTAGCCCGCACCCGAAACCACGGTCGGCAGGTTGCTCAGCGTGATCGCACCGGTTGCGGTCAACGAAACGGTTTGGCTGACGTCGCTCGCAGCACTTTCAAAACCATCTCGAGTCACGTAGGTCATCCGGTAAACATAGTCGCCTTGCGGGATGTCACCGTTGTCTTGGGTCGGTGTGTTGACGACCGGGTTGGTTTGCGTGAGCAACAAACTCGGGCTGTCGTTCAAACTGACCGGACCACCCGGATTACCTTCGATGAGAAGGTTCTCAATCAAGATGTGAACGATGTCGGTGTCATCGAAGCGGGCGTTGATATCCAACGTCTCGGTGCTGCCACCGGCCGGCGTGTTGATCCGAATCAGGAGGCCGTTGTAGGTGTTGTCCGTGATCGTGTTGCCGCGAATGTGTGGCCCGATTCGGACAAAGTCGCTCGTGAAGTACTCGGTTGCTCCGGTGGTCGCGTTGACTTCATTTTGGAAACGAGCTTCGTCGAAACGAGTTTCCTCGAACGTGTTCGGTGTCGCCGCAATTGCCGCGTCACCTGACTGCGAAATCATGCTGTTGATGATCGTCGCACGCGATTCGGCCAACTCAACGGCGGATACCCGTCGCAGTTCGCCGCCTTCGCGAACTTGGCCACCGGCGTGTTGGATGTCGGCGTATTGAATGTGATTCAGGAAGATGCCGTTCTCTTCCATGTTCGTGCGGCTGTCATCGGCAAAATCGATGTCGCCCCGGATCTCGATACCGCCCCACGTTCCGGCTTGCGGGTTGGTGCCGAATCCGACCAGTTCCACCGGATTGTCGGGCGTTCCGAGCACTTGAATCGACGAACCACTTCGGTCAACCGCCGCCGACGTGCTGCCCACGCCGATCCGACTGCCGGACATTTCAAATCGCACGCCGGCATCAAGAATCAGGTTCACGTCCTTCGGCACATCCACCGTGGTGACTTCGCCGTTGGTCAGCGCCGACCCGAGTTGCGTGGTGCCGATTCGGTAAGTCGGGCTGGTGCTATCGTCATCGCTTCCGACAACGCGAACCACTTCAACGGGGTTGTCTGTGCCACGACGAGCTTCGACGCTGCTGAACGCTTGGCTCAACGTCGTGAACGGATTGGAAATCGACCCGAGGGTTCCGGTTCCGCTCGTTGTTCCTGAGTTGTCAACGTAGACAGTATTGTTGGCGTCGTTCGGTTCGAACCAGTACTGGAACAAACCACCTTCTTCGCCATCGGCGTCACCGTCGAGAATGTTCACACCGTCGGTAATCGACGAGTTGACGGCTCGCGGGGTGAAGGTCATCGAAACTTCATAGTCACCTTCGCTGACACCGCCGATGCCCGTTCCCGAAATAATCGGATCGTATTGGTCGTTTCCGGACGCACTGACACCGACCACGTACGTTCCGCTTTCGACTTCGATCTCGATCATCGAATCGTTGCTGAAGTAGTCATCGTTGGCTGCGATCTCGATCGGCACGCCGCCTTCGATTTTGTACAGACGCAGCATGGTGTCGAGCGTGCTCGACGATGACAAACGTTCCGCGATCGTCGAGACGTTCAACGTTCCCGCGTTGGCGAGCGTGAATTGATACAGGTCAATGTCGTTGCTCTCGGGACGATACAAGAACTGACCGTTAACGATGTCTGCGGGGCTCGGATAAGAAGCCTCGTTCAGATCAACCAGGTCCGCCGTCGTCGTCGGATTTTCTGCCGCTGATGTATCCGGATCGAGGACCGATTCGGTCGACTGCGTGATCGGTTGCGGAAGATGGTCGGCGTAGCCGTAACCAAGCAACTGGCCGATTCCCAAGAACACGCCGCGGAAGAACTCGCCGCCCGTGAAGTCGTCGGTGCTTTGGTCAAAGTCCTGTCCGTCAAGAACGATCAGTTGGTTCCCGTTGACCGCAAGTGTATCGAAGTCAAACGGCAGGAACGTGTTGCCTTGATCGTCGAGTGCACGGTTTGCCACGGTGACGCCCCCGGCAGCACTGTTGACCGCCGCGGTGGTTCCGTCGAACGTGCTCGCCAATTCGCCAACGCCGATGCTGTAAACCGGTCCGGCTTCGCCCGCGAAGCTAGGATCCGAGATCGCTGCGGCGGCGTCCTGGCCCACTTCGATAAACTGCACACCGAGATACTCGCTGAACAACGCCGCGACTTCTCGAACGCGTTGCTTTTGCTGTTCGGTGATCGCGTTGGAGTAGGTTTCGTCCAGATCGATCGATTGCGTCCCGAAATCTTCGCCCCGCCATTCGTCAGGGAAGTTGTAATAGATCGTGCTGATTCCGTCGGTGGTATCACCTTCGGTTCGCCAAATCCCCAAAGGCACAACGCGATCGTTGCCGGTGGGGTCGTCCGGACGGATGTCCTGAACCCCCTCGTAGTCGGTCCCGCCTGGGAACTGCAGAATTTGCCCGATCGGCGTGTCAATGCTGCCGCCGGTCAGACGAATCGCGGTGGCTTGATCGAGATTCGTGCCGTTAAAACCCGTCAGGATCATCGGCCCTGGTTCTTCGGTCGGCGACGAAGGGTTGGCGAAAATGCTGTCGCCCGATTCTGCTTCGGTAACCGCCGTCACCACCGGTTCCATCGGCAACGAAGTGTCATTGCCCACGCGGAAGCGAACCGCACCTTCGATCGAATCGCCGGGGTTGTCCGGATCGGGCGTGCGCGAGAACGGCGAGTTGAACACGACTCGCACCGCATCGGAGCGACCGTCGAGCGCAACCACGTCGATCGGTTTGATTTCGACGTCGTCTCCACCGGTCACCGAATCGCGGGTGAACACCGCCGTGTAGTAGTCTTCGATCAGCACCGAATCGTTGACGTCGCCGGTGAAGTAAACCTCGATCACGTTCGGTTCGGAGATCAATCGACCGTCATCGAGCTTCGATACCGGTTCCGGCACGACGGCGAGAACCTGTGGCGGCGAGTTGATCTCGAACTGAACCGCGAAGTCCACCCCATCGTTGAACGCTTCGCCATCGGTATTGAGAAGGGCACGCTCGCCTTCGCCGTAGATCTCGATTTGATAAGCGTCATCGGGCAGCGGTTCGGCGAATCGGAACACAACTTCATTGGCCGTGTCGCCGATTCCGACGTAACCCGCCGGCACGACCGTGTCGCTCGCTCCCGCCAAAGCCAAACCGCTCGGGTTGGCCGCCGAGACCGTTGTGAAGGTGGTCGGGATCTCGCCGGTCGATGCGCCACGCTGCAGCGACGCGGTCACCAAATTCGCCGCAGTCGGGTTGCCATTGACCGCAGCAATCAATTCGCCAACGGTGGTCTGGGCCGATGAATTGGAGTTGATGCGAATGTTGATGACGTTGTTCGTCACGCTCACCAATGGCGTCGACGACGACCCCAAGTTCGCCGGTGTGATGCTGATGCTGATGTCGCGGCCGCTCGTACCGGACTGGTTCGCCAGGAAACGCACCTGAGTCGTATCGCCGAGCCCCAAATCGGTCGTCACACGAGCCGTGTTCGCGCCGTCGAGGTTAAACTCAAATCCACCTGTGGGAACATATTGATCGATCGCGGTCGTGGTCAGACCGTGCACCGAATACGCCGTGACGACTTGATTCGCCGTCGGGTGATTCTCCAATGTGTCCAACAGGTCGCTGACCGTCGCCGCACGAGGGGCGTTCGTGTTGAACGTGATGTCGATGGTTTTCAAATCAGGGTCGACCGACGAAATCACAACGGGCGCCGCACTGCCGGCCACGCTCGCTTCGACGACGCGGACGGTCGTGCCGTTGCCCGACACACCCGGAGCGGCTGCGCGGAACTCCACCTCGATCCGACGACTCTCGCTCGCGTTGACGCTCGTCCCGAAGTCGGTCAGGGCCGTCGCGGTTTCAAACCGCTGATCGCTGCCCGCACGCGTGATGCTCAGCCCCAGAGGCGACAACGTATCGTCGTTTGCGGTCGCCGGGTTGAGCAACGTGTCGACGTCGATCGCCGAATTGCTGTCGAAGCGGAAACGCAATTCGTTGGGGGCCGTTTGCAGTACCTCGGTACCGAACAACGAAGAGTTCTCGATCGACGTTCCACCGCGGATCAACTCGCCACTGTTGGGCTGAATGCCAACGAGCTCGGGCCCCGCCAACAATTGACGTGCCTCCAACGGCTGCGAATGCAACCGACGCTCGATTCTCGCTCGTCGTTCCCGGACGCTCAACGATCGCTTGCCGCGCCGTCGTTGCGTCGATTCGTCGCCGCCCAACCCTAGCCGGTTGGCCAGATTGTTGCGGAAACGACGTCCTGAGAAGTCTTTACCCGGTTTACCGATCGTCATCAGTGGCCTCGTGATACCGCCCCCAAACTCCGCGGTCCGGAATGGTTGCGTTCGTGGGGGACAGGAAGCTGAAATTCATGTTGCAAATGCACCCGCGAGCTGGGTCACCGTGCCGACGAGAACGTGGATTCGGCACAAATAAGCGAAAGCGTCGAGAATGCGAGTCTGGATAAGATGAGTAACCTGCGCAGCCTGTGCGTCAGTCTCAAGTTGCGAGTGTAGTCGGGGCGTCCGGCATAGCAACGAAAAACGCGTTCTGGGCAGGGTTTACGCCCATCGCGACCGGACAAAACGATTGTGCCGGTCGTGAGGTTGTTACCGGCGATCTGACGCCTCGGGATTGTGAAAAGTTCCATGACATCTGATTGAGCACGCGACGTGGCTTCAGAGAGGGAAGTGGCTTCAGAGACGATCGTCCCCGAAACCGCTCCCCCACGCGGCCCGACCCCGGTGCGATGTCCCTGGGACGCGACGACCGCACTCCATAGAGCATGCTCATCCTGAGCAAACATGACGTTACCAGCGTTGATGACGGCCCGAGCGACTAAGATTGGCACGCTCAGGCGATTAGCCAATCCACCACTGTTTCGCTACAATCCACCGCTCTCCGCGACCCAGCCTCATGCGCACTGATGCGTAGTCGAGCGGCACGGTATCTCGCGGAGCCTGTCGTTTCCCCGGATGAGCAGTTCTTCCGTTGCCAGCATCAGAAATCAACCAAGCCCGACTTGTCCTTTCAACCGGCAGCCGTGCCGGATTGCTAGCACCGATCCATCCCGGCTTCTACCTCATCGGTCGAGATAAAAACTGTCAAATCCGGCCTAAAACGCGGTCGGTCTCCCGCGTCCACTGCCTGCTTTACTTTGGCGTCGATATCCCCCAACCGCTCGACGCCCCCGACGGCGAACTGCTGCGTCCCAACACCCAAGCCGCGGCGACGCAGGGGCGTTTTCATGTCATCGATCTCGACAGTACCTCGGGAACGAAGCTCGACGGCGAAAGACTACCGCCTCGAAGCTGGACCGAGGTGAGCAGCGGAACCGAACTGCGATGTGGCAAAATGGCGTGGAATGTCGTCATCGAACCCATCGAGAAAGTCGCCGCCGCCGAACCGGCCGCAACTCGGGCGACCAGCTCTGCCGCAACCTCCGCCCCGGCCTCGCCAACTCCTGCGCCGGCTCCGGCAACGAGAGCCCCTGCTGCTTCAGGTCCCGTCAATTCCGCGATCGCTGGCCCTGTGATTGCGGGTCCCGTGGTAGCGGCCCCGCCCGAGGGTTCCGAAAAAATGCTCACCGGCAACGCGTGGCAAGGAGCCGACGTGGCGGCGTTCCTGGCCGCCCACGACGACGCCGACCGGGAAGCCCGCTACGAAAATATCCGGGCGAAGTCCAAGATGAAGAGCGACGAATCGGGTCTGCTCGACGAAGACGACGACGGCAGCCAATTCCTCAATTCGGCCGCCTCCGGCCTCAGTCTCGCGACGACCGAAACCGTCAGCGAGGCACCGCTGTCGGACGCCCCTACTCTGTCGGAAGCCTCCAACGTGGCCGCAGCCGCGCCCACCCCAATCAAAAGTCCGGCAGAACAGAAGGCCGAAGCCGCCCGCGCCAAACGCGAAGCGAGAAACAAGAAAGCGAGCGAGAAACGAGCGGCCCGAAAAGCAGAATCGGCCAAACGCGCGGCGGCCCTTGATGGCGAAAACCCATTGCTGGAAAAGACAAAACTCGTACTGGCGGTCGCATTGACGATCGCCGTACTGGGTTTTGGCGCCTACCAATTCATCCAATTCCGCTCCGGCCCTCCGCCGCGTGTGGTCGACGGGATCGATTGAGTTCAACGACCATTCTCGATGGCGAACTTCCTTGTTTTGTCTCGAACTGATTACCGAGTTTCTCGACGCAGAGTATACTCGTGCCGCAAATGTTCCCTTAATGTCCAGTCGTTCTCGCACCGTCGACGGCGGCCTCATCGCCCAATTCCGCCTCCATGATGAACGACACCGCCCCGACCGCTGTTAGCGAGCCGCCGCCGGTGGCGAAAAGCGGCATCGAGGATGTCTCCGACGCGATGGCACTCCCGCCCAACGTCACCCGGTCCGACAGGCTAGGCAAGATCAGTTCGTTTGTGCAAACAGTGGGCTTTGCCTTTGCCATCGTCGCCCTGCAAATGACGCAAGGCATTTTGCTGGCCCGATTGCTCGGCCCGGAAGGCCGCGGTCAATACGCGACCACGGTCCTCTACGTACAACTGCTTCTGTACGTCGGGCTCTTCGGCGGATTGGAAGTGATCTGCCGGTACGCGGCCGAAGGCAAAACCGACATCCTGCGTCTTCGCCGCGCCGCAATGTGGCTGGGAATCACAACCGGAACGATCACCACGTTACTCGCAGTCGCCTTCAACGTGTTGGCGTTACCGGACGAGAAACGTTTCCTCATGCCGCTCGGTTGCCTGTGTGCGATCAGCATCATCGGCCAACATGTCATGCTGATCATGACCGCCGTCGATCGCGGTGCCGGCAAGTTCGCCGCGTACAACATGCTGCGTTTCATCGCGGCCGCAGTCTTCCCCGTTTTGTTGCTGATCGCCGCAATCCTCACCGAGGTGACACTGACACTGGCGTGCACGCTGTTCGTTGTATCGTCGCTGATTTCGATGGCGGCCTGCATGCACGGGATTCAAAAACCGCTCCGGGGCGAGAGTGAACCGCCGGTCGGCCAACTCCTCCGCGAGAGCAGACCATACGGAATCGCGATGCTCGCAACGGACCTCTTCGAGCGTCTCGACCTGCTCATGGCGATGTGGTTGATCCCGTTGGTCACGCAGGGTTTTTATGCGGCGATGGTTCCGGTGGTCTACCCGTTGACGGTGATCCCGAACACGCTCGGCATTTTTCTGTTCAACGCCGGTGCCGATGACAAACGGACACTCACCACGCGAGACGTTCATCGCATCCTGGGCGGATCGATCGCCATTCAAACGGTCTCGACCATCGCTTTCATGCTGTTGGTTGGCCCACTCGTGAATCTGGTCTACGGGGAAGAGTTCGCCCCGGCGGTCCGGTTCGCGTTGTGGCTCGCACCGGTTTCGGCGATCAAAGGAATCCTGCAGGGACTGGACAGTTACGTCAAAGGCCGCGGCCGCCCGCTCGCACCGATTCGTTGCCGGATAGTCGCGTCCATCGTGATGATCGCTGTGGTGGCGGCGTTGCTGCCTTCGCAAGGCGCCGTCGCGATCGCGATGGCCGCGTTGGTCGGCCAAGTAATCTGTCTGATTTGGCTATCGGCGATCGTTTATACAGACGTCTCGCAGTCGAAGAACTCGAGCGGCTGATCCTCGGTCACGTCCGCAACGCGGATGGCGAGTTTGCCTTCGAGAATCTTCCGGAAACTCTTGCCCACGATCTCACCCCGCCATCCTTCCAACAGAGCCGGGGTCGGAGTCCCGCGTCGCGGAGTCAACTCGTAAGCGAGCAGATCCTTCACGTCGTCCGAATTTCCAACAATCGCCGGAGACAATTTGTGTTGGCGACTGATGCAGGCGATCGAGGTCGACAAAAACTGACTCAGCATCGGAGAAGCGTTCCGCGAACGTCCGCGAGTCCGCCTCGGCAAATCCTCGTCAGGCGTCTTTAACGCCGTGTCAATCGCCCCCGCGATCGCGTCATATTGATCCTGAAAATTACGACGCTCGAGCCCGCGGATGCCGCGAATCTTCTTCGGATCGGCAGATCCCCTCCGAGCCAACTCGACGATCAGGTCGTCTCGCATTACCCGCCGTGGCAGCCGATCTTTCGATTTCGCAACATCCTCTCGCCACAACCACAACTGCCGAACAATCTCTAGCTGCCGCGGTTTCAATCCCGAACTGCCGCTGACCCGGTGCCAATTCTCCGAGGTCTCGGCATCGATCACCTTGTTCTGCAGACGCATCGTCTCTTCCTGAACCCACTCGAGCCGATCGAGTTCGTTGATATCGATCAACAACTTGTCGTACATCTCACGCAGATTCGTCACATCGTGCAGTGCGTAGGTGAGTTGATCCTTGGTCAGCGGGCGATGCCGCCAATTCGTCCGTGTTTCGCCCTTGGGCAACGTCGTACCGACCAAACGCTGCACCAATGTGCCGAGCGACGCGGGGTACTCGATGCCGACAAATCCGGCCGACAACTGCGTGTCGAACAGACCGGCGATCGGTTTGCCGGTGTAACGATACGCGAATCGAATTTCCTCCCTCGCCGCGTGTGCCACGACGGTCCGACCGGGCGTAACCAGGAGATCCCAAAAAGCACGTGTGTCCCCGATCGGATAGGGATCAATGATCGCTAAATGATCCCCCGCAGCGACCTGAACGAGACACAACTCGGGCCGGTAACAGTCCTCGGAGACAAACTCGGTGTCGAACCCGATCACACTCTCGGAGGAAATCTTCTCGCAGAACTCGGCCAGGTGCGATTGTGTCGTGATCGATTCGTAGTTCACCTGCGGATTTTCCCGACAAACGTGTACAAAAATAGCGTCGCAGAAAGACTTTAGCGGGCAAACTACCGTAGGTCGAGTAGGAGGCGGCACCCCCTAACGATCAAACGAATCACAGGGCCACGCCTCGGCAGCGTGACAACCATCAACTTTCTGCTCAAAAGAACTTCTTGAGCGTCTCGGGCTTGGGCTTCGGCGTCACCAACGAAACCACCACCGTCGTGATCAGGCAGCTAAAAAACATCACCACGACAGGCATGATTTCGAACTCTTCGCCCCCCCAAGACACCGGGAATTTGAACTCCCGCAGGCCCTTGGGCGAGTTAATGCCGTGATAGAACAGGATGCTCCAACTGATGATCGCCGCGAACACGCCGCTGATCGCACCGGCCGCACTCAGCCCACGCCAATACAGCGCCAGGAACACGATCGGAAACAACGCACTGAATCCGCTGAAACACCAAACCCCTAACGCGAACACGCTCGTCGGGTTTCCCAGACTCAGGAAATACGTCACCGCAACGATCCCGATGATAAACATCCGCGTCGTGAAAACCTGCTGCTTATCGCTGACGTTTTCCTCGCCCTTGTAGTGCGTATAAATGTCGTTGCTAAAGATCGTGCCGATGCACAGGAACTGGCTGTCGAGGCTCGACATGATCGCTGCCAAAATCCCCGCCGCTAGCAATCCGCCGAGGACCGGACCGGTCTGCGTTTTGACCAAAAACGGCAACACCGCGTTGGCGTTGACTCGATCGGTGCCTGGAATCAAAGGCAATCGTGGAGCCAAATCTCCCGTCGCCCAAACGCCAACGAGCACGCACGGGACCCAGACGATCATGATGAAAAGAGGGTGGCAAATGACCGGCACCTTGAACGAGGACGCGCTCTTGGCCGTCATCCAGTGCTGGAACAGGTGCGGGAACATTCCGACCGACAAAGGGATCAACAAATAAGTAAAGAACAGACTCTTGCTCATTTCGGAACGGGTGGCCCTATTTTCCGGAATAGACTCGCCGAGCACCTTGAGGTTGGCCATCAATCCGTCCTGACCACCGAGCCGATTTGCGATCACCACAAACGTGACCACGCCCAACACCATGAACACCAACGTCTGGAACGTGTTTGCCCATGTCGTTCCTCTCATCCCGCCCATGAACACGTACACCAACACCACGCTGCAAATCAGCAACGCACCCAATGGCGTTGGGATCCCGCCGTGCAGACCTCGGTTCGGACTGCCGTCGGGCAACAGAACAGGGAACCAATCCGGTGCGAGCCCCGCGGTCAGCGTCTGCACCACCGTCCCGCCACCGATCACTCCGACGAGCAGGTAAGGAATCACGAGCCCCACCAAAATCGGGAACAACAACAATCCAATGAAGTCGCTGTCGAGGCGGTCGCGGAAGAACTCAATCTGAGTCGTGTAGCCATGCTTCCGGGCGAGCTTCCAAACCTTCACGCCGATCAAGAAAAAACACAGCGAGTGGATGATGCCGCTACTGCTTGCCAGCATCCCATAAACCCCCACGCCTTCCTTGAACGCCTCGCCGCTGCTGCCGACCAACGCGAACGCCGTCATCGTCGTCCCGAAGATACTCATCAACAACAGGAACGGGCCGATCGAATGGCTGGCGACCTGGTAGTCTTCCTTCGTCCCGCTAAACAGCCGACTGGAGAACACGCCGAGCAACACGAGCAAACTCAGGTAGACCAGAATAATGACGAACTGAGGCAAACCGGAATGATTCAACCAGCCCTCTTGCGCCACAGGAGCCTGAGCGATCATCAACGCAGTGGAAGTTATCGAGTTCATTTCCCGCCCTCCGTCTCTTCGGATGCGGTCACCGCAGATGCGTCATTGCGTGGGCCAGCCGACGCCTCAAAATCCGGCTCGATCGGCCACGCGATCCGCGTCGTCAAGAACCAAGTAAACGAGGCCCCGATCGACAAACACGCATGCCAAAACAGCCCGACGGGAATGACCCCGAACACAAGACGACCGTCAGTCCAAAACCAATTGTCCTGATGCAAAACCAGCAAAAGAAGAACGAGCCCCGCGATGATCCACGGTCCCGAATGTCCACCGTCGCGTGACGATTCGGTTCGAGAAGGTGACGCGACAGACGCGTCGGAGGCGTGTGGGGATTCAGTCATATCCGGCAATAGGTGGGCAGGGAGGGAGAAACGGGAGGGCGATCGGCGAGCCGAAAACGAACGCCGGAGGTAGTTTAGTGTCTAGACGGGGGCGACGACATCGGGGCTTTGAATTACCCTGTTCGCAGGCCCGATACGACGGATAACGCCGTGAACTCAAACTCTCGGCGTCCGTTCTCGGCGTCGAACGACTCGAACGTATTATCAGTGCCGCAAAGTGGACGCTTGCCCATTGGACAACACCTCGGTTGACGATTGATCCAAACGGGTCAACTCAAAAACCACGGCCAGGCGTTTGAGCGATAACGTTGGCAATTCACGGAACTCTGGCGATCCAGAAAGATTGGCAATCCAGAAAACTGGCCACAACAAACCGACGCGCAACGATCTGTTCCTTCACGTTTAAAGTTCATGATGATTCCGGCTGATTGGCAGATGTGGCTAACGCTCGCGGTTGCGGGAGGTCTGTTGCTGAGTCTCGCCATGCGATTGGCCGCCACCGATCTGCTCGCGTTGGCCGCGTTGACGGTCTTGGTGCTGGCCCAAAACCTAACCGGTACTGACAAATTGCCTACGCCGACCGAAGCCGCAGCGGGTTTCGGCAACAAAGGGCTGGTAACGATCGGGCTGCTATTCGCGATCGTCTCGGGACTCGAACTCACCGGTGGCACGGAACTGGCGACCGGATGGCTGCTCGGCGGCGTTAAGGGTCTCCGCAGCGCGCTGGTCCGGATCCTGTTGCCGGTCGCCGCGTTGTCAGGATTTTTAAACAACACGCCCGTGGTCGCCGCTTTGCTGCCCGTCGTCCATGACGTCAGTAAACGCATCGGTGCCTCGCCGAGTCGGCTGCTGCTGCCGATGTCGTACACCGCCATCCTCGGCGGCATGTGCACGCTGATGGGGACGAGCACCAACCTGATCGTCCGCGATCTGTATGCCGAGAAATTCACCGGCGAGAGCACGCTCGGTTTTTTCACCCCGGCGATCGCCGGCATTCCCGCCACGATACTCGGTTTGGTCTACATGATCTTTGCGTCGCGTTGGCTGCTGCCCGAACGTAAACCGGCGGTGTCCGTTTCGGACGATCCTCAAAAGTACACGGTCGAAATGCAAGTCGACTCGACCGGCCCGCTCGTCGGTCGCACGATCCAACAAGCCGGATTGCGGGCGTTGCCTGGTTTGTACGTTGCCGAGATCCAGCGTGCCGACGGACGGATCGAACCGGCCAAACCTCAACAACGTCTCTACGGCGGAGACGTCCTGATTCTCGTCGGCGCGTTGGAAAGCGTCGTCGACCTGAGGAAGATTCGTGGGCTGACCACCCCGGACGGTCAATCGAGAAAACTCGAGGTCCCCGCATGGCAACGGACATTGATCGAAGCCGTCGTCAGCCCTCGATGCTCGCTGATCGGAAAAACGATCCGTGAAGGTAAATTCCGTTCGAACTACAACGCCGCCGTTGTCGCCGTCGCCCGCGGTGGACAACGCCTGATGGGCAAACTCGGTGACGTCCGAATCGAACCGGGCGACGTGCTGTTGCTCGAGGCGTCCCCGTCGTTCCTCCACCGCCAACGCGGGTCGAGCGATTTTTATCTCGTCAGCCGGGTGGAACATGGCGAAGTGCGGCGGCACGAGAAGTCCACATTGTCACTAGTGATCACCGCCGCGATGGTCCTGGTCGCGGCCCTGGGCGTGATGGAAATCCTGACCGCGGCGATGCTGGCGGCGGTCGCCATGATCGTCTTCCGCTGCTGCACGACAGGCGAAGCACGACGAAGCGTTGACTGGTCAGTGTTGATCATCGTTGGCGCGGCCATCGGCATCGGCGAAGCGATGTGGAAGAGCGGCGCCGCCGAAGCGATCGCGACCGGGCTGCTGCAACTCGGCGGCAATAGCCCGATACGCATCCTCGCTGCGGTCTACCTGGCAACCGTCATCTGTACCGAGTTGGTGACCAACAGCGCCGCCGCTGTGATCATGTTTCACATCGCCTGGTCTGCCGCGGCGACGTTGCAGATGGATCCAACGCCTCTGATCGTCTGTGTGATGATCGCAGCATCGGCCAGCTTCCTGACGCCGTTCGGCTACCAAACCAACACGATGGTTTACAGCGTCGGTGGCTACCAACTCAAAGACTACCTTCTCTTTGGTTTGCCGCTGAGCTTGCTCGTATTCGCCATTTCCATGTTGACGCTGACGTGGTGGTACGGCCTCGCCTGGGCGGCATGACGAGACAATCCTTCCCCCCCTTCACACAAGTACGCGAAGTGTGACAACTTCCATGACGGCTTGTCGGTAGCGTTCGCCAGCGAAACGTTTAGGGGCGTTCGATCCATGGGTTTTCCGACTCGCTGATCCTCACGTTCTCTTTGAGGAAGTCGACGATCGCCGGGATCACCGTTGACTCTTCGTTGATCAACGCCGGGCCACTCAGATTGGTCGCGGGCATCTCGAGTTGATACCCCGATGCCTTGCCGCGGTTGAATCGCTTCTTCACCGATTCGAGCCGGCTGCCGATTTTCGCGGACTCTTTGCCTTGTGGGCTTCCTTTGCCGGCCACAATCATCGTAGGCAGGCGAACGAGGTTCTTGTCCGTAATCGGAGTGTTCATCGCGAGCCCGTTGAGGTTCTTTTCAGGAGACACGTACACGAGCCCCTTGACGTCCTGGCCCTGCTTCATCCGCCCCACGCTGGGAATTTTCCAGTCGCGAACCGCCCAGTAACCGGCGAGGATCGCCCCCTCTTCGACGCCGATCAGACACAACGCGTTCAGATTCAACCGGCCTGCGTTGTTCTCGTCCTTGAGAAACTGCTTCGCTTCCTCGATGTCATACCGAACGATCGCCTCGACGTCGCGGCGGCCCATCGTTGCGATATTGAATTCCTTCTCTTCACCCGAACGGTCCGTGTACTTTTTGCTGTTACCGTGACCGCGGTACTCCACAACGAGCACACCGAAACCGGCCTCACGCAAGGCGACGCAGAGTTTAAGATAAGGCGCCCCCTGGCCTTTCCACTCGTGGATCAGAATGACCGGTGCCCCTTCCTTGCCTTGCTTGGAGGGGAAGTAGAACGAGTTCAGTTTGATATTGTCCTTCGTCGTCAGACTGACCGGACGCGGCTTCAACGCCGGATCATCGTCTTCCTTCGACTTCCTCTTTCCCCGATCCTGAGCCGCAACGGGAGAGACCAATGAAGCCGACACGACCGCAATCAGCACGAGCGTCATGAAAGCAGCGACGGGGCGAAGCGAGAGTATTTGACGATGATTCGGGAAATTCCAGGTACGGCGAAAAGGCATCTTGATCCGTTGCGTGGGGAGAATATGCGTGGAAAAGTGGCGAGTTATCGCGGCGAGACATTGCGAGTATCGCGGGGAGACATTGTGACTTCGGACAGACACCGAGGACGGGCTGTTGATTTGATGAGCCGTACCGCGTTAGCGGCGGTGAACCAGATGCCAACCGGGGCGAACGCCGATCGGCTGCATGGTTGTCGTACGGTATGCGACGAAATCAACAAACTCAGGACGAATTCCGAGCCCACATCTCGTCGTCATTCTACCCCAATCTAGCCCACAATGCAGAGAATCGGCACAGAGAATCAAGGCAGAGAATGGGTCTCGCACGCACGAGTGCCCCGATCCGCACACGCTCGCCGCGGAAAAATCGCACGGGTGTGCGGGGCAGCACTCCCGAACCGCTGCGACAACTTGCCTCGAGGCCTGATGGGCACGCACAGCCCCCTAGCAACCGCATTCACGGCACCCATCACCGCCTATCCATTCGCACACCATTTCGCGGCATCCGGGTTGCAACCTCTCGGGAGGGAAAAAACATAGCCGCGCCGCGTGATTTTGCGTGGCCAAATTCGCGTTCCGCGCTCATCTGATGGAGCTGATTGAAAACATGTCTACAACCCTGCCCAACTCGCCTGCCGACTCGACCTACGTAGCCTCCGAGTCACCCACTTCCGAACCAAACAATCAAACGAAGGACGACGCTTGGCGGCAGTTTCGACCTGGGAATTGGGAAGACGAAATCGACGTCCGGGGATTCATCCAAGCCAACTACCAACCGTACGCGGGTAACGACGAGTTCCTCGCCGAACCCACCCAACGCACGCGAGACCTTTGGGATGATCTCAAAGTGCTGCTGGAAAAAGAACGAGAGGCGGGCGGCGTCCTCGATGCCGACACCGAAGTCGTCGGCAAGCTCACCTCGCACGGACCGGGCTACATCAACCAAGACCTCGAACAGATCGTCGGCGTCCAAACCGACGCACCGCTCAAACGTGCCATGTTGCCCTACGGCGGCGTCCGCATCGCTCAGAAAGCCTTGCTCGCACACGGCCGGCAAATGGATGAGGCGACCGCCGACATTTTTGCCAAACACCGTAAAACCCACAACGACGGCGTCTTCGACTGTTACACCTCGGATATCCGCAAAGCACGCAGCGCCGGAATCGTCACGGGCCTTCCCGACGGTTACGGACGCGGCCGAATCATCGGCGACTACCGACGTGTCGCCCTCTACGGCGTCGACCGACTGATCGAAGACAAGAAACAACAGTTCGATTCGATCGAAGATTTCGCATTCAGCGAATCGTGGGTCCGCGAACGCGAAGAACTGCAAGATCAAGTCCGCGCCCTCGCCGATCTGAAAACGATGGCTGCCGCCTACGGCATGGATATCTCGAAACCGGCCACCAACGCCCGCGAAGCGGTGCAGTGGACTTACTTCGGATACCTCGGCGCGATCAAAGAACAAAACGGTGCGGCGATGTCGTTCGGACGTGCGAGCACTTTCTTCGATATCTATTTCGAACGCGACCTCGCCGAAGGCACGCTGACCGAAGACGAAGCACAAGAAATCATCGATCACCTCGTGATGAAAATGCGAATCGTTCGGTTCATTCGCACGCCCGACTATGACGAACTCTTCTCGGGCGACCCGACCTGGGTAACCGAGAGCATTGGTGGCGTCGGCGAAGACGGCCGGCCGCTGGTCACGAAAACCAGCTTCCGAATGCTGCACACACTGGTGAACCTCGGCACGGCCCCGGAACCCAACCTGACGGTGCTATGGAGCGAGAAACTTCCCGAAGCGTTCAAGGATTACTGTGCCAAAATCTCGATCTCGACGAGTTCGATTCAATACGAAAACGACGACCTGATGCGTCCGTATTGGGGCGACGACTACGGAATCGCGTGCTGCGTTTCGGCCATGCGGATCGGCAAACAAATGCAGTTCTTCGGCGCCCGAGCCAACCTCGCCAAAGCGATGCTGTACGCGATCAACGGCGGACGGGATGAAAAGAGCGGCAAACAGATCGCGCCGCCAACCGAACCGATCAAAGGCGACTACCTCGACCTCTGGGAACTCGACGCCAAGTTCGACACCACGCTCGATTGGTTGGCCGAGACGTACGTCAAGGCGCTCAACATTATTCACTACATGCACGATAAATACTCGCCCGAACACCTCATGTTCGCTCTCCACGATCGCGAGATCTATCGCACGATGGCGACCGGCGTCGCAGGATTGTCCGTCGCAGCCGATTCACTCTCGGCGGTCAAGAACGCACGCGTCCGCATCATTCGAAACGACGAAGGATTGGCAGTCGACTACGAAGTCGAGGGTGACTATCCGGCGTACGGCAACAACGATGACGACGTCGATTCGATCGCCGCCGAATTGATGGAACGATTCATGGAGAAAGTCCGTCGCCAACCGATGTACCGCAACGCCGTTCCGACGCAATCGGTCCTGACGATCACATCCAACGTGGTCTACGGAAAGAAAACCGGCAGCACACCGGATGGACGAAAAGCGGGCGAACCGTTTGCCCCCGGTGCCAACCCAATGAGCGGTCGCGATAAGAAGGGAGCCGTCGCCGCGATGGCTTCGGTCGCGAAGATGCCATACGAACACGCCCAAGACGGTATCTCGTACACGTTCTCGATCGTCCCGGACGCCCTCGGAAAAGACGCTCAAATGCGACAGGACAACCTCGTCGGATTGCTCGACGGGTACTTCGCCGAAACCGGGCACCACATCAATGTCAACGTGTTTGACCAACAAACCCTCGTCGACGCGATGGATCACCCCGAGAAATACCCGCAACTGACCGTTCGAGTTTCGGGCTACGCGGTGAACTTCATTAAACTGACTCGCGAGCAACAACTCGATGTCATCAACCGCACATTCCACAGTGCGATCTGACGTTAAGGTCGACTCCTTCACGGGCAGGTTTTATCAACCTGCCCGTCATCGTTTCTGCGGGTGGCATCACCCGCCTTTTCAAACGCTCGCTCAAAACAACTGAAATCCATGGACGATCGGATTCCTTCTCTCGCGCATCACGACTGCAACTCGGGAGCGTCGCTGAACGATTGCTGCCCACGCGACCCGTCGATCGGTTGCGACCGTGACCGCGACTCCAACGCCGAGCCACAATCGCGAGTGGCGGAGCGACGACACGATGTCGTTTCACCCCAGCCTCGCGAAAACACGCCTGCCGACGTGCAGCCTGAACCGGTCCGAGGTTTCATTCACTCGGTGGAAACGTGCGGGACCGTCGACGGCCCCGGATTGCGGTACGTCATGTTCCTCAGCGGCTGCCCGCTGCGTTGCCAATACTGCCATAACCCGGACGCCCAAGGCAAACCGCACGGCGAAGTCCGGACGGCCGATTCGGTGATCGAGGAGGTACTGCGTTATCGCAATTTCATCCGCCGCGGCGGTCTGACGATCAGCGGCGGCGAACCGATGATGCAGATGGAATTCGTCCACGAAGTGTTTCGCCGAGCCAAAGCCGAAGGCATCCACACGGCGCTCGACACCTCTGGATTCCTCGGACACCGAGCCTCCGATGAGATGCTCGAAAGTGTGGATTTGGTACTACTCGATATCAAGGGTTCCGACCCGCAAATCTATCGAGAGACCACCGGCGTTTCATTGCAACCCACTCTCGATTTTGCGCGGCGTCTGAGCGATCTCGGGAAATCAATGTGGATTCGGTTCGTGTTGGTCCCCGGTTTAACCGATGATGAATCCAATGTTCGGGGCGTTGCCCAACTCGTCGCCGGATTGAGCGGAGTCGAGCGGGTCGAGATTTTGCCGTTTCATAAACTCGGCGAATCGAAATACGAACAACTCGGGATGCGATACCAACTCCACCAAACTCCCGAACCGACTGACGAACAAGTCGCACGATGTCGGGAGATCTTCGCTCTTGAGGGCGTCACGATGCATTAGCGCAAACCGCAAACCGCCAACCGCCAACCGCCAACCGCCAACCGCCAACCGCCAACGAACGATCCAAAGTAATCGACCGGCGAGACGCGGCAGGGCATCGATATTGAAACTGCAACTTGAATTGGCAACCATCGATGCGACATCAGCCTGTCGTGTCTCGATAAACCGGACGGCTCATGCCCATTGCCCTCCGATTCGCAGGTGACTTCGGTCATCCTCGATTCGGTTAGGTGTGGGTCGTCCGCGTTTTTGATCACGCGTCTCGATGAAGTGCTCCGCGCGAACAGGGCTTCCGCAGTGGCATTCCTGCAACGGATGACTCGGCAACCGATCCGACATAGTCGTGCCGGACATTATTAGGCGTTGTGATTAGGCCCCGTGATTAGGCGCTGTGATTAGGCCCTGTGATTAGGCGCTGTGCGGAAAACGCCTCGCAACTAGAATCCCGGGTCTGGACAGTGGCAAAACGCGATCACCTCGTGCGCCTGCTGTCACGATTTCTCCACGCTCTGCACACCTGTTGCGTTTCCCGCACGCCCGTCCGCTGCCGCCCGTCCGCTGCCGCCCATCCGCTGCCGTTCGCCCGCTCTGCGAAACAACGTCCATGACTCAATCTGCCCGCCGTTGTTTTCGCTGTTTCCGTCCACGACGGATGTGCTACTGCCATGCGATTTCTCCAGTGCAGCACCGCACGTCGGTACTGATTCTCCAACACCGACGCGAACGTTTTCACCCGTTCAATACCGCACGGATCGTGCACGCGTCGCTCGATCGGTGCGAACTGATGACAGCGTACAATGTCGAACTCGCGGAACAGTTCGCTCAATTGACATTGCCGCCGAAAACAGGCGTGCTTTACCCCGATCGCGAAGCCAAACTGCTCGACGATTTGCGTCCTGAAGAACGTCCCGAGCACCTGGTCATTCTCGACGGCACCTGGCATCAAGCCAAAACGCTCTATCGCGATATTCCACGACTGCAAACTCTTCCACCCTATCGTCTCTCTCCGGCAAGTCCTGGTCGCTACCGGATTCGGCGGGAGCCCAACGAGCACGCGGTGTCGACATTGGAAGCGACGGTCGCCGCGTTGATGGCACTCGAGCCTGACAACCGAGAACTGCCCCGGTTGCTGCAATTGTTTGATCGCATGATTGAAGACCAACTCGATCGGCAAAACATCGTGCCCGATGCGGCACCGTTGGAAAATTGGCGCCGCAACGAACGCCGTCGTCGTGGTTCGGCCAACGTGCCGCGGGTCCTCACCGATCATCTCGACCGGGTCATCGTTGCCTACGGAGAACGCGACCTCGACCGACCAACACCGATCTACTGGACCGCGTTGCGGTTGGGAACCGGCGACCGTTTCGAATGCGTGATCGACTCGCCGTCGTTGCACGATACGAACTTCACCCAGCTCCTTCATCTCGATCACAACGCAATCGAAGGAGCGGTCGACATCGCACAATTCCGAAACGCATGGCGAGACTTCGTCCAACCGAATGACCATGTTGCGATGCGTCATCAGGGCACCGCCCGTCTGCTCGAATCCGCCGACGCGGTTTTCGCACCAAACATTCTCTTGAAAGCGATCAACTCACCGATCGCCCGGATGGACAGTCACGACCGACCGATCGAAACGGGTGAAACACGAGGCAGGGTCCGCCTCGAAGCCGCCGTCAAATTCGTCGAAAAACTAAACGCTCATCACCCGCACAACGCTCCGGCCAACTCCTTGGCAATTTCTCCTAAACCGTCAGCGTCGCGGTAGTCAGCCGATTGGCGAATAAGTTTTCTCAATCGCTCCACGTCACTCTCATTTTCGTTTTCTCACCTCGGCTTGAACAACCTCGGGCAACGCGTCGATCTTTTCGAGAATCTTTTCCAAATCGTTCGCTTCGTTTTCCTGTTGCTCACCAACGAAAATCGTGGTGAGTGTCGCCGTGAAGACTCCGACCAACACCATCCCGATCACCACCAACAATCCCGTCAGGACTTGACCGGCCAACGACTCGGGATTGTGAATGTCGCCGAATCCACCGGTCAGGACCGTCGTAAAACTCCACCACGCCGACTGCCCAAACGTCGACACCGCGTTGTCCGAGTTGCCCGAAATCGATCCCTCCAATTTGTAGATCAGAAACGCACCGGCGATCGTCGCAAAGACCGCATAGCGGATCGTCTTTTTCATAATCTTGACGTCCATCACGTCCTGCAGCTTGTCCAAACCACGCCACAGGAAGAAGAACAACCTCAGAAAACGCAGCAGTCGCAACAACCTCGCGAAACGAGCCAACCGGGCGAAACGACCGAACCTCGCCAACTGGGCTTCGCCGGGAATCGGTATCGACGTGACGAAATCGACCCAGTGGTGCTTCCAAACGTAGGCCTTCGATTCGGCACTCCATAACCGCAACACAAACTCACTCATGAAGATGGCGCAGCAGCACGCGTCGACGATAAAAATCATGTTGCTCGACAGATAGCGAGGCCGAAATTCGTCGGGCCCGGCGGCGAGATCGTAGACCAACAATCCGAGCACGATGACGATCAACGCCAGAATCACCAACTCGAAAACCCGCAACATTGTGTAACCGCCGAGTCGACCGGCCATCCCCTGCTGCATGTACTTGCGTTGATACACGTCGTCGAGCTGCTCGCGTAGTTCCAATAGGTAGTCAGCCCGGAATTGATACCGACTCTGCATCCGCCGGGCCTTTTGAAACACGAACGGATCCGCCTGCTCTCGGGCGTCGCCGAGCCCTTCGCGGTTCGTTTCGATTTCGGCCGCGAGCAGATCAATTTCCTGATCGATCCGGCCGAGGAACCGTTGAATGTGATCCAGTGACAAAGAATCGATTCGGTACGCATCGAACCCGGACATCGCGTCCGTGAGACTTGAATTAGGCATGACATCCGGTCGCGAGAAATCCAAAAAGCCATCGAAATGGAACAGGTCGCCCCCCACGATACCTGATCGCGCGGCCGGACTGGAAACCGAGGAACACGTCACGATTTTCGCACACGACCTGCGAGCCATCCGTGCGACCGAGTGAATCACTCCGTGTTCGTCAACACTCCGCCGCGATCTTCAAAACCTGTTGAAAATTCGACAACGGGAAAAAGTGGTCACCCATCATCATCTGCAAACGAAAGTCGGCTTGGGTGAACGACTTCCAATTTTGCATCTTCGCCGCCGTAACGCGGCCATCATCCGTTCCCGCGAGGGCTGTGATCGGCACGTCGACCACCTCCCGTTTCGAGGAATCGTACGATTCGAGCAGCGTGAGGTCTCGCCGCACCGTCGGCAGGAACATTCGCATCGCCTCTTCGTTCTCACGCAACGTCTTGGGGACGCCGCCGTAACGTCGATCGAGCTGCTCCGCAAACTCGCGATCATCCAGGTCGACGATCGAGTCACGTCGGGTGATCAGGTCGGGCGAACCCATCGCCATCACGATCAACCTCTTGGACGGCTTTTGCCGAGCAACCAAAAACGCCAACAGTGCACCGAAACTGTGCCCGACCAAGACAGGCGGTTCATCCGTTTGTGGCAGTTTATCGACCAGCGATCCTACCAACTCGTCCAAACTGCTCGACATCGGATCAGCGAAACGAGCTTCTCGGCCCGGTAACGTCGCCACATACAGATTCACCGCAGGTGGATTGCCGCGAGCCAAACGGATCAGCGGCGAACACCCTCCGCCCGCATGCGGGAACCAAACCACGTTTCGTCCTCCGGCGACGGGCTGACCAACACGACGATACCACTTTGACGGTTTGTCTGAATTCATAGGCGAGGATTGCAGCAACGTTGGCACGGCAAACGGACGGAACAAATACGGCGTCGACCGCAGGCACGCGATTCGCGGGACCTTGCTCGGTCGGAACACAGAACCTCCCACACGCACAAATTCGCTAACCCGGACGAGCGAATGTCAAAGATGGCAAATGACGAGGGTTGCGCATGGCACGGAAAATTGAAAAGGGCGAAAGATCGCGAACGCTCGCGAGTTTTGCTTCTCAACCTCCCCGAATGGGCCTTATCATGTAACACAACCGGCGGCTTCGCGCTGTCGGAAGGTCGATCGCAATCTTTGGCGAGCTGTTTTCTACTCGATTCACCTCGGATTACCTACCGCCCATGCACTTAAACACTGACTCGGCCGCTCAAATCATTCCGCGACTTCCGACTCTGTTGCACGTCTTGCGCGAACGTGCCGAACGTCATCCGAATCGGGCGGCCTTGTCGTTCATCAATGACGATCAACAGGAAACCACGATCACATACGGCGAGTTAATCGCCCAGGTCAACGAAGTCGCACGGCGCATTCTTACTGCGGACCACAACGCCAACACGCAAGCCAACGCGTCGCACGACTCCCACAACGTCGAACCGGGCGACCGGGCAATCCTTTTGTTCCCCGCCGGTCTCGACTTCATCGTTGGATTGTTCGCCTGCCATGCCGCACGTGTGGTACCGGTCCCCGCTTGCTACCCCAAACCGGGCCGCGCGATGCCACAACTCGATGCGGCGATATCGGATTGCTCTCCGGCATTGATACTGAGCGATTCCCAAACGATCGACTCGATGGCGTTTCATCGACTCAGCCCCGTGATTTCGAACATGCGGATGGTCGCCACCGACGCGTCGCTCGACGAGCGATTGCCAACGTCAGACGACGTTCGCGAACTGCCTGAAAACGTATCGCAGGCCTTCGCCGAAATAGAATCCGACGACCTCGCGTTACTGCAGTATACGAGCGGATCGACGAACGCCCCCAAAGGCGTCATGGTATCTCACGCGAACCTGATGGCGAACTTGGAAACGATCCGCAGCGCGTTCGGGTTGAACTATGGCGAAGCCGACAAGAACGACTACACCCGCGCCGTTTTTTGGTTGCCGCACTACCATGACATGGGTCTGATCGGCGGGATACTCGACACGATCTACATAGGGGGACACACCACATTGATGTCGCCTCGCTCGTTCTTATCCAAACCACTGCGATGGTTGCGGACCATCGCCGAACGGAATGCGACGGTGAGCGGAGCCCCGAACTTTGCATACGAATTATGCATCGACCGCATCACGCCCGATGAAGCGTCCGCGGTCGACCTCAGTCAATGGTCGGTTGCGTTTTGCGGTGCCGAACCGGTCGCCGCCGAGACTCTCGACCGATTCAGCCAACGTTTCGAATTGTCAGGATTCCGCCGAGCAGCGTTCTTGCCGTGCTACGGTCTCGCGGAAGCAACTTTGCTGGTTTCATGCAGCGACCAAGGTGTCCCCTTTCGGCAATTGCCTGTCGACCGTGACGCGTTGCTAATAGGTCGAGCGAGCCCGGTTGCCAAATCCCACCCGGGAAACCTCACACGGAACATCGTCAGTTGTGGTGTTGTTCGGGGCGACACTCAAATCGAAATCGTCGACCCCGTTTCGAAATCTCGTCGAAACGAAGGAGAGATCGGAGAGATCTGGCTCACTGGCAGTTCGATCGCGCGCGGCTACTGGTGTCGTGAAGAAGTGAACAGGCAACAATTCCGCGCCACCCTCGACTGCGACAACGGCACGGATGGACAGGACAACGCCGGGCAAACTTTCCTACGCACCGGAGATCTCGGGTTCATCCACGAAGGCGAACTGTACGTCACCGGACGCTGCAAGGACATCATTGTTCTGAGAGGTCGAAACTATTATCCGCATGACATCGAATTGACGATCGAACGAGCACTCGGTGATTCGGCGTTACGATGCGCTGCGGTGGCCACGGACGCTTTCGTAGGAGACGCGATGTCGATCGTCATCGAAGTCGATCGGCATCTTTCCGACGCCTCGCTTCCGGAACTGGTCCGATGCGCGCGCCGCGCGATCATCGAAGAACACGAAGTCGACGCCAGACAGGTGCTGCTGACCAAACCCGGTACGATTCCGGTCACGACGAGCGGCAAACTGAAACGCGCCGAGTGTCGACTGCGGTTGCAGGCCGACGAGATCGAACACCGCTATCAATGGATGCGTTCGATCATCAGCGATGACAGCGTCGCGACGCAATTGCCACCGCTGCCGCGATTCGTGAACTCGCATACGCTGACGCACGCGACCGAACAAATCGAAACATGGCTGACGCAGTGGCTCGTCGCTCGGTGTGGGGCCCTGCCGGGGGACGTGTCGCCGGACACTCCTTTCGCCGATCACGGGCTCGACTCGATGACCGCGGTCGAATTAAGCAGCGAATTGGACGATTGGTTAGGTGTCGAATTGACACCGGAATTGGCCGCAAATTACCCAACACCTACGGAATTAGCAGGTTATTTGGCGGAACAGATGCGGGGAGCGGCCGCCAATGCGGACTCTGGCCTTGTCGAAAATTAGAGTATGCTGAAGATGGTCTATGGTTTGTCCTTCTCCAATCTGCCCCGCCCGTGCCTGCATCCGAATCCACTGTTTTGCGTTACACACAATCGGACCCGGATGTCCGATTGATGTTGCGTGTACGCGACGGTGACGCCGGTGCCTTCGAGGAATTGGTTCGGCGATATCAACCACGCCTGGTGCGATTGATGCACCACCTTGCCCCGCACACGGACCTAGCCGAAGACCTCGCACAAGAAACGTTCCTGCGGGTTTACCGTGCGAGAGATCGCTACGAACCGGGCGCAAAGTTCTCGACTTGGTTGTTCACGATCGCCGGCAACGTCGCACGCAACGCCAAACGAACCGTTTCGCGGCGACATGAAGTGAGCGAAGGGGACTCGCCTCGATCGACCGGCACCGACGCCAACGACGACGATGGCCCGACGCTCGCGGCAACAGCACTCGAACAGAGCGGCCTGATGCCGGTCCGGGTTGCCGAAGGTGACGAACGCGCCCGTCTGGTTCGCGCGGCCGTCGCCTCACTCGGCGAACGACAACGGATGGCGTTGATCCTGTCGCGTTTTGAAAACATGAGTTACGTCGAGATCGCCGACGCGATGGACCTCAGCACCAAGGCCGTCAAGTCGCTGCTCAGCCGGGCTCGCGTGAGTTTGAAACAGACGCTCGAATCGTACATGGAGAGCGGCGCGTTGGACCAAGGTTTTCAGACCTCGGTTTCGCTGCCCTCCATGTCGAGCATGATCGATAAATATCGTAGTTCGCGAGAGGACGTTTCCTCCGAGGACTCCGGGGCAACGCGTGACGAAGGAGGCAACGACTCATGAGCAAATCCGAGATTGTTGACTCCGACGACGAACTTCTCGTCGCGTACCTCGATGGCGAACTCTCGCGAGACGAACGCGACTCGGTTGAAAATCGCCTGATTGATGACGAATCACTTCGCCAACGGATGCAAGATCTGCAGCGAAGCTGGGACATGCTCGAGTGGCTGCCCAACCCGGTCCCGGATGAGAAGTCGGTTCAGACCACGCTGCAATTGGTGGTGGCGGACATCAATCCGAAGGATGCGTCGGGCAAGCGGCTCAAGAAGTCCGACACGGTCACCGTGGGCAAACGCCGACGGCCCATGACCTGGTTGGCACTTGCGATCCCACTCGCGATCGCCGCCCTCGCATTTGGTGTCACGCGGTGGCGTCAAACGCAAGAGATCCGACGGCAGATCGCTGACTTTCCCGTCGCGATCGACATGGACGCTTACGCGATTTTGAAAGACGGCGAGCTGATCAATGACCTAATGGCGTCGCCACGTTGGCGAGGTGTCGTCGGCGGATCGGTTACCCCGGACATCGATGCGATGGTCAATCCGATGTCGGACAATTCGCTCTACCCACGTGATAGCGGCGAGACCGTCCTGCCCGATCGAGATACGCTGGCAACGCGCCTCCAAGAGATCCCGTCCCAACAACGGATCGTCGCGTTCTCGCGGTTGGACCGATTCAACCGTTTGGACGAATCCGAGAAGGAAGCACTCCGCCGATCCGCTGAACAGGTCCGAGAGTCAGAATCGCCGGCCGCGATGCTGCGAACGATGCGGCAGTACGTCCGACTTCGGGAACAACTCAGCGACGAGGTGATCGCGCGGATCGAAAACGGCACCGGCACCGAACGCCAACTAGCGATCGACGACGCGATCGAGGAAGCCATCACGTCGATCGGACGCATCACCGGACGCAACCTTAGCGATGAAGCGATCGAGCGAATCGACTACGCGGTGATCCAAATCGTCAAAGATCGCCTCGACGCAGCGAAGGAAAGCGGCCAACGTCAAGCCGCGGCTACCTTGTTTCAGTTCATCAAACAACGCGGCCGCCGCGACGAAGACACGCGAAACGCCTATCGCACGTTCGCGCTGGCTACCTTGCTACGCGATTCCAACTGGACGCGATGGCAGGGCCGGTTCTTCCGAGGCGGTCCCCCGCTGGAAAACGTGCCGCCGCTGAACCAGCACGAACTGGAGATCATCGAATCGATGCTGCCCACCAAGGACCTCGATATCTTGCAGCAATACGTCAGCGACCCGTGGATGCAAAGCATGGTCCTGCGCGACTGGGCAACCGAGTCTCTCCGGCGGAAGTTACGCGGCGAATCCAAACGCCCCTCTCTCGTCGAACAGTACGAATCCCTGCCGACCAACCAACGAGAAGTCCTCGACCTTTCGCCCCCCGAAGCAGTTCGCAAGGTCCTGATCGAAGGATTCTAGGTTCCCCGAACGCGACTCTCGCGAGGCCGTGGCATTTCTGCGGAGAGCGAAAACGCAGAGCCGCAGCGGGTGCAGAGGAGAATTACACAAAACCAACCCTCTGCGCTCTCTGCGTGGAAACGGATACGTTTCGCTTCAAGGTGACCGCTCGATCAACCGAAGAGAGGGGTTCGTGGGAGAAGATTCGTGGCGAGCCGGGGAAACTCCCCCTGGCGAATCGAGTATCGCTTCGCTATCATTCGCCGCTCTGCATTTTGCAAAATTGAACACACCCCTCTAGTGATGGAATCCCGATGGGAAACAAAGTCAAGACCCACAAGGGCACGAAAAAGCGTTTTCGGTTGACCGCAACCGGCAAAGCCATGCACCGCCAAAGCGGCACGAGCCACCTGGCCAAAGGCCTGAGCAAGAAACGCCGTCGCAACCTCCGCGGCACGACCGCTGTCGATAGCTGCATGGAACCGACCATCCAAGCCGCACTGAACGGCTACAGCAACTAAATCGTTGGCCACGTCTCTCGGCCGTTTTTAACCACTCCCTCTTAGGACTCGCCCTGCAACTCGATTGGGCAAAACTCCGGCAGCGATTGCCGGGGCCTGAATCGACACCCTCGGCAATGATTTTAAAACAACAATAAGGAACTCATTCGATGCGTACACGTAAAGGCTCGGCCCGTAATCAAGCTAAGAAACGTCTGTTCAAACGTGCAAAAGGCTACCGCGGCGGCCGTGGGTCACTGACCCGTTCGGTCAAAGAAACCTTGCTTCGCAGCGGCGCGTACGCGTTCCGCGATCGTCGCGTCCGCAAACGTGAGTTCCGCAAGTTGTGGATCATCCGAATCAACGCAGCAGTGAAGCTCCACGGGCTTCGCTACAGCGAGTTCATTCACGGCTTGAAGAAAGCGAACATCGGCTTGGATCGCAAATCGCTTTCTGAAATGGCGATCCACGACGCCGCCGGCTTCAAAGACGTCTGCGACGCGGTCAAAGCCGCACTCGGTTCGGAAAGCCAAGCCGCCTAAGGCCTTTCTTTCGCGATGTCACTGCAAAATTTTCTTAGCCGCCTGGATCAACTCCAAAGCGATGCGGAGTCGGCGTTCTCAGGCGCCTCGAATGCCGAATCACTCGAGGAAGCACGCGTTGTCTTCCTCGGTGCCAAGAATGGACAGTTCAAAGACGTCCAAAAGATGCTCGGTGGCATCGAACCGACTGACAAACGAGCCGCCGGCATGCGGCTCAACGAAGTCAAGAACGCGATTAACGAAGCGTTCAGCGCAGCCAAAGAGGCACTCGAAAGCGGAGGCGGCTCGCAAGTCGACCCGACGTTCGATCCCTCTTTGCCTGGCACGCGTCCGACGCTCGGACACATCCACCCGATCACACAAACGATCGACCACCTGACCGAGATCATGGGCAGGATGGGATTCGAAGTCGCCGAAGGGCCCGAGGTCGAAGACCCGTGGCATAACTTCGTTGCGCTGAACATCCCCGAAGATCACCCGGCCCGCGACCCGCTCGATAATTTCTATCTTGCGACGGCCGCCGCGGGTGGCCCCGACGCGTCAGGCGAAACCGGCGAAGGCGAGTCGCTGCTCCGCAGCCAAACCAGCACGGTGCAAATTCGCGTGATGCAGGCTCACCAACCGCCGATCCGAATCATCTCCCTGGGCCGCGTCTACCGTCCCGACGCTCCGGACGCGACGCACTTCCCGATGTTCCATCAAATGGAAGGCCTGCTCGTCGACACCAACGTCACGATGGCCAACCTGAAGACGGTCCTTCGCGTGTTCGCCAACAATTACCTCGGCGACGACGTTGAAATCCGATTCCGCCCGTCGTTCTTCCCGTTCACCGAACCGAGCGTCGAGGTGGACTTTCTTTGGAACGGAACCTGGATTGAGTTCGGCGGTGCCGGGATGATCGACCCGAACGTTTTCGAAGCAGTCGGCTACGCCCCGGAAAAGGTCAGCGGTTTCGCATTCGGCCTCGGCGTCGAACGTCTGTGCATGCGGCGTCACGGCATCACCGACATCCGCGATCTCTACAGCGGCGACCTGCGATTCCTCCAGCAGTTCTAGCCCGCCCTCACGAGTCGTAGTGGATTTCGCGAAACGCCCGCACGATCCGTCGCTCGATTCGTCCGAATCCAGCCAACATACCCAACACCGCTACTCCGCAATCCCATCCCGAAGTCTTGGCGACTCCGGCTACGTTCGCTTTCGCCGATACCTTTGTGTTCGCCGGGCCGAACTTTCACCGCCAACCACCCCCAGCCCTCAGCCACAATCAGATGCTTGTCACTCTTTCCTGGTTGTCACGTTACGTCGATATCACGCTGACGCACGATGAACTCGTCGACCGATTGAGCCTATCGGGCCTCAACCACGAAGGCAGTGAAACGATCGATGGCGAAGTCGTCATTGACCTCGAAGTCACCAGCAACCGGGGTGACTGCCTCGGCCACATCGGTGTCGCACGCGAGATCGCGGTACTGACCGACCAGAAACTCAAACTCCCAACGATCGAGTTTCAAGAGTCGTCCAAGAACGTCAACGATCTGCTGACCGTGCGAAACGAATTCACCGATGCCTGCCCGCGATACACCGCACGAGTCATCCAAGGCGTCCGGGTCGGCGACAGCCCCGAGTGGATGCAGAACGCGCTGAAGAGCATCGGAATCGGCGTGGTCAACAACATCGTCGATGTGACCAACTACGTCATGATGGAATGCGGCCAACCGCTCCACGCGTTCGACGCCGCCAAGGTCGGCAAGAACACGATCGTGGTTCGCCCGGGCAATCCAGAGGAAAAACTCGAAGCGATCGATCATCGCGAATACGAACTCACCGCACAAACCTGCGTCATCGCGGACGCCGACTCCCCGATGGCGATCGGCGGCGTGATGGGTGGCGCGAGCAGCGAAGTGTCCGAACAGACCACCGACATCGTTATCGAAGCCGCCGACTTCGTACCGCTGTCCGTCCGCCGTACCGCTCGACGTCTGAAACTGCACAGCCCCTCATCGTTCCGATTCGAACGACGCGTCGACCCACGCGGCATCGATTGGGCGAGCCGCCGGGCCTGCCAACTGATCACCGAAATCGCAGGCGGATCTGTCGCCGGCGGCGTGATCGACACGGGCAGCCCGATCACCGATCGCGAACCCGTGATCTTGCGTCTCTCGCAATTGTCACGCGTCCTCGGAATCGACATAGCCCCCGAAACCGTCGAACGCATCCTCAAAGGACTCGGCTGCCGCGCCGACTTTGCGTCGATTACAAAATCCTCGGAGTCCGCGAGCGTCCAATGCGTCCCGCCGACATGGCGTCATGACTTGACCCGCGAAGCCGACTTGATCGAAGAAGTCGCACGGATCCACGGATACGACAAGATCCCGGAAGACAGCCCGATCCCGGTCACGCCGAGCAGCAAGCGGCCTTTTGATTCGGCCATGTCGCGACTGCGAGGCGTGATGACGGCGGCCGGACTCAGCGAAGCGATGACGCCGAGCGTGGTCACCGAAAAGATCGACTCGGCCCTTTCACCGTGGACCGACCGACCCGCGTTGCAAACCCGCACCGCGATGCTCGAAGGCTCCCGGCGCCTCCGCCGTTCACTACTGCCCAGCCTCCTACAAAGCCGCGCCGCGAACTGGGCCTCGGCATCGATCGACGCGACGCTGTTTGAAATCGCTCACGTGTATTTGCCTGCTGCTCCCGACGCGAAAGGCGACGACGCGTTGCCGGCGGAAAATTACCACGTCGGCATGATCATGGGCGAAGACTTCTTCGCCGCCAAAGGCATCATCGAAACCTTGCTGGCACGACTCGGCATTGACGGTGCCTTGCGGGTTGAAAGCGTCGAGCGAGACGGATTCGCACCAGGCGGATTGGTCGAACTCAAAGTCACCGGTCGCGACGAAACCCTCGGCTACCTCGGCCTGCTCGACGAGAAACTCGTCCGTTCGTGGAAGCTACCCGGCAAAGTCGTCGCCGCGGAACTGTCCGCCGACCTCCTGGTTGCTTGGTCACGCCTCGTACCACAGCAACAACAGATTAGCGCGTTCCCATCGATCCGCCGGGACCTCAACCTCGTGCTCCCTGAATCCGTCCGCTGGGACGGCCTCTCCCAAATCATCCGCGCCGCGGCCGACGAACGACTGACCGACCTGTCATATCAAGAAACCTATCGCAACGAAAAGCAAGACGGTGCGGATCGCAAACGAGTCCTGTTCTCGATGGAGCTACAAAGCCTCACCGAAACCATGAGCGGCTCCGACGCCGACACCATCGTCGAAAACGTCGTCACCGCGTGCGAAAAAGAACTAAACGCAGTCCTCATGCGATAAGCACCCAGGGCGTTGCCCGGGGTTATGCAAACCACCGGGGCGTTGCCCCTTCAACCAGGCAAATCCCAAACGGACAAGTCGCGCCAAAACCGCCACGAACGAGCCGCAAACGGTTTCGACGCCGCCCCCCCCAATCTCTCCGGGCCAAAGCCCAGCTGTTTGCCTTCCAATCACCCCCGGGCCAAAGGCCCAGCAATTTGCCTAGCCCAGCCCGCAGGGCTGGGTCACCCCAAACCCACACAAAAACAAAGGACCAAAGGTCCGGCAGTTTGCAAACACCCGTCGGCCAAACAAACGAACGAACCGTTGGCCCTACGATTCATCGGCGCATTCGCATTCCAGGGCGTTGCCCTGGGCTATGCAAACTACCGGGGCGTTGCCCCTTCAAGCAATACAAATCCCAAACGAACACGTCGCGCCATAACCGCCACGAACGAGCCGCATACGTTATTGACGCCGCTCCCCCCATCTCCCCGGGCCAAAGGCCCAGCAATTTGCCTTGCCCAGCCCACAGGGCTGGGTACCCCCCAACACCAAACAAAAACAAAGGACCAAAGGTCCGGCAGTTTGCCAACACCCGTCGGCTAAACAATCGAACGAACCGTTGGCCCTTCGATTCATCGGCGCATTCGCACCCCAGGGCGTTGCCCCTTCTAACAACGCAAATCCCAAACGAACACGTCGCGCCATAATTCCCCCGAACCAGCCCGCTACTTGAGGCGACGGATGGTGACGTCTCGGTATTCCACGGGGTCGTTGTGTCCGGCAAAACCGAAGTGGCCGCTTTTGCGATCTTTGCCCGCGTGCGGTCGGCCGCCCGCGTAGTCGGTGACCTTCGACAAATCGGTATCGAGAATCACGTTCCCGTTCAACTCGACTCGGATCGTGGATCCTTCCACTCGCACTTCCTGGTAATTCCATTCACCAACCGGACGCAAGTATCCGCGTGCGGCCGCTGCCATCCCGTACGCCGACCCGTGGTATTGTCTCGGATCCAACTTCGCGTACGCCGGGTGTTCGTTATCGAGCACCTGCAACTCACACATGCCCACGTACGCAGTATCACCTTCGAGTGGGCAACGAATCGCCAACCCGTTGTTGCCTCGCGGTGGCAATCGGAAATACAAACGAACGACGAAATCATCGTACTCGTCCTTGGTCAGCAAGTTACCGCCATGGCCGGGCCGGCACTGAATCGTGCCTTCCGGGGTGACTTCGTAATTATCGACCGCTCCGATCCAACCGTCGAGCGTTTTGCCGTCGGTCAAAGATTTGAAGCCGGTATCATCGTCCT
>JBICHZ010000378.1:0-10490 GCA_043101355.1 Rhodopirellula sp. JB044
GCCGACATTTTTGAAGAAGGCGAAGAAGGTCATTATCGAGATCAACCGTGCTCAGTCACGTGACATCAGTGACATGAGCGACGTTGTGATTCCCAATCGCCCACCGAACCGGCTCTCCTTGTCGCTCAATCATCCGCTCGAGCGGATCGGCAAGAAGTACGCCGAAGTCGACCCTGCGAAGATTATTGGAATCGTCGAAACCGACCAACCTGACGAACTCGGCGGTTTTACCGCGTCGGATGAACTGAGTGAAAAGATTGCCGGGTTTGTTGTCGAGTTCCTCAGCAATGAACTCGCCTCCGGCCGAATTCCGTCGAGTTTTCTTCCTCTGCAAAGTGGAGTCGGAAACGTGGCCAACGCGGTCACCGCGGGCGTCGGCAAAAGTCCTGACATCCCGGACTTTTTCATGTACACCGAAGTGCTTCAACCGGCGCCGTTTGCCTTGATGAGAAGCGGTCGCCTTCGTGGAGCGAGTTCGTGTGGTTTGACGTTGTTGCCGGAGCAGATGCAAGAGATCGCCGACGACATTGAGTTCTTCCGTGATCGCATCGTGCTGCGACCGCAGGAGATTTCCAATAACCCCGCGGCGGTTCGGCAACTCGGCGTGATTGCCATGAACACCGCGTTGGAGGTCGACCTCTATGGGCATGTGAACTCCACACACGTCTGTGGCCAAAATATCATGAACGGCATCGGCGGCAGTGGTGACTTTGCTCGCAACAGTTATCTGTCGATGTTCGTTTGCCCGTCCATCGCCAAGGGAGGAAAAATATCGGCGATCGTGCCGTTGTGTTCGCACACCGATCACAACGAACACTCGGTTCATGTGATCGTTACCGAACAAGGGCTCGCGGACCTGCGTGGTCTCGCACCGGGGGAACGGGCACGCACGATTATCGACAATTGTGCCCATCCGATGTACCGCGATTATCTGCATAAGTATCTCGACAACTCGTCCGCTGCCCATATCAGGCACGATCTGCAACATTGTTTCGATCTGCATCGCAACTTCATGGAATCCGGCGACATGCTCGGGTAGGTTGCGACGCGCGATCTTCCGGATGCAATGTTCGCAATGAAAGAGTTTTTGAATTTGCTTCGCGCCCTGGTGCGCGAACCGTCGGTTGTTGGGATGGAGGATGCCTTCTTTCGAGTGCTGCGTCGTGAACTCGAAGAGTATCCGGTTCGGGTGACCCGGTATCACGGTTTGTTGGTTGCCGAAGGTTCTCAACCGCAGAGCCATTTTGTTTCGGCGCACGTCGACCGGCATGGGTTGATGTGCACCGGGCCGAACGAGTTTCAATACGCGGCGTTTATTGCCGGCAACCGCGGGGAGCTCAACGGCGATTCGATTTCGGAACAATTCATGGAAACGATCGCCGGTCGTTTCCACGGCCAACGTGTTCAAGCCCATGCGCCCTATGCGGGTTCGTATCTCGGTCAGGGGAAGATTGTCGAGACGTACATTTGCCCTCGTCGTCGAAACCTGATCTTTGAACTCGACGGGTTGGACTTCCTGCAACCCGGTACTCCGGTGTCGTTTCTCGATCGCCTCAAGGAAGCCGACGGTCTGATCTCCGCCCAGCTAGACAACGTCGTATCGGTCGCGATGTTGATCGAACTGATCCGATCGGGTTTTCAGGGCACGGCTTTGTTTACCGCGGGCGAAGAGGCCGGACGCAGTTGGCGGTTTGCGGCGGAGTGGTTCCAAAGGCACGATATCAAAACGAACCGGTTGATTGTTCTCGACACCAGCCCGTTTCCCACGGTCGATGACCTGGAATTGCAGGACGTTGTCCTTCGAAACCGGGATTCCAACGCCGAGTTTGATACCGAGTTGACCGCTCAACTGCAGAGCGAATGCGAAGACCTCGGCGTCACGTACCGGTACAAGGACGCGTATATCGAAGAGTTGAACCGAACGAGGGAAAAGCCGATGTCGATCGGTCGTACCGAACTCGGTCGTTTGATCCACGCCACCGGGGGCGACATACGCGGAACGACTTTGCAACTGCCAACGTGTTCCTACCATACCCAGCTCGAAACCGCCCGTCTGTCGAGCGTTGATGCGACTCTGCGTTTGCTTTGCCGCATCACGGAAACGGCTTAACTACGACGCGAACGTTGTCGCCTGGCCCCATTTCGGTGCCGGGCTTTCGTAGGTGGTTTCCTGATCGGTTTGCGGGTGTCGAAATGTCAGCCGCCACGCGTGGAGGCACATCGGTGGCTGGTCGATGTCAAGGGTTTGGATGATGGCGGATTGATCGTTTCCGGCGGTTGCTTGTCGCGGGTAAAAAGGGTCACCCAACACAGGGTGGCCGATCGCTGCGGCGTGCACGCGGATTTGATTGGTGCGGCCGGTCACGGGAATTGCGGTCAACATCGAAGTGCCGTCATCGTTTCGTTGCAGACATCGAAAATGGGTTTCTGCCTGAGCACCTTGCTTATGCACCGCCCGTGCCCCACCGTTTCCCGCGTCGGTGGTCAGACCTGCTGATCGCGCGTGTCCGATCGGGAGATCACAATGATGTGTGTCCCAGGGAACATGGCCTTGGACCCGAACGAGGTAGGTTTTTTTAACCCGGCGTTGTTCGAATTGAGGCTGGACGATCGCTGCTGCTCCCGACGATTTGGTGAACACGACGACGCCGGTCGTGTTCGCGTCGAGCCGGTGCGCGATCCGCAGTTTTACGTTCGGGTAGACGTTCTCGAGCAGTTTGGTGAGCGTGTTGCGGTTGAACCGACCGCTCGGGTGAACCGGCAAGGGAGCAGGTTTGTCGACGACGAGCAGCGACTCGTCATCGGCGATGATCCTTATCGTGGCGTTGACGCGAGGTTCTACGAAGTCTCGCATGGCATGGACGTAACGACCGCCGACCCGCATGCGGTGGCTGATCGAAAGCGGCTGAGAATCCAGCGTGATGTCGCCTGCTTCGATCCAGTCGAGCCATTGTTGGCGCGGGGTTGGTGGATGATATTCCAGCAAAAAGTCGATCAAACGCATGCCCGATTGCGATTGGCGGACGCGAATCGATCGTTCGTTCAAATAAGGCCGGCAGCCCGGCAGTTCATCGATTTGAATTGTTTTCATCGGATCGGGATCGGATCAGGGACGCGATAGCTTAGCAATTCGTGCCGCCGCTGGTCCATCGGTGGCGCTACTCGGCGTTCGTGGCACTACTCGGCGTTTTTAGGAGAGCGGCGAGAAGTATGCGTGCGCGGAAAAAGTCTGCGAGCGTTCGGGGCTGCGAGCGTGGTATTCGTCCATGTTCGGATCGGCGGGCGATGCCCTGGGGGGCTGATGACACGAGTCGGCACCTAGGTGTCATCGGAGTAGTTGCAATTTATAAGGGACTTCTTGTTGACGTTTCAGGTTGGGCGTCGATTAGCGGAATGAGGCAATTGCTCGGTGACCGGGTGTTGCATTTCCATAAGGTCGGTAGGCGATGGTGCAAAGGGCAGGTGTTCTTGACGGACGTTCTGCGTGACGACTACCGAGCGTCGAGGTCGCCGCGTTGGAGACGCCGTGGTTGGGATAAATCGGCCTGTTATTGTTGTCGAGGATTGACGTCCGGAATTGGGCGACAGGTATCGGTGCATGCACGTGGCCGGGCCTCCCGTATTCATATTCTGGTTAAATGGTGCTCATGAATTACTCGCGTTTTTGTTTGACAGCGGTGGTAGTCCGGTTCAGTTGCGTTATTGCTGTTTGGCAGTTGACCGGCGTGCTTTTCTTCGCTGCATGTTGGGCAGGCGAACGACCGAACATTGTTCTCGTGTTTGCCGATGATATCAGTGCCCGTGAATTGCCGATCTATGGTTCCTCAACGTGGACCATCCACCGGGGAGAAGATAGTTCGGACCCGGCGGTGAGGGCAAAGACCCCGGTCCTCGATCAAATGGCGCAGGAAGGTTGCTGGATCAAAACGGCTTGGGCCTCGGTCGTTTGTTCGCCTAGCCGCGCGATGATGATGACCGGCCGATACGCGCATTTGCACAAGTGGTGGAACAACTCCTACAAAGGCCGCTATCGCGACGAGAGCGGCAGGATCACAACGTGGCCGCTGTATGAAAGCTCGCCGATGATGATCGGGCACGTGGCACAACAAGGTGGTTATGCGACGTACTGGGCCGGCAAGACTCAGATGGCAGGCGACCTCCGAGAGTATGGCTTTGACCAAGGTTGCTTCACGCCAGGCAATCTGTCGGACAAAGACAATCCGTTTACCGACTTCAAAATCGTTGGCAGAAAAGTCAACGGTCAGAAGCTCGTCATCAACGAGGACACCGGGGAACCGTACGATACCTACGATCAACACGGATGGTATTTCTATCCGCACGTGCGTTTGATGAACCACCAGGGCAAGGACTTTCAGTGGTGGCCGAACACGCCGGAAACCACGGAATCGTTTGGATTGGGCACCTACGGGCCTGATGTGGAACTCGATTTCATTTTTGATTTTATGGACCGGCAACACGAACAAGGCAAACCGTTCTTTGTCTATCACACCACACACCTCGGCCACGGTGCTTTCGATTGGCTCAATCCTGAAAACGGACAGACCTGGCCAGGCACTCCGGTGATCCGGTGGGATGGCGATGGCTACACGCGGACGGAGCCGAAGATCACCGGCGACCACGGCGATTATGAAACGCATGGTACGGTCACCGATGTTGGCATCCATCACCACATCAACTATCTCGATTACCAGATGTGGTTGTATCGGAAGAAACTGGACGAGATGGGAATTGCGGAGAATACGATCGTGATCTTCTGTGCCGACAACGGCACCGCCGGTTATGGGAAGAATAGCCACGAAAAACAGAAAGGCGTTCACGTTCCGATGATCATCTACGCTCCCGGAATGACCAAGCACGGTGAGCAAGATGTCTTGGTGAACATGTCGGATTTGTTACCAACGATCGCGGAGTTGACCGGAGTCACGATTCCGGATGACTATGAACACAACGGCGAGAGCCTCGTTCCGTTTCTGTTCACCGACCAACCCAAGCATCGCGAGTGGGTCTACGGCTACAGTCGCGAGCGACAAATGATCCGTGGCGATTTCGTGATGAAAGACGGCTATGGGCGTTGGTACGATGTTTCGAAAGACCCGGACGACCTGATTAGTTTCCCGGAGATCACGGATTGGAACGAGGTTTCCGAAACGCATCGCGCCGAGCGCGACGAGTTGCTGAAGGTGTTACCGGAATTCGATCTGTTCGAAACCGAGCCTGATGCTCCAGGATCGGACTTTCCACCCAAAGCCGACGCAAAGAAGAGCAAACGCAGGAACGTCGGCAAGAGCGACAAACCGAAAGGTTCCACGAAAAAATCTAACTCGATGCAGTCAGGCAACGGGTGGGTGGTTGCGTTTGAGGATGCCTACGAAGATCGAAGTTCGGTGGGGGCCGATTACACCATCGGTCCGGGGATGAAAGAAGGTTGGTCGGTCGTGGACGGTGCACTGATCGGTCAACAAGTCAAACCCGACCATGGTTCGACGATCCGCCTGCAGCAGGAGTTCGATGACGTGGACATTCAATTCGATTTCCTGTTTCGCGGTGGCACGAGTTTCAACCTGGTCATCGATGATCAAAACGAAAAATCGGTCCACGCCGGTCACATTTGCCGAGTTTCGATATCGCCCAAACGTTTGCGAATCAGCGACGATAAGAAGGGCGGTATGAACTTGGCGGTGCGGAAGCTTCGCCAGAATCCAAATCTTTCTCCCGCAGAATCAGAGGATCTCGTGGAGATCTTGGAGTCGACACAGGCAGCCGTCAAAGTGGATCTTCAGCCGAACCGTTGGCACAACCTGCGTGTGCGGATCAAAGGCGAGACAATGAAGGCGTTTCTCGATGGCGATCTTGCAACGACGCTGAAGTCGCCCGGCATTGATCACCCCACCAAGAACAAGTTCGGTTTTACCGTCAACGGAACGAAGTTCGGTTTCGATAACCTCGTCGTGCGGACCCCGGCGGACATCGAGAAACGATAGTGTTTCTGCCCGCTTTGTTGACTGAGAGCTTGTTCAGAATGCAGCGGTTTTGAATCATCCTTCGATCCATAGCCACCTACTCAAAAGCAAAACGTGTCGGATGACTTTCGCGATGACACGCGGGACGTTTCCGATCCCGAGGTCGGAGAGGCTAAGATTCACGACACCGAAACGTTGCGACATTGAGGACGCAACGATTTCGGTGCGGAGTCATGCTATCGGGATCTCTTTGCTGACTCAAAGAAGACGTTTGAATCCAGCCACGTCGGTCGTGGAGAAATTTCCACGACCGACGCGTCTATTGAGGTCGCGGCCTAGAATTCGCTTTCAATCACTTCCTTGGCGGCGCGAGTTCCCAAGGCTCCCCACAACCCGTACGGGCTTTGCGATCCGGGGGTGGATGACGGTGGTCCGGCGACGCCTTCCCAACTGACCATTTGCGCGGTGTTGGAACCGGCTTCGATCGAGTCCGTGATGAACTTCACTGCACCGTCGCCCATTAGGACATGGACTCCACCTTGGTGACGACTGCTAGGCCCGTAGATGCCGTTGGCTTGGTCACCATCCGCTGCGGCGATGGTGCACCAACCCTGCAATGTACTGCCGCTAGCCGTACCGCCATGGATCGCTCGCAGTGTCGACGCACAGACGGGTGAGTTCGGCGGTAGAATTGTGGTAATGACGGAGTACAGCGGGTAGTACGACGCCCACTTGTAACCACGTCCGAAGCCCGAGTTCGTTCCACCGAGGTTGGTCGTGCCGGTGGCCCAGAATTGAGGACGTTCCGGATCGGTACCTGTTAGACAGATCGAAGGGTTACCTGACAGGGTTGTCGAGCTCGCTGGGAAGATTCCCGAGCCATCGAATTTCGCATCGGTACGTGTATCGCGGTCGCCCAGGTCAGTAGCGATTTCGCCCATCATGACCGTGTTTGCCAACCCGTCGAGAATATCTCGGAATTTCGTTTGATAGCGTGGCACGAACACACCACGATCCGTCGAGCGTGAACGTTCCGCGTAACCTTGGTTGCTGGTCAAAACATGACTCATCGCCCCGACGATCTGGCAGTATGCGCTGTCACCCAAGCATGCCGCGTAGTTGGTCCGGCCCATCGATGGCAACCCGAAACCCGGGTCACTTGGACAACGGAGGGTCGGGATGTTGGTAACCCAAGGGTCATAGGTAATGACCTGTGGGGTTGGCCCCATCGCCTGATAGATTGCCGGTCCGCCCAAGCTCGGATCGTTGTTTGCCAATGGGTTAACCACTTGTTCCCAGATCGCCTGCTGTTCTAAGAACGGCAAGAGGCCCACCAACATGCTCAGTTGTGACTTGTTCTCATAGTAGTTACCGCCGAAGCTCCAACGAGGCAGGTAGCTACCGGTTCCGTGTTTTGGCAAGGCGTTGTAGGCGCTGTGGTAGTTGTGCACTGCCAAGCCGAGTTGTTTGAAGTTGTTGCTGCAGCTCATCCGGCGTGCCGCTTCCCGCGCGGCTTGGACCGCCGGCAGCAAGAGCCCGACGAGAACGCCGATGATGGCGATCACCACCAGCAGTTCCACTAACGTGAAACCACGATTTGAATTTGAACGATGCATGACAAATAGACTCCGATGAAGGAAAGAGTGGGAAAAGGAAACGCGAGTCAGCCCCGATAGGTTCGTCGTTGATAACCAGCACGAGAAATCGGAATTGAATACATGGATCGACTATCCCGAAGGTGATTCAAAACGAAGCAACGAGTTGGTTTCGACGCGTGTTGGCTGAACGCGGTCCGGCGACGAGGTTCACTGCTGAGGGCAGCTGATCCGACAAAACAATAAGATTGCGGCTTGATAAACCCCGTCGAGTGATGTTATTGTATGACAAAGCGATGTGCTTAGCAACTGTGTTCTTGTGTTTTTCTTTTCAGAAGGAGTTTTTCAATGGTTCGAATGCTTGTTTTGGTTTTGGTCGGGACTTTTGCTGTGGCTGGTTTATCGGGCTGCGGTAATGAGGGGGCGACCAATGTGATGAACAGTGCCAGCGAGAAGGAGAAGGCTGACTTCATCGCGCAGTACAAAGCGGACATGGAGCGTCAGCAATCCGAAGCGTCCGGGCAGAAATAGGCCGGGCCTCGATGGAGAGGATGTATCGAGAGGCTGTGTCACGAACCAATGACGCAGAGGGTGCGGCACGGCCTCTTCGTAGGTTGGCGATATTCGCCGAGAGTTGCGGGCGGTCTTAAGGCATGCCGAAAGTCTTGGCGACTTTCGCTACGCGCTCGAACGCGAAATCGAACTCTTGACCGCGGCGAGACACAAGTCAATAGACAAGCGAGATCGGCAGCGGACGGTGTGTTTTGAATCTCGGTTTTCATGCGGTCGTGCGGGGCATAGTGCCACGTGATCGGCGATGGAATCGCCTACACTGTTGCCGTTGATACAAAATTTGCCCGGACCCTTCATCCAAGATTTACTCTCATGAATTCGAAGACTCGCAACGCATTCCTTTTTGCGTCCATTGTGTCGATGGGAGGCTTCGTTTTCGGTCTCGATGCGGCGTTGATATCCGGCGGCGTTGATTTGATTCAGACCGAATTTGATCTTTCTGCGGAGAGGTTGGGGACTGCGGTTGCGTCTCCTGCGCTCGGTGTTTTGCTGGCTCTCCCGTTCGCAGGTTTTGTTTGCAATCGATTTGGTCGGAAGACAGCGATTGTTGTGATCGCCATCTTGTATTTGCTCTCGGCGATTGGTTCGGCGGTCGCGCCGAATTACTGGTCGTTAGTTGCCGCGAGGTTTCTCGGAGGCGTGGGATGGAGTTCGATCACGCTTGCGTCGATGTACATCGGCGAGATCGCGCCGCCGAAGTGGCGTGGCAAGTTGGTTTCGATGACTCAGATCAATATCGTGATCGGTTTGACGATTGCCTACTTCATCTCTTATCTGATTCACTATCTCGCCGGAGCCGACATCGGATGGGTTCAGTCGCTCGGCGTGACGCCGTCGAACTGTTGGCGTTGGATGTTGGCGGCGGAGGTGCCGGTTTGTTTGATTTGGATGGGATTGGTACTGGTGATCCCCGAAAGTCCCTACTGGTTGATTTACCGAGGCCGGGAGGAAGACGCGGCGTTGTGTTTGACGCGGATCATGGACGAAGATCAGATCGCCGCGCACGTGGGCGAGGTCAAGCAGAGTCTGCAGCAGAGTTCGCAAGATCACTCAATGAAGGCACAGTTGTCGGAGATTTTTGGAAAGCCGATGCGGCTGACCTTCGTCATCGCGTTCACGATCGCGAGTGCTCAGCAGTCGTGCGGTATCAATGCGGTTTTGTTCTACGCCCAAACGATCTTCAAGCAGCTCGGTATCGGTGATAATGCTGCGTTTGTGCAGGCGATTTGGGTGGGGGTGATCAGTGTCGTCTTCACCGTGTTGGGGCTATTGGCAGTCGACAAGGTGGGGCGTCGTCCGATGGTGGTGGGCGGAATGCTGTGGATCATCGCTAGCCTTGGTTTGTGTGCGTACACGTTTCATGAGGCACGTTACACGTTGTCGACAGAGTCGGTCGGTGAGATCTCCGAACGCTTAAAAGACGTGTCCGAAATTTCATCGATTGGCTCGCTAGCGGGCACGGAGTTTTCCAGTGACATCGAGTTCCGCGAAGCTCTGCGGGATTTGATCGGACGATCGGCAACGACGAAGCATTTCAACATGTTTCTCGAGGAGGCGATCCAGATCAACGCGACGTTGATTTTGGTCGGCATCTTGAGTTTTATTGCGGCGTTCCAGTTTTCAGTCGGTCCGGTGATGTGGGTGCTGTTCTCGGAACTGTTCCCGGTGTCTGTCCGCGGCACCGCGATTCCATTCTTTGCGATCGTGACCAGTTTAACGAGTTGGTTGGTGCAGATCTTTTTCCCGTGGCAACTCGAGAACATGGGAATGACCACCATCTTCCTTTCCTACGCGGCAACAGTCGGTCTGGGATTGGCCATTTTGTATTTCACGTTGGTGGAAACGAAAAACCTGAGTATCGAAGAAATACAAGGCAAGCTGTCATCGTGATATCACGGAGCACGCCATGCTGGCTCGTGAAAGCGTCAACGGGATGTTGATTCAATGAGCCGTATCGCGTTAGCGGAGGTTAACCAGATGCCAACCGGGGCCAATGCCCATCGGCTCGTTGTGGTCATGCGGTATGCGGCTAAATCAACAAGCCGTTTAGGACATCGGGTGGAGAATTCTTCGTTTCCACGTGGCTCTTCATGGTTTTTATGAAAACCAAAATCAGAGGACTCCTGCGGAACGACACATCCGTGTTCGATCCGTTTATCTAATTCTGTCGAAAGGTACTCATGTTTGATTCATTTTCCACAATAAGTCACACCGCATTCTGCCTACCGCACGTGGTAGCAATGGTGGTGGCGTTGCAATGGGCGGTTGTGGCTGCTGCAGAGGATGTGGATTCAACGAAACCAACCGAGGCACAGGCGCAACCGGCACCGTTTTCGGATCC
>JBICHZ010000379.1:0-12529 GCA_043101355.1 Rhodopirellula sp. JB044
CTCATGAGAGATCGCGTTGGGGTGCGTGGGGATCTCCGAACGAACGCTTTTGACCTTGCTGATGTCACCACGGATCGCACTGGCACGGGAATCACTTTCGGCCACCAAGTCGCTGGTTACTTTGAACCAAACGCCGAGTGAGCCGAGCAAGATAACGCCGACGGAAAGCCAGAAGCCGTACTTCTTCAGGAATTCTAAGGCTGGTTTGAGTTGTTCCATATCAGCACGTGCCGTGGATGTTGGAAGAGAAGGCGATGAGTGGGGGTGTTGGGTTCGTCGACGGCTGGTTTAGGAAACCGGTCGATAGCGGACTGCTAATTTGCCGCGGTCCAGTGTCTGTAAACGTCGGTTTGTTGTCCGGCGTCGTTCTGTGCGATCGTTCTACATCGTGACGTCGGGTTCGATCAGTGTTTTGTTCTCAGCCTCGGCGGCGGCGGCTTCTTCGGCGGCCAATCGTTTGGCTTCCATGCGAGCACTCCACGGCGTCGGCTTCCAAACGAACTGGAAGACGAAATCGAGTCGCAGTTCTTCGAGCGTCGGCGGATCGTAGACCAACGTTTCACCGTCCGGTCCGATCAGTTCTTGCCCCGGTGGCAGGCCGCCGGATGGAACCATGCGAGCCGCGAGGCTGTTGGGGTCGTAGTCCGGGTTGCGCACTTGAACGAGGACCGGTTGTTTTTCATCGAGTTGCAGCGGGTAGCTGATGCCGAGTTCTTGCGGCGTGAACGTTTCTTTTTCTCCGTTCGGGCCGGTCAACGTGATCGGTTTCTCGATGAAGTTCTTCGTCAGGTGACGCCGGACGTGGTTGCTGCCTTCGTAACCCATCCGCTCGGGGCTGTTGTAGTAGTGGTATCCTCGGAGCTGGATCACCCAACCTTCTTCGGTCGGTCCGGCGTCTTCGGCGAACTCTTCCGGAAGAACGTACCCCGTTTGATCGGCGTAGTTCATCATCTCTTCCTTGTAGCGTTTGTCGAGGATCTCCGTGTACCAAATGCTCAAATCGTCGAAGTGCTTCGTTTCGATATCCGTGATATGGATGTCGATGCGGTCTTTGTACGGTTTCTCGCGAGGCGAGGGCAGTTTGCCGTCTTCGTATTTGTCGCGAGGGATCATCTCGTTGATCGTCTTGAACAGTTCGAGCCACAACAACCGCTCGTCATTGTCACCGGTGATTTCTTCACCGAGTGAGTTCAAAAACAGCAGGCGACTTTCCAAGTCAGCGTCTTTGGTCTTTTCCTCCGAGCTGTGGTTGGACATGTCGGTGACGGCGCTCTTGGCCGATTTCCACACGTTGTCATGGGTTGTGGCCCAGGAACGCTGCGTCAATCCGTACTGGACCGTCGAACCGATCAGGATCGCGGTCAGTCCGAGCAACGCCCACGGCTTCTTCGCACGGATCATTCGCTGCGTCAGGATTTCGCGCGGAACCAACGTCGTGTGCACTTGGCTCATGCCGAGCCCCTGCAGACACAACCCGTAGCAAACCGCGAACGTCGGTGCGTTGTCGCGGAACGTCGGGATTGACAAGACGTCGTCGCCGCCGAGGCGGTTGAAACGGTCCAGCATTTGGACTTCGTAACCGAGGTTCTTGCCCAGGTAGGCTGCCAGGCCGGGCATCTTGACCGTGTTACCGGTCACCAGCAGCTCGGTGATCTCGGCTTTCTTGTCGATGCTGCGGAAGAAGCCGATCGAACGCTGGACCTCGGTCACCAAATCATTGAAGACCGGCCGCATCGTTTGGAACACGAGTTTCGGGTCGACCGCTTCGCGAGCGTTTCGTTTGAGATGTTCGGCTTTGGCGAAGGTGAGTTTGAGGTCCTTCGTCAATTGACGCGTGAAGTGGTTACCGCCGATCGGCATGCTGCGTTGCCAGATCCGGAACCCGTTGGTGATGATCAGGTCGCTCGAATCCGTACCGATCGAAAGGATCACCGTCGAGGTCGGCGGGTTGTCGGCGTCAAACTCTTCGTTCTCGAGCCGCTCGTGCATCCGGTCGTACGCGATCGCATTGTAAAGCGCGATCGGTGCGAGCTGGACGAGGTCGACCTGCATGTCGGCTTCGTCGAATGGCGCGAGTTGACGATATGCCTGTTCACGTTTCATCGCGAACAAACCGACTTCGCTTTCGAGAGCGTAGCCTTCCTGGATCTGAGCCCCCGGCATCATCTGGTAATCCCAGATCACGTCGGACAGCTCAAACGGAATTTGCTGCTTGGCTTCGTAGCGGACGATGTCGGCGATCTTTTTCAGATCCACCGGCGGCGGCTTGAAGAACTTCGCCAAACCGCTCTGGCCGGGAACGCTGATGCAGACCTTGTCCCGGATCGATTCGTTCCGATCGAGTAACTGCAAAATCGCTTCGGCGATCAGTTCGTCGGGATTGGCATCGGGTTGGCTGAGAATTTTCGGGTATTCGACGAAATCGAACTGGTCGGCGACGATTTCATCGCCGTCTTTGACGCAGTGCAGTGCTTTGAGAGCACTTTGACCAATTTCAATTCCCCAAACGCCGGCGGAGCCTGCCATGGTTGTCTTTCACACGAATTAAGTAGAAGAAAAGGGAAACGTAATTCTTTTACGTTTCAAATTGAGAATAGTTTCCGCGGAGCGGGAGGTGCCAGTGGGGCTGTATTCCGATTAGTATCTCGTTTTCCGCCCTTCCCGTCAAATTTTAGTCGCTCATGCCGCTTTTTGCTGAGTGCTGTGTCATAATTCCGTGCAGCACGATCGAAGATTTCCCTTCCCGATTGGATCCTGCCGGTGCGCGAAGCCTGTTGGGTGGTCTGACCGCCGTCTGGCACCCACGATTGATCGCCGAAATTGGCAGTGCCCCGACTTGGCACCGCAGCGACGACTTGCCGCCTCCGATGGCCACCGCCAACGAATCGTCGGATGATTTCGCGGTTCCTTCTTCTGATGACTCGGTTGGCGATTCAGCAGGCACTGAAAACGGCCATGTGGCGACACAGCCGACCGAAACTCCTGTCCGGTTGTTGGTCGTGCCGGAAGTCTGCGTGACGACGCTGCCCAGCGAACTGCGTGCGGCGGTCGACCAAGCCGCGGTTTCGCATCATAGCCCGATCGAAGGGACCAGCCACGAGATCCGGATCCGCGTTTCCAGCCGCACCGATACGCTCGAGAAGATCGCCGCGGCGGTCTCGATGCTGAAAGACCCCAACTCTCAAGCATTCGGCCAACCGGAAGCGGACGCAGTTGCATCGCAAGAGCCAAACGCCCCGCAAAACAATGTCTGGACCGATTTGTTGCCGTCGCGATCGGTTATCTGCGAGCACGATTTCTTTGCGTTGGGTTACACATGGTGGCAAACCCAAGTCCTGACGCGGCGACTGCGGTACACCAGCAACCTCGATCACCTGCATTTCGAGAACCGGCTCGTCGAGGCCGCACGGGCGTTCGTCGATGGTCGATTGAAAGAAGCGACCGAGGCGATGCACGATTGTTTTGATGCCTTGGCCGAGGAGCGAGATCATTATTTCTCGTCGGATCCCTCACTGATCGATCTAACGCTGCTGACCCCGGGCACGATCGATTCTTGGTTGGAGGCCCGTTCGCCCTCGCCGCAACAACCGCACGACGGCGATCCGGTACCGCGGACGTCGCTGCCGACTCCCGAAAATATTTTGGTCGACGAGGACGTTGCGGTCGCAGTCGCGGACGGATCGGTCGAGCGACGTGAGCGTTTCCGTCAGGCACTCGAGCGGAACGAGCAGGCTTCTCCACACGTGAACTCGGTCGGTTGGCTCGGCGGCGGTCCGTCGAGTGATTTTTCTTTCGAGGAACATTCGGTTGCCGCGTCGGAACAACGAATCGCCAGTGCGGTCCGGGCGGTTCGTGATGTCGGGCCGGGGCCGCTGACGGTGTACGGTCGACTCGGTGGCGGGATCGCCGGTGAGTGGGTGCCCGCGATCGCCGCGGCGGGTTTCGACGGTATCGTTCCGGTCGACTTTCTCAACGGACGCGGTTTTGACGATGAATCGAAGGTCTTGCTCGGCGAAGGCGACCAGGAAGTCGAGGCGTTGACATCCAAACCGATTGACGCGGAGGACGAAAGTTCATTCCTGACCCTTTCGACTCAATTGGGCGAGGAAATCGACCGCGGCGAAATCGCGACCGCGTTGATGGTTCATTGGCCGGGTGGAGGATGCGACAGTTTTCATGACGTTCGTCGGGCCGCGTCGTGGTCGTTGTGCCTGGGACGGTTATGGCGGATCGACGATTACTTCACCGATGGCGAGCGACCCTACCATCACGGCGCCGCACCCAAAGCCACGCCGGCCTCGGCCGAGACGGTTGCCGACCTCAAACGTCGCCGATCGCGTCTGCACGACGACCTCCGGCTCCAATCGGAAAGAAACCTGATCGGGTATGCCGCATTGGTGAATCCGGAGATCGCGTACCAGGCGATCGACAACGACGAAGACTCCACGACGGTGGTTGCCAACGTCGCCGCATCGCTGGGGTTCCCGGTCGGTTCAGCGGTGTATCGCACGGGAATCGACAACACGCAGCCGAAAACCGGTCAATCGGCCGAAAATGTTCTGTTGATGCATCCCTCTGTCCCGGCCGCTCGCACCGGCGTTCATGTATCGGGAAAGGTGACAACCAACGCAGCTTCGGTTTTCGACGCCGCATCATCGGGCAACGGCACTGACTTGATTGTTGACGTACCCGCTTGGGGATTTTCGGCGGTCGGCCCCGCGGTTCCGCTCAGCGGTGATGGCGTAAAACCGAAGGCGTCCTCCACGTTGAAGAATTTGTCCCGTTGGCTGACCGGCGGTGGTGGCAAAATCTCGAAGGAGAATCGTCTGACCAATGAGTTTATGGAAGTCTCGATCCACCCCGAGCACGGTGGAATCGAAGGCGTCTACAGCGGTGCGGGACGTGGAAACCGATTCTCGACAAGGCTCTTACTCGCACCGAGCGGCAAAATTCCGAGCGAAGGCAGTGGCGAAAATTCCGGCCCCGCACAAACGGCCGCTTCGAAATGGACGACCCGGTGCACCAGTATGAAAACGCTGCACGAGTCTCGCGGGCGTGCCGTCGTCGAGTTGACCGGGACGTTCGAACCGGTTGCCGCAACAGCGTCCGGTCCGGATGATGCCCATCCAAACCTCCCGCAACGTTGGCAGGCACAGTATCGGTTGGATCGCGGCAGTCGTCGGTTGTTTTACCGGGTCCGATTCAGTCCGGTTGCTGAGGAAAGTTTGGCAATCGAGGAGGCATGGCGTCGTCGTCCCGTGCTCCGTGTTGCGACCGCCGAACCAACCCCGATCGTGCGAGCGATGATGCGAGAGAAGCTCGTTCGAACGAGTGCGCGGTCCTTTCAAACCTCACTCGGATACGTCATTGATGAGGACGAACGGGCGACCTTGATCGCCAGTGAAGCGTCGACGGTTCATCGCCGCAGTGGCGACCGATTCTTTGATTCGCTACTGACTGTTGACTCTGCGCACACAATCGCAAATGGGGACACGCGTCATGGTTGTGACAGCGTTTCGGACGACGCGACGAGTAGTGAAGCTTGGTCCGAATGGCAATCGTTCGCATTCGGATTTGACGTCAAGCACCCGGTCGCTGCGGCAAAGTCGTTCGCCATGGGAGAACCGGTTTGGGCGGTCCCGATCGCGTCGAATTCAGGCTCGCTCGCCAAGGCGTCGCCGCGTGGATGGTTGATCCATCCGTCTCCGTCGTCACTCGACGTTCAGATCGTTGATGTCGGACGTGTTCGCGACTGCGGTGAGGCCGAGGACAGCGACGCCAAACAGGGACAACCACGCGAGTTGATGGCGTTGCACGTGCGAGTGATTCAAACGGCGAGCCGTGCCGCGTCGGCGAGTCTGAGGTTTTGCCGAGATGTTGTTTCCGTCTACGAGGTCTCCTCGCTCTCGCGCCCGTTTCGCCGTGATACCGGCAACGGCGAGTTGACGCTGCACCGGCTCGGCGAGATCAGTAATCCGGAGTCCATTCAACAGGAAGGCGACCGTGTTCGTTGGTCGCATCCGAGTCATGGTGTCGTGCACATGGTCGTCCTGTTTGAAATCGGTGGCCGAGTATGAGTACACCGCTGCCTCCCGATCTGGTCTTCCGCGAAGCCGCTCTGCTGAGCGAGCTGGTCAGCGAGACACAGTGGCGGGCAGCGGTTTCGGAAGTCAAACGCGATCGCAAGGCGGCTGGAACACCACCACCGGTTTCCGACGACGATCGATCGGTCGTCTGCGATGAGATCGAAACGATTTTGATTCGCGACGAGGTCATTACCCCCTATCAGGCAACGCAGTTGCGGGCCGGTCGCACGAAGCTGACCCTCGGGCCATACCTGGTGACGGAGTTCATCGGACAAGGCGGAATGGGGCAGGTGTTCGGTGGCGTCCACGAGATCATGGGCCGGCGATGTGCGATCAAGGTCTTGCCGCTGGACAAATCGGACGAACTCGCGCGGGAAAGTTTCAACCGAGAGATCCGTTTGCAGGCGTCGCTCGATTGTCCTTACTTGGTGCGAGCCTTTGACGCCGGACGCGAAGGCAGCGTTCATTTTCTCGTCACCGAATACGTCCCCGGCACGGACCTGCGTCAGCTCGTCAAAGACAGCGGCCGACTTTCGGTTCAACAAGCGTCGTCGATCGTCGCCCAAGCCGCCGCGGGGATCGCGTACGCTCACGAAAGCGGGCTGATCCACCGTGATATCAAACCAGCCAACATCCTCGTGACGCCTGACGGCCACGCCAAAGTCGCCGATGTCGGATTGGCGGCGTTGATGTTCGTTCCCGATGACGACCCGCGAGCCGGAAAGGTCGTTGGCACGGCGGATTACCTCTCGCCCGAACAGATCCGCACGCCCGATCAAGTCGGCCCGCAGTGCGATATCTATTCGCTCGGATGCACGCTGTATTACGCGATCACGGGAAAGGTCCCGTTCCCCGGTGGGGATTCGCGAAGCAAGTGCAAACGTCACCTGACTCAGGCACCGTGGGATCCTCGTAAATACGCCCCGGAACTCACCGAGGCATACGTCGAAATCATTGCGGACATGATGGAGAAAGACGTCCGCAAACGCATCCAATCCGCAGCGGAAGTCGTTCGTCGGTTGAGCCCATGGGCGTCCATCCATCCGGACGAGGGAGAAGCCTGGTTGGCCGAACTCGGAATCAGTTTGCCCGATGAAGAGCACCGCCCCCGCAAGAACGATCCCTCGCGTGCCGTGGGGCTCAACGACGTGTCCCTGGACGATGACCAGTCTTGGAAGACCTCCGGTGCAGCGGAAGGTACATCGCCGTCGCACCCGGTTACCTTGACAGGTGAGCACTCTGCCTCCTCGGGGGCACTCTCGAGTATCACGGGGGACGCTCCGCCGCCGCCGTTACCTGAACACCAAGGGGACAAACATGCACCTGTCGGTGATTTGGTTTACGACGCGGCTTCCGCTGCTGGGTTGGTAACCCCGCCACCTCCACCGGTGGTGTCGCAGCGACCGATGGTTGCACGCAGCATGTTGATCGCCACGTTGTTTGCGTCGCTGTTGGTGGGCGGACTGATCGGCTTCACACTCGCGGTGCTGTTGAGGATATGATGTTGCTCTTCTGCCGCAATCGCGGTGGATTCTCGCCTTCAATCCCTCCCTTCAAAAGCACCTTGAGACTATGGAAAATTCCATCGAACGACGTGATGTTTTCAAAGCCACCGCGGCAGCAATCGCAGCCGCGGGCGCCAGCGGCACATTCGCCCTGACCTCGACCACCGCAGCCGAGAAGACTGATTCCGACTTGGCCGACAAGGCAACGATTCTTTTCCAAGGCGACTCGATCACCGACGCCGGACGCGACCGCAAACAGGGCAAACCGAATGATTCCCGATCGCTCGGACGCGGATACCCGATGTTGATCGCGGGGCCGTTGCTTCGAGACTATGCCGCAAAAGGCCTAACGATCTACAACCGTGGCATCAGCGGTCACAAGGTTCCCGATCTCGCGGGACGTTGGCAACGAGATTGCATCGATCTGAAGCCGGATGTGCTGAGCATCCTGATCGGGGTGAACGACATTTGGCACAAACTCAACGGTCGCTACGACGGTACAGTCGAAACGTATGAGACGGGGTACAAAGCCCTGCTCGAAGAAACGATGGAGAAGCTGCCTCAAACGCGAATCGTGGTTTGCGAACCGTTTGTTTTACGTTGCGGAGCGGTGGGAGATCATTGGTTCCCCGAGTTCACACAACGCCTCGAAGCGGCTCGCCGCGTTGCCGATCAACTCTCGCTAGAACGAGTCGCTTTCCAAGAAATGTTCGACGAGGCAATCAAAGTCGCTCCGCCGAGTTATTGGGCGGGCGACGGCGTGCACCCTTCACTCGCCGGCCATGCCCTGATGGCCGAAACGTGGCGAAAGACGTTGAGCATCTAGCGGTGCACCAAGAACGAGAATAGGGATCCAGCACGTAGCGAAACGCCAAAACTTTCGGCGGTCCATCACCACATCCGAAAGTCTCCGCGAGTTTCACTATGCTAAATGTGATTTATCCAGTGTCGCCAGACTTCGATAATCCGATTTCTGGCGACATCCGGATGCCAAGATCGGACGTGTCCGATCTTAAATTGCCCTACCGGCGACCGCGGCGATCGTAGTCCCGGTCGTACCGGTCATGCCCTCGAAGACCGTGGCGATCGTAGTGATGCGGCGGCGGGCCAGGTCGACGCGAACGGTAGTCATACCGCGGATACCCGCGGTATCCCGAATGGTAACCGAAGCTCACCCCGGGATAGATCACCGGGCCGAGTTGGGAGTAGCCGTATCCGTAGGTCGGTCGATAAGACCGATAACCGTACCCGCTGTAGCCGGACGAGTAACGGTATCCGGGGACGCCATAACCTCCGGTTCCGAATGAAATCGAGAACCCGCCCGCATCGGCTTTCGGGGCATCGCCGGCGAGCACCAAACCGATGGCAAGAACAGGGACACTCAGGTATTTGATTATTCGAGACATTTTGTTTTCCTTCTCCTTAATGACAAGTTCACACTGTGACGCCAACACGGCGACGGGAGGGAGAGTGTGAAACTCGCTTCGGGAGACACGTAACGCAATGTCGGTGCCAAATCGGGCGAAACACCCGTTCTCCTTCGATTTGACGCGGTTTTTCAGCGGAAACGCGGGAATTTTCGTGACAAATCAAGCTGGAAATCGTCCAGGCTTCGGAAATGGCTGTGGTCGAAATGACGACAATTTGGCGTCGCGTTCGGATCAGAATGAGACTCTCAGCAATCAGCTTGCAGCCGCGACTCAACGGCATAGTCTGCCGCGACTGTGGAATGACCTGTTGTTTCCCGCCGGCTCGGTGGCATTTCGGCGTTTCACAGCTGGCCGCTTTGTCCCGAACGCAGAAGTTTGAGATTTCGACCTTGACCGATTTCGGCAGATGGGAACAATTGGCATCTCAGTCGTTCGAGATCGGAACGAACGCGGATGACTGGCACGGGAACGGATTTCTCGTGAGAGCTTTACCGCCGGTGTGAACGGCGTGACGACAGAGCGTCACGCGTGCACGATAGGAGCCGGATTCGGAAAAGCGATTTCGATTTTCTGCGTCAGCAAGGAGGCGACGAGATGCATCATTCTATCAATCGGTCGATCGAGTTTTCGAGCAATCAGGCCCATACTCATTGGGCGGCTCCGAACCAAAGTCAGCCCGCGTCCCACACGGACAACGCGACCAAGACACTCGAGAAAGTCGCCGATCCGGTTTCACGTAGTGGCCGCCTGAGCGAGAGTGACACCAACCGTCTGGCCGGTAGTTCGATCGACGCCGATCAGTCGGCTTCTCGTTGTGACGAGGGCCAACCTGTCTCGATCTCGTCGCTGTTGCCGAACGCTCGTTTTTTCTCCGGCAGCGATATCGAATTTGTCTCGATCGCCGAATCGGCCGAACAGTGCACTCCGGGGCAACTCGTGGTATACCGAATCGGTGTGGATTGCCCGGTCGAGCTGATCTCTCAGGCACTCGCACGCGGCGCCGCTGGAATCCTCACCGAACAAATCTTGCCGGCTCCGCTGCCTCAGTGCATCGTCCCCGATACCGAACGGGCGATGGCTGAGATCACCGCCAAACGACTGGTCGACGAAACCGGGTCACGTCCTGATCAGCGATTGCTGACGATCGGAATCGTCGGCGAAAGTGGCAAGACCACGACGGCGCTGACGCTGGCTCAGGTGCTGCGTGACATCCCATGCCGCGTCGCGTATCAAACCGACCTCGCTCAGAGCGACGGGGTAACGACCGAGGCCAGCGAGCTTTCGTTGGACGGCGCGGCTGACATGATCCAAGGGATCAGCGATGCGGCCGATGCGGGTGCCGCCGTGACCATTCTCGAACTCGACGCACACATGCTCCAGTGCGGCGGTTACGACCAAATCGGGTTGGACATGTTGGTCATCGTTGGCCACAACGCAGCCCGCAGTGATTTCGGCCCTTCACCGGTCGACTGCGCTCTCGAACGCGTCGAATCGGATGGGATCGTTATCGTTTCCACCGAAGACCGTCGCAGCCTCAAGGCATTCGAATCGTCCACGCATCGCTATGTCACCTATGGGGTGGACGTCGACGCCGACGTCGAACTGAAAACAATTGACCTCGTCGATGGTGTGTTGACCGCGATGCTGCGTCACGGCGACCGCTCGGCGATGCTCGAGTCGTTGCTCGGCCAGGGAACGCTCGCTGATGCGATCGCTGCTGCGGCGGCGGTAGGCGTGGCGACGGACAACCCGCTCGTGCAGATTGCCGAGTCCGTTAGCAAACTACGCGAGTTGCCGGGGCGTTGCCAAAAGGTCGCGGCTGCCGATTGGAATGTAACGCAGGCCGCGCCGTTGATGGTCCTTGACATCGCCGGCACGCCACGGCGAGTTTCGTTTGTCTTGGACGCGATCCGCCAACAAATGGCAAGTGTCGGACCGGAATGTCTGCCGATGAACGCGAACGTGAAAGCCATGTCGGCGCGTCGGGCAAAGATGTGGTGCGTGCTCGCCGTCTCGGACACCGACGATGCCGAAACGCTCGCGCAGTATGGCCGTTTGTTGGAAGCGATGCCCGATCAGGTCGTGCTCACGTGTGACCCGAATTCGAAAGAAAAGTTCCTGTCCCTGAGCCACAACGTGCTCGACGGCGTTCAAGACATTGCCTCGATGCGGTTGGTTGCCGACCAGGAACGCGCGATCACCTGGGCGACGCAGTGTGCCAATTCTTCTGACACCGTGGTGGTGCTCGGCGGAGTCGACCGGCGTTCGGCACGATCCCAGCGTGAAGACCTGCAGCGTCTCGAAGAACTGATGAAACGGCTGCAGCACGAATCCGCCGACGCTTCCGCTCCCGTGAAGCCAGCCGGCGGGTCAGCCTCCGCACCGTCGACCCAGACGCCTCACCTCAAAGTCTTCAACCCGGAAGGCTAAAGCGAGCACCGCGTGGATCGGCTCATCGGCTCATCGGGGTTTCGGCTCGCAGCGTGTCGGCTCCGGCGGCCTATTCGTCGCCGCTGCTTAGGACGGCCATGAACGCTTTCTGGCTGATCTCGACGTTGCCGATCGCCTTCATCCGTTTCTTGCCCTCTTTCTGCTTCTGCAGCAATTTCTTTTTGCGAGAAACGTCACCGCCGTAACACTTCGCGGTGACGTTCTTTCGCATCGCCGGAACGGTCTCTCGAGCAATCACGCGGCTGCCGATCGCCGCCTGCACAGCGACCTCGAACATGTGTCGCTCGATCTCGGCTTTTAATCGCTTCGCCACCGCTCGCCCTCGGCGGTCCGCGTCGGCCCGGTGGCAAACCACGGACAACGCGTCAACACGACTTCCGTTGACGATGATATCGAGCCGGCACAAATCGGCGGGTTCATAGCCGACCATCTCGTAGTCCAACGTCCCATAGCCACGCGTGCAACTCTTGATCTTGTCATGCAGGTCGTAGATCACTTCCGCGAGAGGAATGTTGTACGTCAACATCGCGCGTCCCGCACCGATGTATTCCTGGTTACGTTGAATGCCGCGGCGTTCTTGGCACAGTTTAATCACCGCGCCGATGTACTCTTCCGGAACGATCACGTTGCACTTCACGATCGGTTGGCGGAACTCTTCGATGTCGCCTGGGTCCGGAACGTCCTGCGGTTTGTGCAGCGTTTTGGTTTCGCCGTTCTTCAGCGTGATCTCATACGTCACGTTCGGTGCCGTCTGCACCAAATCAATGTCGGATTCCTGTTCGAGCCGCTGTTGGATGATCTCCATATGCAGCAGGCCGAGGAAGCCGCATCGGAACCCGAATCCGAGCGCGTCGCTGGTTTCCGGTTCGAACTCAAAGCTCGGGTCGTTCACCGAAAGCCGCTCGAGTGCATCACGAAGGTCCGTGAACTCCTGTCCGTCGCTCGGGAACAGTCCGCAGTAAACCATCCGTCGTGGTCGATCGTAACCTGGTAACGCCTTCGCGACAGTCTTGCCGGTGACCGTCACGGTGTCACCGATATGAACGTCGCCGAGGCT
>JBICHZ010000380.1:0-7629 GCA_043101355.1 Rhodopirellula sp. JB044
CCACACTCGATACGTTCAATCCCTATCGGGTGACCACTGACTGGAGAGCCGTATGCGGGAAAACCGCACGTACGGTTCGGAGGGAGGGGAGTCCGGCGCAACCGGACTTCCCTACCCCTATCTTGAGTGGGCTTCAACAGCGTTCAATCGACAAAGCGTTGGGTGGTTACCACTCACCCTGAATGACTTCGCGGCCGTTTCGGGTGCCCAACGCATGCCAAGTTTCCAAATCGATCGACTCAGTGATCGACGTGACTGATCCATCCACCTTGGCAACTTGAACCAATCCCACATGATGGCTGCGGGAGGTGATCATTGCGTAGGTCGGGTTCCCCGCGCCGCCGTCCTTCCCTTCCTGCCACGAGTTGTAGTCCATCTCCTCGTATTCACGTCCGCTGTCGGTGTAATGCACGACGCTGTTAGGTGGCAACGTCACGGTGAAACCGGTGTGGTGCACTCGGCCGTCGGGCCACTCGGTGTGTCCGGTGTTTTTGAACTGTCCGCCGCTGGCGACAATCGTTTCGGCTTCGACTTCGGTGGTCGGTTGGTCAGTCGTCGAGGGGCCGCCGTTGCGTTGGTAGGGCGTCCACGCTTTCACTTCTCCGGCGAGCAACGTGTGGCTCGACCCATCGAGACAGTCACGGAAGTCGAGCATTTTGTTGGGATAGAACATTCCGTCACCGCCCTGCTGCGTTGTCGGATCAAACACAAACCAACGGCCAAAGTTGAACCCGTAGGTTGTCGGATAGAGCGACGGTCGGTTGTCATCAAAAACGCGAATCTCACCGGCCCCCGGATCGCTCGGGCAGGCATAAACAGGGAGTTTCAGTTCGTGGATCGCGGGTTGGTTGTCCCATCCCACCGACAAATCCACTTTTTCAAACACATTGCCCTGCTCGAGAAACGGGAGGATGCGTCCGTGAACGCCCCATGAACCGTTATTGCCGGTTGCGGTGACGTCGAGATTGACGAGTGCGGACGGTGGGAAGCGGCCGTAGGTGCTTTGGTAGTTGTGGCACGCCAACGCGATTTGTTTCAGATTGTTGCTGCACTGCATCCGACGAGCAGCCTCACGGGCGGCCTGCACGGCGGGCAACAAAAGCCCCACGAGAACGCCGATGATCGCGATCACAACGAGTAGCTCGACAAGGGTAAATGCGTGACGTGATTGTTTCATCAATGGTTGCGACGGAGGAATCGGTTGGGTATTAGGAGTCCGGTGGAGGAGTAATCTCCGGAACACGCAATCCTAATATGCACCCGATGTGCCAAAACAGATCCCCCGCGAAATCCACAAAAAACACACTGGAGAACGCCTCGAAACGGACGCCCAAGGTGAACATTCCACCGCCCCGGCGGATATTCCGTCGCCACGAAAGACACGAAGCACACGAACGGAAGACCGGAGCTTGGCTTTCGTGTCATTCGCGTGTTTCGTGGTAAGAAATACGCGCTGGCCCCAACGCCTCGACCGGAACCACGAAAGACACGAACGACACGAAAAGAGGAATGAAGCCGGCCTTTCGTGTAGTTCATCTGAGACGAACCCGGTAAAACGGTTACTCTCAATAGCAATGGCATGTGACCTGTGTGAGTCGCTTGTTGGTGCGTTGGGTGAAAGAATTTTTGTTTGATTTGTCTCGTTCGCGTTTTTGTCCAAAAACATTGCCTGTCCCCTCACCGTTTCGTTCGCTTCGGTTTCGCTTGCTTGGTCCGCTGATCGGGGTGGCGTTGGTTGCTGCTGTGATCGTCGCGTTGGCGTCGTATCGGCTCGGAGACCGGTGGGCGGTGGACGACCTGCAAGAACGCTTTGCCGGAATCAAAAACACGTTGGCCGATTCGACGTTCCCTCTGAACGCGACGGTGTTGGATTCGCTCGCCGAACTCACGCAAACGGATTTGGTCACCACCGATGACAAAGGACGAGTGAAGTACAGCACGATTGATGGCATCGAGTCGCCGCTGCAATCGGACAGGTTGCGAACCGAGGACAAGCGATACCTCGTCTACTACTTCGACACCCGTCGCGGAAAGTCGCGCAGCGATGATGTTTCTCGGGTGGCGGTTGTCTTCGACGAACGCACTTTGTCGGCGAGTCGTCGTCGCGCCGCGATCCTGCCGTTGGCGACTGGGCTTTCGACGATCGTTGCGTTGAGTTCGATCACGCTTTTGATGCAATCACGGTTAGTCGGTCGGATTGCGAGGTTGCAGCGCCGGGTCGGTGGGATCGCCGCAGGTGAGTTTTCGGTAGCCCCCAACAATTACGCTGCCGATGAACTCGGGCAACTCAGTGCGGCGGTGGATGACATGGCCGGCCAGTTGGACCGGCTTTGGAAAAGAGTCAATCGGCAACAGAGCGAAAAGCTGTTACACCAGATCGCTGGGGGAATGGCACATCAACTGCGAAACAGCCTCACGGGGGCTCGCATGGCGGTCGAATTGCATGCGGCGGAGTGTCCGTCGGATGATCGCGAAAGCCTCCCGGTGGCGATCCAGCAAATCGAGCTTTCGGAGGATTACGTACGCCGTTTACTGCTCGTTGCCTCGGGGAGGCAGGACGAGGATCGCCCTACCGAGGTCAATGTTTGTTGGAACGACGTGCGTTCGAGCCTTTCACCGATCGCCCGGCATTGGCACGTGGAATTGGATTGGGGATACGACGATTCTCTCGGCATCAATCCGTCGGAATCGTCGTCGCAGCCTGAAACCGCGAAATGGATCGGCGACGGACCGACATGGGTTGCCGCGGTCACGAACTTGGTACACAACGCGATGCAGGCGGGAGACCGCGTCGAAGTGCGACTGGACTTTCCACAGCCGGACATGGTTCGTGTGCGTGTTCGCGATAACGGGGCGGGGATCGACGAATCGGTCGCCGGTGAGTTGTTCGAGCCGTTCGTTACGTCCAAACCGGAAGGCATGGGGTTGGGGCTTTCGGTCGTCCGCCGCGCCGCCGAACGACTCGAGGGAGCTGCTCGCTGGTACCGAGACGATGGTCGCACCGTTTTTGAATTCACCGCCCGCCTATCCGAACCAAATTAGAACCGTTGTCCCCAATCGTTCATCCGACATCGATCCCGTGAACAACTGGGGACATTTGTTCTACACTGAATTTTTCGACTGACGCTTGCTTTGATGGGAATGCGGTCAGGGACGACCGATCGAACGAAACAACATGACATCCAATTCTGAATCCAAACAACGTGTCGCTGCGAAGGGGCACACTGTGCTCGTCGTTGATGACGAACCTTCGATCTGTTGGGCGTTGGAAAAAATGCTCACCCAAGAAGGCCATTCCGTCGTGACGGCGTCGTCAGCGGAAGAGGGGCTGGAGCGGGCATCGGAGATCCAACCCCGATTGGTGATTCTTGATGTGCGGTTGCCGAAAGAGGATGGCATCACCGCACTGCCGAAATTTCTGGAAGCGACCGGGCAAGCACCCGTGGTGGTGATCACCGCGTTCGGTGATTTGGAAACGGCCGTGGCGGCCGTGAAGAACGGCGCGACGGATTACCTGACCAAACCGTTCAAACTGGAGGACGCGTTGCGGGTTTGCCGGCAAGCGTTGGCGGATACGGATCCTCACGCTCCCGCGGTTGTTGCCACCCAAGCCCCCGTGAACCCGACCGCGATCATCGGCACCTCGCCCGCGATGCAACAGGTGTTCCGACAGATCGCATTGGTCGCCGAGAGCGATCTCTCGGTTTTGATCACCGGTGAAACTGGTACGGGCAAAGAACTCGTCGCCGCGGCGATTCATCGACACAGTCGGCGGAGTGACGGGCCGTATCTTCCGATCGCCCCGGTCGCGTTGAACCCGGACCTGATCGAGAGTGAACTGTTCGGTCACGTCAAAGGCGCGTTCACGGGAGCGAGTGACGACCGTGCGGGGCTGTTCGAACGGGCCGAGGGAGGAACGGTGTTGCTCGATGAGATCGGCGACCTGCCGTTGGGCACCCAAGTCAAACTGTTGCGAGTGCTCGAACAAGGACAGTACAGCCGCGTGGGCGACGTTCGTACCCGTACCGCCAACGTTCGCATCCTCGCGGCGACCAACTGCGATTTGCACGAAGCGGTCGCGGAGGGAACGTTCCGCGAAGATTTGTTCCACCGGATGACCGGCATGCAAATCCACCTTCCGCCCTTGCGAGAGCGGAGCGTCGACCTCGGCTTGCTCTGCCAGCACTTCCTGGTCGGTGTTCAATACCCTGCACCGGAGAAGGCGATCAGCGACGAGTTGCTGGCCGAGTTGCAGAAGCAGCCTTGGCACGGAAACGTCCGCGAACTCAAAAACGCGGTCGAGCACGCTGCGGTCGTGGCTCGTTCACGACCTTTGTCGATCCATGACTTCCCGCCTCCGGCACCAGGCAGAGGCGAATCATCATCGTCACCGCAAGGTTCGCTCGAGAAGTCGATCGAGCAGTGGGCGTTGTCTTCGCTCGACCCCAGCGATGAACCGCCGCAAGACTTGCACGCCAAATTCCTAGCCGCAACCGAACCCACCCTGTTTAAAATCATCCTCGCCCACACCGGAGGCAACCGAGCCAAAGCGTCCGAGATCTTAGGCATCCACCGCGGCACCCTCCGAGACCGCCTGCGTTCCTATGGCATGGAAACCGACACCGCGTAACTCCAGCGCGGAGGTACGACCACGAACGACACGAAAGCTGGTCTCCGTTTTTCCTTTCGTGTGGTTCGAGTTTTTCGTGGTTCCGATCCAGGCGTCCGTTCCGCGCGGAGGTACGACCACGAATGATACGAACGTCAATCTCCTGTCTTCTTTTCGTATGGTTCGCGTGTTTCATTGTCTTGGCGAGGGGGATTGTTGTGGAAATGGGGGGCTGGATTTGGGAGGATGGTGGGACGGTTTGGGTGGTTGGATTACTGTTTGTTTGGAAAGGACCGGGATCATGTCATTGCGTTCAAAATCGGTTTCGCGGCGTCTGGCGATGACGGCGGGGGGAGCGGTGTTTTTTTCGACTCGGGGTGCGTTTGCGGATCAGTTGCTTGCGCCGACACCTCGGTTGACCGAGGGGCCGTTTTACCCGGATCGGCTACCACTCGATCAAGACAACGACTTGATCGTGATCGGCGAGAGCACGACGCCAGCGGTTGGCGAGGTGACTCATTTGACAGGGCGGGTTTTGACGCCGACGGGTACAGCGTTGCGAAACGCGACGGTGGAGATTTGGCAGTGCGACGCCAATGCGGTTTACTTGCACTCGCGTGACAGTGACGCGAAGAAGTCTCAGCAGGACCAGCATTTTCAGGGGTACGGTCAGTTCGAGACTGCGGGTGATGGCGGCTATCGGTTCCGCACGATCAAACCGGTGCCTTACCCTGGTCGTCCGGCACCGCACATTCACATCAAAGTCTCTCAGAACGGTCAGGAGTTATTGACGACGCAGCTCTTGGTCCGTGGTCATGCGGGGAACGCACGCGACGGAGTCTTTCGGCGGGTGCGAGAGAAACAGCAGCGAGAGTTGCTACTCGGCGACTTTCGCAAACTCGACGAGTCCAAACTCACCAAGGCCGGCATCCCCGAATGGTCCTGCCACTTCGACATCATCCTCGGCCAATCGCCAGCGGACGCCAAAGAAGGCTAGTCGTTTCGGTCCGCTCCACTACCACCTACCGGAAAAACATACTGCGACAGGACACTCGAGCGTTCCCAACCGAGGCAAGCCACACCACGGTAGCCGGCATTCAGGTTGTCATTGGTAGGCCCAACCCATCGCAGCGAAGTTCCGGCATTCGCAACTGCCGGATACGCGTCGCAAAGCTCCCTTCATCCAGCCTACGTTTGGAATGATGAGGTTGGTGTTGGCTCATCAGTCTTTAATCAAGCTTGATTGCATGACTTGCCGTGTGGTGGGGTTCTCTAAGCGGATAGAGATCTTGATTGCCTCGGGGCGAATCGTAAAAGGTGGAAGCGTTTCGCGTTCATCCTCGTCATCGGCACCATTGGCCCCATCGTTGTCCAAGCCATCTGCAGCCAAGTCTTCGCCGGTTACCGGTGTCGACGTCCGCCACGTCGTTCCTGCACCGCTGCGGTTATCTTGAAAGAACCCGTCTCTTTCGTAATGAGAAGTGAATGTGTCAAACGTAGGTTGGAACAAAACGATATTCGACGAATTGATAACGAGCTTTCCTGACCGAAGCAAACTGCTTGAATAGTTGTTTATCTGCGCTGTCAGTGGGAAGGTCGTCGGCGCACCCGGAGATATGTTTGTGCCAGCGAAGACTGACTTTACGAAACCGAATTCGGTCGCGTTTGATAACGCGGCGTCACCCGCATTAGAAATGTTGTTGGTAACCTTCATTTCTCCACATCCACGCAGCGGACCCCCGGCGAGCAACGGATACGCCAAATCGACAAAACCGCCATTTGCGGAGTCCGACGCATCATGAATTGCTTCTCGATACGCAACATCATTTGGTGACACGACCATCGGTGTCGATGTCAGGATCGAGGTGGCTGTCGGGTCGAGGATCTGGATGTCTAAGCCTCGGCAATTGGTCACAACGACATCTTCGCTCGTTCTGTCACCCGATAGAACGAACTCCTGCCGCAGGAAGCCACTCCATCGTCTTTCGAGTACAACCGCATCGGTCACGGGACTAGTGAGGGTCGTTGGATCTGTCGACGTGCTATCCGGACGCACAGGTAACGACGAGGTCGCGTCAGCATTCAACAATAGGTCCACCGGTTGATCGAGCGCCAAAATTGGCATCGAAGTGATGTCGCTCCCCGAGCCAACTAACGTCCCAACAGGGACTCGCACATGAGCAAATCGATTGTGTGGCTTCGAGAGATCCTCGAGCGAGTTGGCAATGATTGTGTTGTTATAGGTGCCGTTGTTATTGAGGCCTCTCCGAATAGACAAATCACACTGCTGGTGTGCCGCAGCCATCCCTGTCTGCCACGCCGTTCCCGCTGCCGGCAAATTGACCGCACCACTCGTTAGATTTAAGTCGGGCCTTATAAGTAATACACGACGATACAACGAAACCGCATCGGGAAGCCCATTCCCGTCTGCATCCAATATGGCTCCGGCAGAATCTCTTTCCGCGTTCAGAAAGTAGACGATTTCCGCATATTTCGATCTTATCATTACCGGCGTAGTGCTCGCTCCCGAACCCGTCAGAACCCGTTCTGGGACCTGACCTTGGAACCACTGACCTGGCTTCGCGACAGCCGTGAATGCAAGGTAATCGTCCAAGTCTCCGTAACGAGAATCCACGGCGACTGTATACCCATCAATCGTATCTTGGCTTCCGAAGATCGACGAACTCGCGTTTGTCATTGGGCCTTCGTAGTACATGAAGTACCCAGGTGGTTCGTAGTCTAGTGTTGCCGGTTCGAGAGTCACGGTGCATTGCTCTAGCTCATTGCGTAACCGAGAAGTGACGTCTCGCAGTTCTGCTGAGAGGGTGACGCTACCGCGACCGTCGCGGACTCGCTCTCCAACGAAAGCAAATGCTCGTGCAAGCGCAGCCATCATGATAAGCGTGACAGCCATCGCGATTAGCAACTCGACCAATGTGAATGCGAGCCTAGATGCTGAGGAGGACCACCGATATTCATTTTTCCGAGTGCAATCGCACGACAGGCGTGTATTCATGCGT
>JBICHZ010000381.1:0-3561 GCA_043101355.1 Rhodopirellula sp. JB044
TCATCAACAGCGCCAAGTCGACAAAATTCACGAGGTTTTGCTGAAGAATCGCGGTCACCTTCTCGTTATTTTCCGACGAGAGGATCTCACGTTGAAATTGCGATTGCGTCGTAGTAGTCGACATTTTCTTTCCTTTATTAAAGTTGCGTTGTTCAAACTGTTCATCGCGGGCAAGGCCTTCGGTGCGAGTTAGGCAGAAAACCGCTCGAGGAACTCAGCGGAACACCAGAGCAACCGTCATGCCAAACAATCTCTGACGGCCAGTAAAACAATTAACGTCGCTGCGCCGCAGCAATTTGCACGCACGCGCCACGACATCTCATCTTGAGTCGTGAAATCACGAAAGCAGTCGGAGCGATATCGAAATCAACGCTATCAGGACGATCGGCACCGAGATCCATCCCCATGCTGGCCCCCACAACGCCCACCGCTCCCGACCACGCATCATCAACAGACACAAATGCCACGTCGAGGCAACGAGCGATACGACGGCAACCGCCAGAGCAAGACCAAGCATGCCAACGGTCTCGAAGAGTTCGGGCAGAGGCGCCGCAGCGACGGCAGCGAGAACAACCGCGAAGTACGCGACCACAGGGGCAGCGTAATAGGCCATTGTGCCGCGACGAACCCATTGCCCGGTCGATGCCCCAATGAGGAAGCACAGAGCATACGCGACCAACAAGGGAGTTCCCCAGTCGTCGAGGTATCCCCCTTGAAAGCCAAGGATCAGCGATCCAAACACCCATGTCACGGAAATCACAGCCGACACCGCCAAGGGCCCGAGCATCCGTGTCGACCAAACCAACCAGGGCGCAACTCCACGATCGGCAAAGAAGTACCGTCGAGGCTGTCGCATGTCGCCGTGGAACACACTCACCCCGAGGATCAACTGCAACCACCCCAAGAGCAGAATGGAAACAACCCCATGCATGTCGCCGAAGCGATGCATCCCACTCGCAAACAACAAGCATGCTCCAACGACGAGCGTGACTGACATCAGCAGCCACCGCGTTTGCTGGAAGTGCTGCCACAGCAAAGCACGCCCAACCGAAGGCGTACCGGTGTAACTCAATGGCACTTCCACTCGGCGAACATCCGTGGACTGAAACGGGAACCTCCAACTCTCATCACTCGGACCGGTCAACCGCCGCTTGGCAAGATAGAACACGCTACCGATGAGACACGCGTGAACAACGAGAGGCAACAAATAATAAAACGCGTGTCCCCATTTCATGAACTGCGGGTCGAACCCACTGCCCCCTCGAAACTCAATCAGAAAGCGCTGCGAATACAGCCCCAACCAAACCAGCCATAACACGACCGCCGGAATGATTGCAACCGCGGACGCGAGTGAGTTACGAATCAAAAACGCAGTGAAGAAGCCACACGTGAGCACAACGAGATAGACATAAACCAAGAACGCTCCTCCCAGAACCAACTGCCCCACGGTGGTTTCCCCGCTGCCGCGGCCAGACAACTTCAGATCCAAAAAGAGAGAACAACAGGCAAAAACCAACCCCACCCAAAGCATGGCCAGCATCAACAGCAGCAGTGCGGCGACCATTTTAGAAACGACAATGTCAACCCACGAAACAGGCAAACGCCGCATCCAATCCATTGTCCTGTCTTCGTTCTCGGTCCCGACCAATGTCGGTGCGGCGCCGATCACCACAAGCCCTGGCAGGAAGCACAGCAGTCCAAATGCGCCGCCGACTTCAGGTGAATCGACGCTCCACATCCAATGGTTGATACACAACAAGACCGCCACCAACACGGGGCCGATCACCGCCGCCAAAGCCAACGATCGCAGTAGACGCAAATCCTTCCAAAGCAAGTGCAACATCATCGGCAACCGTGCCGGGGCGACCGGAGCAACCGCGTTCATCGTACGACTCCCCGAGATAGTTCCGGTTGAAACGCCCCATAGGGCGCGGCCACGGGCGGAGTGCTCGCACAAACGGCGACAAAGATCTCTTCGAGCGTCGGCATCACTTCGTTGACCGTTCGCACGCCCCCTTCGCTTCCAAACTTGCTTCGCCAATCATCGGACAACTGACTGACGACCCACCGGCGTTGCCTCCCGTTGATTTCCTCGCTCAATACCTTGCCACAGGGAGGTTCACAGTAAACTTCCGCGTCATCCATCGTTGCGGTGACAATACGAGTTTGATGCTTCAGCACCTCTAACGGTTGAACCAAACGCAACTTACCGGCGTGCAAAATGGCGACCACATCGGCAACTCTTTCGACCTCGTTAATCTGATGGCTACTCAGCAACACGGTACGCCCTGCGGCGGCGCGATCGACCATCGACTCGAGAAATTGCCTGCGAACGATCGGATCCAACCCGCTAGTCGGTTCATCCAAGATCAACAACTCCGGATCATGCGCGACCGCGAGAGCGAGCGCAACCTTGGCACGTTGACCTTTGCTGAGCACGGACAGTTTTGTTCCGATAGGTATCTGAAATTCGGCAATCAATTCGTCATAGCGTCTCGGAAACGCACCATCATAAAACGCGCTGGCGAACCAACCGATCTCCGACGCTGACATCCATTCGTACATGGCGGGCGAGTCCGATACATAACCGATCTGCCGACGGATTTCCTCCGATTGGGACGCGCAGTCGTGGTTGAGAACTTTCGCTGAACCTCGATCAGGACGGAGGTACCCGGTTAGGATTCGAAGCAAAGTTGTTTTGCCTGCCCCGTTCTCGCCGAGCAATGCAAATACTTTTCCGAGGGGAACCGACATGTCGATTTGATCGAGCGCCAATGTGTTGCGAAAACGCTTGGTCACCGACTGAACATCGACAACCGGTTGGGAGTCGCCGGCGTTCTCAGGCGCATCACATTGGTACTTCGCTTGTTCACTGTTGATCTCGGTCATTGCCGTGCTCTCCGCCGGAAGATAGTGAGGACGATGCGGATGCTTCCTCCGCCGACTGCAATTCATGCAGTGTCTGTTCGAATATTTCACGCAGTTGCCCGGCCGACATTCCACCGGAAAACGCGTCGGACAACGTTGCTCGCACGTTGGCAGCGACTATCTCGTTGCGAGCTTCCAAGCAGAGATCGACGGCATCACGCCGGACGACCAACCCACGCCCTCGGAGTGGCTTGACTATCTGCTGGGCCTGCAACTCTCGGTAAGCGCGGGCGATCGTGTTGGGGTTCAACGCGATGTCGCGTGACAACTGGCGGACGCTCGGCAGCATTTGCCCACCGACGAGCGTTCCGTCTGCGATCGCAAATTTGACCTGACGAACGGTCTGTTCGTAGATCGGAACCGCGCTTTGGGGATCAATTGAAAAGAACATGAGTAGCCACGATCGGGTTTGGCTCCATGACACGTAGCGGGATCGTCGGTGCGGGCGACAACTCGAAAGACAGACCTCGAGTCCTCAAACCGAAAACGAAATCTAGAGCACACCCGAACCAGCGTGCTACCACGATAGCACACCCAGTCTGTTCGTCAACACATACCGGCACTTTCTCGTTTCAACGACGCGTACCGAACCACGAAAACGCAACTCAATCAGAGATGCCTGAGCGAGCAAAC
>JBICHZ010000382.1:0-12004 GCA_043101355.1 Rhodopirellula sp. JB044
CCAAATGCACGGTACCCTCGGGATGAACTTCGCGAATCGCTCTGGCGTAATGAGCCGCCATTTCGGCGAGCGTTTCGTGCGGGGGTTGAGTTCCGTCAATCCCATTGGCTTGGACGCCGTAGACGGCTCGTCCCGATCGCAAGTGCGATGTCATTTCCATGTAGCAGAATACTGTTCCGCCGGCAGGGTGAATGCAGAAGAGTGGTGGTTCCCCTTCCTCGGTCGAACCTGTGGCATTCGCCATTCTCAGTGGAACCAATGTCGAACCGGCATCGGACAATTCGCCTGCATCGATTCGTTCGGCTAGGTGCGCGATCGTGGCGTTTTGAAACAACGCGACCAAAGGGAGACGCTTGCCGAGCAACCGCTCAATGTCGCTCGTCATGCGAACCGCTAACATCGAATGACCGCCGAGTTCAAAGAAGTCGTCTTCGATTCCGATCGGACGTGTATCGAGCAGATCCTCCCAGATTTTGACTAGTGCTTCCTGAGTCGGGGTGGTTGGTGCCTTGAAGTTGCCTGCCCACGCGGGGCGACCCGCCGGACGTGGCAAGTTCGCTCGGTCGATTTTGCCATTGATCGTGCGTGGGATCTCGTCGAGCACAACGAAGGCGGAAGGAATCATGTAGGCGGGCAGTCGTGCCGAGAGTTCATCACGCAATCGTTTGGTGAACTCGCGATCCCGTTCCGTGCCGATCGGATCGTTCGCAAACTGACTCGGGTCGATCCCGTTGGTGTCAGTCGGTGAAGGATCGCTCGGCGATGCCACGTTGGATCTCCCAACGGACCGAGTATCAGCCGAGTTGGAGTCGGCTTGCGAGGAGCAGACGACCAAGTCGAATCGGCTCGGATCGTCTTCGTTCCAAGTTGCCGAAGACTCTGTGGGCGACAACTCGATCAGGTCGTTCGGTTCTCGGCCTTCGAATTGTGACGCATCGGCTTGGAGACGATCCATCAGATCGGCTACCGTTGCCGTATCGGGCATCGTCTCGAGCAACGCCATCGAGTGGCAGTCTTTCGCAACGCGTGAGTTGATGATTCCGGTATAGCGAACCGACGACGGGGGAGCCGTGCTGATTGCCGATTCGTCGTTGAACGGTTTGGTCTGATAGGTGGTTTCGGATTGGGGGGCGTCAACGTCGATAATGACGTCATACCGGAAACGACCTAGTTCGTTTTGTTGAGCCGTGTCTTTGAGGAGCACACGGACATTGGAAATTCGAGGATGGATCGTTTTCAGGTAGCTGAACAATTCCGGATCGAGAAGCAGTTCTTCTTCGTGTTCGATTCGGGAGGCGACGCGGTGTTTGAGTTCACTGAGCGACAACTGTGGATCGGCGTTTGCCATTTCAACCGACGTTGCCATTGCTGTTTGCAAACGAAGGTTTCTGACGTCGCCGATGAACAGCGATCCGCCGGGAGCCAGGTGAGCGATTGCCCCCTCGACGACACGGAGCAGGTAGTCCACTCCGGGAAAATACTGCACGACTGAATTCAGCACGACACAGTCGAACTTGTCGTCTCCGAGATGATTGAACTCGTCCGCGAACGCCTGAACGAGAGCAACTTTGTCTTGCAGTTGAGGGCGATGAGCCAGTTCACTCTCGATGTTCTGCAGCGATGACGCGAGCAGGTCAGAACCGACGTATCGTTTGCAGTGTTCGGCGATTCGGAGCAACAGCAAACCGGTTCCGCAACCGATTTCCAAAACGTTTCGAGGTCGCAGATTGAGGATGCGACGAACGGCTCCTTCGGTCCACTGACGCATCTCATCGCTAGGGATCGGTTTTCCGGTGTAGGTGCTGATCCACCCGGTGATGTTAAATGAGGGATCGAGTACCGGAGGGGCGATGCGGTGCGTTTGTTCGAAAAGGTCGCGCCACTGCGTGACATGATTCGATTCGAGATGAGAGGTGTGTTCCTCTTCGACGCGATCTTTCTGCGCAACCACATAGGCGACGAGTTGAGAGGTTTCGTTTTCGTTGCGCTCGATAACGGCTGCTTGGCGGACACCTTCGAGTGTTTCGAGGGTGGCTGCGATTTCACCGGGTTCGATGCGAAAGCCGCGAAGGCTGACTTGGTCATCGACTCGGCCTACAAATTCAACGTTGCCGCAGGCGAGCCACCGTCCGAGGTCGCCGGTTCGATACATCCGCGGTGGCCGATTATCGGTGTCAGCGTCATCCGATACAAACGGATCATGCAAGAAGACAGCGTCGGTCTGTTCGGGCATTCCCAGGTAACCTCGCCCGACGCTTTTGCCACCGATATAAATCTCGCCTGTTGCACCGATGGGAAGTGGGTTTTGGTGTTCGTCGAGAATGTACATCCGCATGTTGTTCATCGGCGGACCGATTGGCGGTTTTTCACCCGTCCAGGTCTCGTCGAGTGGCATCATGCTGCAGCCGACAGAAACTTCGGTTGGTCCGTAACCGTTAAAGAATCGCCGTCCTTTGGTAAGCCAACGGCGAGCAAGTTCGCCTGTCAACTTATCGCCTGCGGAGGCAACAATGCGAAGATTCGGCAGTTGTGCAGGATCGAGAGTTGATAGTAGTGCCGGCGGGAATTTGCCGACGCTGACGTTGTTTTGGTTCAGTAACCGCGAGAGTTCTTCGGGAACGAGCAGCGTGGGTTTGTCGACGACAACGCTCGTGCCGCCACTGCCGAGGGCGTAGAAGATTTCGGAAATCGCACCATCGAAACAGGGCGAGAAGCTGAAGCTGAATCGGTCGTCTGAAGACACCTTCATTCGATCGATTTGTGCCCGCACAAAGTTCACGATTCCTCGGTGTTCGATCTCGACGCCCTTGGCGACGCCCGTCGATCCGGACGTGAAGATCACGTACGCTCGCTGGCTCGGATCGATCGTCGGGAGTGCGGTGTTCGGCGGAGCCTCGCTATGTTCGCGGATCCAGTTTGGATCGATCAGCACCTTGGCGGAAGTATCGTTGACAATTTGGTCGACTCTCGCCGAAGGAAATTCCGGGTCGACAGGGACGAAGGATCCACCGGCTTTGAGGATACCCAATATCGATGCGATGAGGTCGATCGAACGGGGCAGTTTGATGACGACAGCGGTTTCCGATAGGACTCCTGCGGCGATCAAATGCCCGGCGATGTTGTTCGCCTTTTCAATCAAATCGCGATAGCTGATTTCCGTGTTTCCATGCACCACCGCGGTTTTATCTGGAGTTCGCTGTGCGTTCTCTTCGACCAATTCGTGTAGAAGGTAGGGTGGCGGATTGGTTACTGTGGTCTGATTGAATTCGTCGATGACCTGCGATCTCTGTGTCTCCGAGAGAATCGTCAAACGATCAATGGACGAATCGGGCTGCGCGACGGCGGCACTCAACAGCGTGCAATACGAATCGATGAGCCGTTCGATGGTATCGCGGTCGAAGAGAGTGGATCGGTATTCGACGTGGCCGATTAGCTTTTCGGATTCTTCCCATAGGAAGAAGGTCAGATCATATTTTGCGGTGCCGTTGTCGACCAAAATCGGGTCGACCTGAATGCTGCCTTTTTCGCTGATGTCGCGAGGCAGGTTCTGCATCACGAGCGCCGACTGAAAAATCGGCGAGAAACTGCGGTCACGCGTCGGAGCGAGTTCCTCCACCAAACGTTCGAACGGCACGTCGGCATGTTCGTGGGCGGCGACCGTGGTTTGGTGAACTTGTTTGACGAGGTCGACGAACGAAAGGTCCTCTTCCAACCGCACACGCAGGGCCAACGTGTTGACGAAGAAGCCGATCAACGGCTCGATTTCGGGATGAACACGCCCGGCCGAAGCCGTTCCGAGAACGAGATCGTCTTGACGTGAAAAACGACCCAGGAGCAGGGCTTCGGCCGCCATCAAGACTGCGAACGGGGTGGTTTGTAGTTTGGACGCGAGTTGATTGACGGATTGCGTGAGTTCGACCGGCAATTCGAGATCGACCGTCGCGCCAATGAAATCCTGGACCGCAGGACGCGGGCGATCCGTCGGCAAATCGAGCACGGCGGGGGCACCGGCGAGCGATTCACGCCAGTACGCCATTTGCTTTTCGATCCGCTCTTCCGACATCTGTTCGTTTTGCCAGTGAGCAAAGTCGGCGTACTGAATCGGCAACGATGGAAGCTCGCCGAGAGAAAATTCCGAGGACGAATCTCGCGACCGATTCATCTCGTAGGCGAGCGTTAACTCGCGGAGCATCACGATCATCGACCAGCCATCCGAGATGATGTGGTGCATTACCAGCAAGATCACATGTTCGGTGTCGCTAATCCGATAAACGGTGATCCTCAGCAGCGGTCCGTTCTCGAGATCGAACGGCGTGCGAGAGGCGACCCGCATTTTTCGCCGGATCTCGTTATCCGAGTCGCGGCTATCGGAAACATCCACCCAAGCGCAGCGGATTGGTTGCGAATGGTGGACCATTCGCTTTGGTTCACCGTCAACGAGGTGGTACGTTGTGCGAAGGGACTCGTGCCGTTGCACCATTTGCCCAACCGCGGAGTCGAGACTCTCTCGGTCCAAGGGGCCGTGCAAACGTGCCGCGAGGGGCATGTTGTAGAACGGGTCATCCTTTGCGATTTGATCGACAAACCACAACCGACTTTCCGCGCCGGAGAGGCTGTCCTCGCAATCGGTAGGTCGTGGAGAAATCTTGGAGCTACGAGTCGATGCGCGTTCGAGCAGCATTTTCTCGAGAAGCGCGCGTTTCGCTGGCGAAAGAGATGCTAGCCGTTTCTCGAGATCGGACATGAGTTTCCTGTCGACTGGATGGCCGTCGAGATAGCCGCCGACGCATTTGGAGAAGAAGAGGGACAGACAAGTGCAGGCAGTTCTGCTTCGGAAGGAGATCCGACTGCGAGTTGGTCGCTGAGGAAGCGGAGCAGTTGGTCGCGGTGTGTCTGTTGGTATCGGGTCGCGTCGGTTTGCCCGATGAAATCGATCGCTCGGATCAGAGGTCGTTCGCCAGGGTGTTCACCCACGCGCCAATCGTTTTCGAGGGATTCCGAAATGTGATGTTCCGAAATCATCTGGCCACGACACATCCTGCGGATTCGTGGGTGCAGGTAGGCGTCGTCGTATCCTTTGGCCGCGTCCGGAACGCGGTGTTTATTGAAAATGTCGCCTTCAAACTCGCCGTATTCCATCGTGATGATGTAGTAGTGCGAGTTTTCGGCGAAGTGGCTTTCCTGGATGTAGTCCACCGCCATGTTGGCGTGGTAATGCGCCATGCCGGTTTCGTCATCGACGACGAGGCAGTCACCGAGGAATCCGGGCTGGTGCATGAGTCCGGCGGCGGAACTGACCTGAGCGGTGATTTTGTTTGCGATATTTTCCGACGTTGCTTCAAACGAATCGGATGGCCAGGGGACGTCCATGAATCGCTCGCCGAGGATGTTGAACAGGGCCGCCGTGTTGAACCGAAACCCGTGCAGAACGCTCGACATGGTCTTTTTCAAGTCACGAATTTGCGTGATCGTTCCCGCGTAGAAAACGCCCGGCAGGTTGGTCGATTCCCAACCGCTTGTCATCGCGGGCAGTCGGTCTTCGCACGCCATGTCGGGACGGCACGAATCGGCGAAGAAGGTCGGATCCCAGCGGAAGCCGGTGCAGCAAAGCACGCGGTCGTATGCGAGTGATGCACGTTGGCCTTCGGCATGCGTGAACGTGATCTCGACATGGTACTCGCCGTCCACTTTCTTGATACTGTCGACGTTCGCATCGAGAACCGAGTTCTGTCCTTTCAGGATATACGTGTCGAGAAAGTCATTGTTGACGGCGCGGAGATGACCGAAGAAGTGAGTCTGCCAGGCCATCTTGATCGGGTTGGGACTGCACAAGTGTGTTACTCGGGTAGCCGAGACCAGATGGTTGGCTGTTTCGAACGCTGAGTTTCCTTTGCCTAAAATCAGAACCCGCTGACCCTCAAAGTCCTCGGGCTCGATCGACATGTCGGCGTAATTCTCGGTGAGTTCGATGCCAGGAATTTCTGGGATGTAGGGCTTTTGAACTCCGACCGCCACGACGAGACAGCGAACGTGGTAGACCGTTCCGTGGTTATCACGGACGACGTATCCTTCACGACCTTCTTCGGCTTTTTCGATAGACTCAACGCATGTGTTGAATTGGACGTCGAGATCGAATCGTTCGACAAAGTCTCGCGTGTAGCGGGCGTAGTCTTCGGTGCTCGGGAAGTATTCTTTCGAGTACTTTCCGAACGCCATTTCGTCATCGTCACAAAGCAGCGAATTCCAATCGTAGCGAAGTTGTGATTCGCGGTCGGTGTATCCCGTGTGAACTTTGTTGATCGACAGCAGTTTACCGTGGCGAGGATACTTTTCGAGAAACGTGCCCGGGCGATCACGGGCTTCCAAGATCAAGTGATCGTAGCCGGCTCGCTTCATAAAATACCCCAACTGAATACCGGCGGGGCCGGCACCGATGATGAGGAAGTCGAGTTCGCGTTCTTTGCAGGGCGTGATCATGACGAAGTTCGGTGGAGGAAGTCAGGTCGGGTTGTCGTTGTCGAGTACTCGCATCGCTTCGTCGTCCGAAAGCGAATCGAGTTCTGCGAGCATGTCCGATAAGTCATCGGCGTCTGTTTCCGCCTGGTGCATCACAATGGCACTGGCCAGCGATGCGATGGTCGGTCGGGCGTAAATCTCACGTAGTGGCAAATTGATGTCCAACCGTTGACGCAATCGCGCGAACAGTTGAGCGGCCATCAATGAGTTGCCACCGAGATCGAAAAAGTGATCGTCTCGCCCGATGCTTTCGCATTCGAGCACCTCGCACCACACCTCCGCCAACTCTTGTTCGAGCGGCGTCCGTGGTGGTGATTTTTCTGTGCTAACAGGTTGGATGGATTCGGTTGGGAGCGAACGGTAGTCGGTTTTTCCGGCGGGGGTTCGAGGTAACTCATCGAGCCACTGAATCGTTGCCGGCACCATGTATTCCGGGATGCGTTGGGCCAATTCCGTTCGTACCGTTTCGCTCTCGTTTGCCCCAGAGCAAAATGCAACCAACCGATCTCCACCGGTCGAATCGTTTTTCCAGAGCACCACGGCGGCTCGATCGACTCCGCCGCACTGTTGCAACGCGGCTTCGATTTCGTCGAGCTCGACACGGAACCCTCGGAGTTTGACTTGTCGGTCGTTCCTAGCGAGAAACTCTAGGTTACCGTCGCACAAACGTCGGACCTGATCCCCCGTTTTGTAAAAACGTGTTTCGTCACTAACGATGAATCGCTCGAAAGTTTGCTTGTCGTCGCCAAAGTAACCCCGGGCAACACCATCGCCTCCGATCAGCAATTCGCCCGCCACGCCGTCGGGAACGGGATTGCCGTGTCCGTCGACTACTCGGCAGATCGTATTGGCGATCGGAAGTCCGATCGTAATTTTGTCAGCGGATTCGACCCGTGTGATTGTTGACCAAACGGTTGTTTCGGTGGGGCCGTAGACGTTCCACAGTTCACAGTCGCTCGAGAGTAGATCCGCGGCGAGGTCAGGCAGCAGCGGTTCGCCACCGCAGAAGAGACGTGTGCCTTCGTTCGGTCGCCATCCAGCCGACAACAACATTCGGAAGGCCGAGGGTGTCGACTGGACGACATTCGGGCGGGCTGAGTGGATGGTGCGAATGACCGAATCGGGATCTTCACCGATGCGATTGGCGGTAACGATCGTCTGTCCGCCGCACCAAAGTGGAAGCAACATCTCGAGTACCGAAATGTCAAACGACATGGTGGTGACCGCGAGCATGGAATCGTCGGAGGTGAAACCGGGTTGATCCGCGAACGAGGCGAGCAAGTTCGATACGCTGTGATGTTCGATCGCGACGCCCTTCGGTGTTCCGGTCGAACCCGATGTGAACATCACGTACGCCAAATCGTTCTGCGACGGCGTGGACTCTTGCCCGCGTGCCGATTCGTCTTCGGTCTGCTGCATCCATCGTTGGAACATCGTGTCGTCGATGACGAACGAGAGGTTGGCCGCGGTCCGGATTTGTTCTCGGCGGTGTGGTGGTTGTGTCGGATCCAGAGGAACGTAACCGAACCCTGCTTTCCATGAACCAAGAATCGCAATCAGGGCGTCGGCGCTCCGTGACATCTCAATACCGACCAGCGAACCCGACGAGACTGCCTCTGACAGCAAACCCGACGCGATGCGATCACTGATCTGATCGACTTCGCGGTAAGTTAGCGATTTCGAGTCATCGACAATGGCGATTTGCTTAGGGGTTTGTGCGGCGTGAGTGCGCAGTCGAGCGATGAGGTTCTCGTCAGAGCCGACGGGAAGTTTCTTACCCTGTTCCGCCGATTCGATTCTTGCGTGTTCTGCTTTCGAAGGGACCGACAGTTCGCCAATGGTTTGCTCGGCGAGCGCCGAATCGGTAATCTGCTCGAGCACCTCGTTAAGCGAGTCGAGGACTCTGCCTGCGAGTTGTTCTGGGACTCGTTCACCTGCGACCACTGCGACTTCGGTCGTGTTGCCGGGATGAACAATCAGCGAAAGGTCATAGGCGGTGACCGCGGAATAGCCGGGACGCACGGAGGTAACGGTCGCGTCACCCATGCGTTCAATATTTTGAAACGGTGGTTGATACAGGAACATCACCTGTGACAACGGCATCCGCGAGAGGTCCCGCACCTGATCGACGGCCGAGACGACTTCTTGGAACGGCACGTCGGCGTGGTCGAGGTCGCCGAGTAGATCCGCGCGAGTTTGCTCTAACGCGTCTGCAATGGATCGGGATTGATCGATGCGAGCTCGATAGACAATCGGATTGACAAAACAACCGACGACGTCGTTGAGTTGTGTTGACGGACGGTTGGACGTCGGGACCGTGATCCCAAAATCGTCGCCGCCTCCATAACGAGCGAGAACGGTTTGAAACGCCGTCAAGTAAACCATCGATGGCGTGAGCCCGTGATCTCGAGCGATCTGTTCGATGCGATTTGAGATCGCTGGGGTAACAATTCTCGTTGCAGGCGTCCGTGATGTTGATCCGGTTTCGCGAACCGGTGTGTCCGCGAAAGGCAGGTTGATTTGGCTCGGCATGTCCGCGAGACGTGTTTTCCAATAGGAAAGACGCGACGCGAATTCTTCGCGAGTGATGTTCGTCCGGTCCCACTTTGCGTAGTCGACATAGCGTACGGAGTGTTTGTCTGTTGAATCCTCAGACGCGGTCCGTTGCGATGTCGAGGTGACATCTGCTTGACAAGCGGTTGCCAGGTCACCGATCAACATTTGAAGGCTACTAGCGTCACAGACCAAGTGATGCAGTACGAGGTCGATGCGTGTACCACCATCTGCACGTTGAGTCATCCCGATGCGCAGCAACGGGGCTCGTTCCAGATCCATCGGTTCGCAAATGAACTGCGTCAGTGAATCATTGGACTGACCGTTCGGGGCGAACTCTTTGCCGAATTCGTGGATTGGGATTTCGATCGAATCATCGAGGACCTGTACGGGTTCCTGGTCCGTTTCGATAAACCGCGTTCGCAGCATCGGGTGCTTTCGAATCACGCGTTGGCACGCTTCGGCGAGTTGTTCGCGATCGAGACGATGGTCGAGTTCGATCGTAACCGGCACGTGAACGAACGCATTGGTTTGTCCGAGTTGATCGAGCAGCCAGAAGCGTTGCTGAGCGGAGGACAGCGGTTGCGGTTCGCTAAGTGATTGTGATGCACGAACGATCGGTTGTGTCGATTGGTTTGCGGTATCAATCGAGTCGACGATCTCTGCAAAGTCTTTCAGTTGCGGATGACGAAACAGCGTCGCCATGGGGACCGATACCGAGCAACGTTCGCTCAACTCGGTTAGCATTTGTGCGATCAGCAGCGAACCGCCACCGAGAAGGAAGAAGTCATCGTTTCGGCTGATGGAGTCCACCCCGAGTAGTCGCGACCAAATGGAAGCGATTGTTTGTTCTGTCTTGGTTTTAGGCGCTTGATATGGTTCAGGCTTGGCGGAGCACGTTCCACCGACTTCCCAACGAGCAATCTCGGTGAGTTCACCTCGCAGGAACATCTCCTTCGTGTCCGTCCGCTGCAGTTTGCCGCTGGAAGTTTTCGGGAGTGAACCGCTGCGGACGAGCACGACCGCGTGAGGTGTCACTTGCGCCTTTTCTGCGATAGCCGCGACGACATCTTTGAGCAGGTCTTCGGGAATGAATTTACGAGGCCGCCACAATTCCTGGATGACGACTAACTCCTCGCTGTCGTCGACGTCGATGCTGATCGCCGTTCCGGTATCCGGTTTGAATGCTTCGCTGGTCGATTGGACGATCTGTTCGATGTCGTGTGGGTAGAAGTTGCGACCTGCGACGATGATCAATTCTTTCAATCGACCTGTGACAATCAATTCGCCGTCAATGCGCGAGGCCAGGTCACCTGTTCTCAGGTACCGGTCGTCTTTTCCGACGGACTTCGATTGACAGTGAGCCGTCGACGCGAGTTGAGCGTGGAAGGTGTGTGCGGTCGCGTCTTTGTCGTTCCAGTATCCGGCCGCCACGGAACCGCCGCGAACCCAGATCTCTCCGATTTGGCCGTCAGGAAGCGCGTGACAGGTTTGAGGGTCAACGATTTCGTATTCCATTCCTTCGACGGGAATGCCTGAACTGACCAGTTCCTGTGTGACCGGTTGTTCTTTTTCATTCGGGGCGTTCGTCGGAGACTTAGGACTGACGTGCCCCAGTCGCAGCGCCTGCGCGTCGACGTGGTAGGTTTTGTATCGTTCTCCCAACGGTGAGCCGGTCAGCATCACGGTGGTTTCTGCCATCCCGAACGCGGGGCAGAAGGTGGTTGAACCGAACCCGTACCGTGAGAACTTCTCTTCGAACCGGCGAAGCGTAGACGCGCGAACCGGTTCGGCACCCGCGACAGCGACCTTCCACGAACTCAGGTCGAGTCCCTCGCAATCAGCGTGATCGATTCGTCGCACGCACAGTTCGTACCCGAAATTGGGAGCACCGTTGCTCGAACCGTCGTAGTAGTCGATGCATCGAAGCCACAGCAGCGGGCTGCGGACGAAATCGGCCGGCGAGAGGATGACCGTCTCGACGCCGCGATAGATCGGCAGCAGGATTCCACCGATCAATCCCATGTCGTGATACGGGGGCACCCACTGAACGCTGCGGGCACCGTCAAAGTGAACGTGCCTGACGATCGCGTGCAGGTTACTGAGCAAAATGCGATGAGTCAGAACAACGCCGCGGGGATTTCCGGTGGATCCGGAGGTGTACTGCAAAATCGCGGCATCGTCTGGCTTGGGCAAACGACCGTCCCAACGCGACGCGGCCTCGGTGTTGATTTCATCGACGGCGATCGCCCCGCTTTCGGGCATCTGCCAAAGACTGCTCAGCGAATCGCCGATCGTGGCTCGATCGCTGAGCATCAGTTGCGCGCCCGTGTTGGCGATCACGGCTTTGAGCCGCGGCAATGTGTGCTGCAGACGCAGCATCTGCGGCGGATAGATCGGAACGGCGATCGCTCGCGCGTACATGCACGCAAACAGGGACGCGGCGTAATCCGATCCGGGATCGAGCACGATGAGGACCGGTTTGCCGACACCGCCGCGAGATTGAATTTCCGATGCGATCGCGCGGGCTCGTTCGTCCAATTGTGCGAAACTGAGTCGATCGTGATCACCGGGTTCACCCAGGACGTGGGTAAACGCGGGCAGCGATGCGGAATCACCGCACGCGTGATATCGACAGAGATGAATCAACGTCGACGAATCTGATTGCGCAGGGCCTCCACGTGTCCATAATCCGGACACTTGGGTCGACGATTGGATTCCAGTTTCGTAGTCCACGAGCCATTATCGAGTGAGGGGCCATCCGGTTGCGACCAAAACGAGTTCTTAGCCGCATGCAACCAATTCGTCTAGGTATCAATACCCCAGACCCCCTAGTGTAGCTCACCGTTAAGGAACGTCTCAGCGACAAATCAAGGTAGTGAGGGGCCCGGGAAGCTGTCCGTCAGACGCAATCTATCGCTTGTATGCGTTTTTC
>JBICHZ010000383.1:0-7137 GCA_043101355.1 Rhodopirellula sp. JB044
CTACGCGAGAACGTCTTTGACGACATGGCCATGCACGTTCGTCAGCCGACGTTCGAGACCGTTGTGGTAGTACGTCAGTCGCTCGTGATCGAGTCCCATCAGGTGCAGCAGTGTCGCGTTGAAGTCGTAAACGGTCGTTTCATTGACCGCTGATTTAAACCCGAACTCATCGCTCTCGCCGTAACTGAATCCCTTCTTGACGCCCGCTCCCGCGAGGAAACACGTGAACGCGTCCGGATTGTGATCTCGACCGGTTCCGTTGGCTTGAAGGAAGGGCATCCGTCCGAACTCGGTGCACCAAACCACGAGCGTGTGTTCTAACATGCCGCGTTGTTTCAGGTCGGCGATCAATGCCGCGGTCGGTTGGTCCATGATCTCGGCTTGCATCGCGTGTGTTCGCTCGATGTCACTGTGCGAGTCCCAGTTCGTGATGCCATTACCACCGGCCGGGTCGCTTCCGTTGAACAACTGCACGACGCGAACGCCCTTTTCGAGCAACCGTCGGGCGAGGATGCAGTTGTTGGCGTATGCCTTTTTCAGTTCGGTCCCGGTATCGGTGCCGTAGGCCCGGTGCACGCTCTCGGGTTCATTCGCAATGTCCATGACGTCCGGGACCGACGTTTGCATTCGCCCGGCGAGTTCGTAACTGGCGATTCTGGCCGCGAGATCGGCATCGCCGGGGAATTGCCGCAGGTGCTTCGCGTTGAGTCGTTGCAGCAACGAGACACTCGCCCGGTCGGCGTCGGATGTGTATGCGTTGGGGCGTCCGAGGTTCGCCGGCGGGTTTGCCGCGGTGAAGTCCGTTCCTTGGAACGCGGCGGGGAGAAAACCGCTGCCAAAATTGTTCTTGCCGCTGCGGGCCAATCCGCGAGGGTCATTGATCGCAACGAAAGCCGGCAGTTCATCCGTTTCGCATCCGAGTGCGTAGGTCACCCAAGCACCAAACGACGGAAAGCCTTCCATCGTGAAGCCGGTGTTGATGAAGTTTTCGCCCTGCGGGTGGGCACTCGTCTGCGTGGTCAGTGAATGCATGAAGCAGAAATCGTCCACCATCGATGCGAGATTGGGCAGCAGGTCCGAGACCATTTTGCCGGTCTCGCCGCGCGGACGGAATTGCCAAAACGGTTTGGCGATATTCCCTGTCGGTCCTTCAAAAGTCACCGCCGGGATTCCCGGTGGCTTTTGCCCGTGCAGTTTGTATAGGTCTGGTTTGTAGTCGAACGTATCGACGTGGCTGACCGCTCCAGGACAATAGATCACCAACACCTGTTTGGCAGGCATTTCAAAATGCGGTGAACGCGGCGCGTACGGATTCTCATCGTCAATGTTGGGACGGATCGGTCCGGTCCCCGAATTTGATGCCAGTAGATTGTCTTTGGCGAGCAACTGAGACAACGCGATCGCGCCGAGTGACATTCCGGACTGCCCTAAGAACGACCGGCGATTGAGCAACGAGCGGCCGACAGGCGATAGTTTTTCAGGGTTCATCAGACTCTTTCAAGGAGCGTCGTGGAATGATGAAGAGTTGTCGAGGAAGTGTTGGCGGGTTGATCACGGCAGGAACGCAAATTCATTCGTATTGATCAGCGTTCTGCACAACAGTTCGAGGCTTTGAGTGGTCGCGACATCCATCGAGACGTCGAGTTCGTCGGCGGTCGGTTGGCGACACAGAAGCAATTCGAAACACCGTGTGACCTGATCTTCGAGCGATCGCCCGCGCTCCGATCGTGCTCGCTCGGCCAATAATTCCGACTGCCGGACAACGAAGTCGCTGTTCATCAAATTGAGTGCCTGCAGAGGCGTTGTCGAAACAGGACGCTTGGCACGAATTTGTCCACAATCGGGAAAGTCGAATGAGGTAAAGATGCGATCATCCACGCGTCGCATCCGTTCCTGGTAAAGCATTCTTCGCCACGTTTGATCGCCATAGTTGTTGACGACTTCCCACTGAGCGTAGCGTTTCTTGACGTTGTGAATCCGATAGCTCGGACCCCCGATCGTCCGGTCGAGACGTCCGGACGCCTGCAGAACACTGTCGCGGATCACCTCCGCTTCGACACGTCGCGGCGGGAAACGCCACAGCAACTGAGCACCGGCGTCTTTGGCCAACCCTTCATCGTCGGGGGCGCTGGATTGCCGAAATGCTTTCGACAAAACGATCATCCGGATCGTGCTCTTGGTGGACCATCCCGATTCGATGAATTGGCCTGTCAACCAATCGAGCAATTGCGGATGCGTTGGTGTCGCTCCCGCCCGGCCGAAATCGCTCGGGGTGGCGACAAAGCCTGAACCGAACAGATGATGCCAAATCCGGTTCGCCATCACCCGGGCCGTCAGCGGGTTGTCGGGCGAAACCAACCAATCCGCGAACGCTTCGCGACGTTCCGGTCCGGGGCGATCCGGTTCAATCCCGAGTTCGCCGCTGAGTCTTTTTGGGGCTGCCGCATGCACCAAATCGCGAGGACTTTCCGGGCTGCCTCGGGCGAGAACAAACGTTTCGACCGGATCAATGAACTGAGCCAAAAACGCAGGCTGCGGACCTTCGACCAGCAATGCCGCGATGAGTTCCTGGATCTCGGTTTGCAACGCTTCGCGTTCGCCGTTGCCGGTCGACTTCTGCCTCATCGCTGCCGTGGAAGCAAACGGACGCCATTGTCCGGAGTCATCTCGCAGTGCGATCGTGAAGTCGCCGTATTTCGATTTGTTGATTCCTTCGAGATAGTCCGTCTCAAGAAAGTCCTCCCGGTTCGAACTCATTCGAATCGTTTCCACCGAGATTGTTTCAGGAAAGCTCAACTCGAGCCACGGTTTTTCCTTGTTTCCCTTTTTGCTGACACCTCGCCAACCTTTGGTTCCAAAGACACCGTTGTTCAGGTTGCTGGTCGGTTGGCTCGCCACGCGGGTCGAGGGATTGTCACGAATCGTTGCCCCGAACTCAGGGGCGAGAACATTGCGATGGTCCGTTCCTGATTCGAGCACTTCCATTTCATCCATCATGACCCAACGGCCATGGAAATCGATTCGCAGCTCGTCGATCGACTTGGGGGGGAAATGAATCTCTTCATATCCCGTCCAATCTTCGACCCATGCCCAACCCTTCGAACGCATCTTGTTTCGCAGTTCGGCGAGACGTTCGCGAAGTTCCGCGGCTCGGCGGACGCGAGGGTGGTCTGCCGACAATTCTGGGAACCGGCTACCAAACTCGACGTCTTGGAAAGCCGCCGACATCGAGTAGTAGTCTTGAATCGAGATCGGATCGAATTTGTGGTTTTGACACCGCGCGCATCCAATGGTGACACCCATCATTGACGCACCAACGGTCTGCAGGATCTCGTCCATTCGGTCCGCTCGGGCCTGTCGGATTGCCGTGGGTTCTTGTCCGACCGTGGCCGCAGGAACGTGGGGACCGGAGACCAGAAAACCGGTCGCGTCGCCGTGGCCAAGTGCATCACCCGCGATTTGTTCCCGGACAAAATCGTCGTAGGGTTTGTCTTCGTTAAAGGATCGCACGACGTAGTCGCGGTACATCCACGCGTTCTTGCGATACAGGTTGCTCTCGCTGCCGTTGGTCTCGGCCCACCGAATGACGTCGAGCCAGTGCTGTGCCCAACGTTCACCGAAATGCGGGGAGGCTAGCAGTTCGTCCACGAGTTCCTCGTACGCCGCATCGGGATCTTTCGCAAAATCACGTTGGAACTCGAGCGTCCGCTCCGGAGTCGGCGCCAACCCGGTGAGCACGATCGATACTCGACGGATCAGCGACCATGCATCCGCAGGAGGCGAGAACGAAAGCGTGGCGTCACGCAGTCGCGAGTTTAAAAATGCGTCAATGCTCGCATGATCGAATTCCGTCTGCCGAGGGAGAAACGCCCAGTGATCGAGTTCCTCTTCGACGACGTCCTCCATTTGACCGGGCCAAACAGCGCCCGTTTCAATCCACTGCGTGAGCGTTGCAATGTCTTCGGCGGCGAGTTTGTCCTCGTCGGGAGGCATCGCCATGTCTTCGTCGACATGATTGATAACCTCGATCAAGTAACTTTTCTCGGGTTGGTTCGGCACCACCGCAGCCAAACCGGAATCCCCGCCACGCAGCATGTAACCGCGTCGGTCTAAACGCAGCCCGGATTCCTGTTCATCCTCACCGTGACAGAACAGGCAGTTGTCTTCCAAAATCGGAAGCACGTCGTTCTCAAAATCAATCTCTGCCGATTGCAGACGCTGCATGGGAAAGGTCAGCGTCGCGAGGGCAAAGAGAACGATCCAAGTACGATAATTCATAGCGTTGCCTCCCATCCTGCGCGGAATTGTTGCAACAACTGCGATACCAAGTCAGGTTCATCCGCAGCGATGTTTCGGGTTTCGTGAGGATCGGTTTGATGGTCGAACAACTCGACGTAAATCGGTTCGGCATCAAGGTCACGGCGGTCTTTCCAGACGACGATCCGGTAGCGATCCGTCCGCATGGTGAAACCGGTAAGGTGTTTCTCAAACAGGTCGCGTTCCCAACGATCGGGAAACTGTTCGGTGATCCGGTTCTCTACCTGTTTGATCAAGGGGCCAAACCACGTTTCTCGCATCGCGGGCGAGAGCGGGTTGGCCGCCCATTCGCGAAGTGCGGGGTTGGGATACTGGCTGAACGCGGCCGTTTTCCACTTTTGATCCGGATCGTCTAGCAACGGCACGAAACTGTGTCCCTCCACGTGCGAAGGAATCGGGACATTCGACAACTCACACAGTGAAGGATAAATGTCGACCAGTTCCACCAACGCGTCCGTCTTCGCACCGCGAGTTTGCATTTCAGGCGTCCACACGATGAAGGGGACACGCGTTGCAATTTCGTAATTGGTTGCCTTGCCCCATACCCCCATGTCGCCAAGGTGCCATCCGTGATCGCCCCACACCACGATGATGGTGTTTCCGCGAAGTCCGCTTTGCTCGAGTGCGGCGATCATCTTTCCGATCTGCGCGTCGACATAGCTGACGCACGCGAGGTAGGCATGTTTGAGCGTTCGTGACAACTCGGGCCCGATCGGTCCCGCCTTCGGAATCCCCGCCCGGGTGCGAAGTTCGAAGGATGCATGCAGCCCCATGGCGGCACCGGACTTGGGAGCCTGTTGTTCGTCGGCCATTGGGATCTCCGATGGATCGTACAGATCCCAGTACTTCTTCGGCGCGATCCAATTCAGATGTGGACGCTTGAAACCGAGCGCCAAGAAGAAAGGTTTGTCCGGCTGTTGCGTCAGTTCTTTCAACGTTTCGATCGCGAGCAACGTGTTGTAGCCGTCGACGTAGGCGTGATCCGGTACGTCCGCGCACTCATAGGCCGGACCGCTCGCGAGTCCACGTTTCGCCGCCTCGCCGTACTTGGCGATCATGCGTTTGCGATCTTCGGTCTGGATTCGTTGATTCTCGGGCAACGCGAAACCGCTGCGCAACTTTTTCACACCGGGAACGGACGTCACCGGCGCCCGGCTCCACGATTTTTCCTCGTCGGTATCGCCTTGATGAAAAACCTTGCCGACGTAGACGGTTTCGTAGCCGTGGGCGATCAAATGCTGAGGCAGGGTGACGATGTCGGGCTGCAACTCGCGGAGTGACACATAGTTATGAAATAGGCCCGTGGTTTCCGGACGTGCGCCGGTCATCAAACTCGCCCGCGAGGGACGGCAAATCGCTTGTTGACAATATGCCCGCTTGAACAGCAGGCCGTCTTGGGCGAGGGTGTCGAGGTTGGGCGAAACCGCGATCGGAGATCCGTAGCAGCCCAGTTCAGGTCGCAGGTCATCGACGGCGATGAAAAGGATATTGGGTTTCTCGGCCGCATCCACGCTGACGGCGATCGCGAGCACGCAGGCGATCGCAAAAAGTCGTTTGAGTTTTGGCACGTACGTTTCCTTGGCCGGCTAGACATTCAAACAGGGGCCCCGCACCGGCGTGAACGTGGCATCGCACGCTCGGCTTAATCGGGGCATGATGGTATTGTAATACAAATAGGCCTGTTTGTTGAGGGGGAGGCGCTATTTCCAATCGATATATTCGCCGATCGCCACCAGCCTGCCGTTCGGCAGCACTGCAGTTTGGTCGCTGCGTTGCTCGAGTGAAAGAAACGGGTGACTTAGCCAAGCCGCGTTATCGGATTCGCATCCGAATGACGCGAGCTGAATCAGTCCTGAGCTAAACAGCCAATCCGGTCGACGAAATGACAGCACACGGACTGTCCGCAGATCCACCGCGACTCTGCGTCGTCTTTGTCGATTGAGGCAACGGATTCAGACAATGGATGTGCTGCGAGGCGGACGCGATAGGATCCTGATGTCAGCTCGCCGTATGTTTGCGTTGCGACGAGCTGAACGTGATGACGGGGATGGGCAGAGCGAGCGATTCATTTCGTTGCGTCGGAACGTAGCGGCACTCCATGGCGACGTTTCGCCACGCGTTTCCCGCTTGCCTTGACGTCATCATGTCAACAGAACCCTTTATTGGTTCTTGCTGCGATGTTTCCTGTTGCTGCGGTAATTCCTGTTTCGGCAGCGATCCCTATCGAGACAGCAATTTTTGACTGGGTGTTGGTGTTTGCTTTGCGATTGCTGCGGCAAATCTGGCCCGCGCGCCCATCACCAATCCTGTATCAGATATGCTCAATAGACCTTCCGTTTTGGGAGGCTTCCTTTTCATCCCCACCTTCTCAACCTTTTCCCAATATGACCGCGGATTCCAGTCAGCAAGCCATTGCGAACATGAAGCAGGAACAACTTCCTGTCCCCGAGCACCGACTGCATGGTTGGACTCACTTCGTCGGGTTGTATGCCGGCGAGCACGTTGCGGCGACCGAATTTGTGATTGGTGCCACCTTTGTTGCTCTCGGGGCATCGACCAAGGACATCCTGGTCGGCTTGCTGGTAGGCAACATCCTCGCGATCCTCAGTTGGACACTCATCACCGCGCCGATCGCGGTACAGACGCGTCTGAGTCTATATACGTATCTGCATAAGATCGCTGGGGACTCGATGACGAATCTTTACAACTGGGCCAACGTGCTCATCTTTTCCGTAATTTCCGCCGCCATGATCACGGTGTCGTGTACGGCGGTGAGGCTGCTGTTCAACATACCTGCTCAGTTGCAGTGGTACCCGACCG
>JBICHZ010000384.1:0-50037 GCA_043101355.1 Rhodopirellula sp. JB044
AGTGCGGCAACAATCGTCACCGCCTCGTCTTTGAAGTGCACAGCGAATGATTAGCCAGCGGCAAGCCGGCTCGCTCGTTTAGAACATGAAGATCGTATCGATTCCAAACGTGGTTTGTTCGTCACTGTTGTTCTCAAGGATGTTTGCCGGATTGCCGTCTACCCAGTCCCAACGAACCTCGGGTCGAACCAAAACGTTCGCGTGAGGTTTGATGTTGGCACCTAAAGTCAACGCGTACATGTCAACTTCATTGTCGAACACACCCGCGGAGTCATACCACTCGAATCGTGTTCCGAGAGCCAAGCAGTCGCTCATGGTGTAGATCAAGTAGTTGTTCATCCCGATCGTATCGCGAAGAACGTTGCCCGCAGCGTCTTTGGTCCGAAGGTAGTCCGATTGACCGATGTACTGAATCTTATCGGTGATGGTTACATCCGACACGATCGAGTGCATGTAGCCTCGTTCGCTATCACCACCATCTGGGAATGCCTTGCTGAAACGACCGCCGGTCGCCGCATACGTGAGGGTGTAGTTGTCCGTCAACGCGACCGAAGCCCCGCCCAAGAACGAGTCACCGTTGTCCTCGAACCCGCTGTCCCAGCCCATCGTGTATCCACCGTAGGCGGTGACGTCGTCGCCAAGGTTGTATGTGAACAACGCACCGGTGTGAGTGAACGGCTCGCTGTTGTACATCGTGTACGCGTGGCTGTAGAAGAAGTTGTCAGGAGCGGCGACAACTTCCCAACCGATGATCGTGAAGAAGTGCCCGACCTTCACGGACAAATCTCCATAACCGGCTTCGGCGTAGACTTGCGGTAACGCGTGGCCATAGGAGCCGTGATCCCAGCTATTGTCCCAGTGATCGTTGCTGATACCGAACGCCTGAGTGTCCTGAGCGTCGGTACCGTAGACGTAGTCAATGCGTCCGCCGATATCGAAACCGGAACTCGTATCGATCGCTTTCTCAGCGTAAAGCCACGCTTGATGCAGTTGATATTTGTCGGGAAGACTGTTGAACAACGGAACCGCCTTGGTGTGATAGCCGAGCTGTGCCCAACCACCAACCGAAATTCCGTTTGCTTCACCGAACAGCGAGAACGGCTCGCCGAGGTCGCACTGACATCCGTCGAGCAAGAACCCGCCAGCGTCGTCACACCCGCAACTCTCGTCGCTGCAGCAATCACCCATGTCGCAGTCGCAAGGACCACCACACCCACAATCGGTTTCGTAAACGGGAGCAGCATCGCATTCCGACCCACTTCCGCAGAACCCAACTTGTTGGATCTGATTCGCATCCTGTACCGGTTGCTGATACGCGGCTTCGGAGACCAAGGCATCCTGGGCCGTCGCTGTCACGCCAACCGAACCCCAAGTCGCTGCGGCGATGCCGCCAAGGACTAACAATAATTTAGATCGTTTCGACATCATCTTTATAGGATCCTTCCCCGATGGTTCCCCCGATCTAGATGGCCGCTTCATCCCGCCCCACTCCGTCTTGCTGTCGTCCGTGCACAGCGTCTGAAGGGTCGTGCACCCCGCAAAAGAAGGATGACCGAGTGATGAAAGTCCCTAGATTTGGGTTTTTAAGTTCACAACTGTCGTATCGGCCCGCATAATCGTCAAAATTAAGACCATCGTCAGGAAAAGAACGCCGCAAAAGGGCTTCCCACACCGGAAATGCGAAACTATTCCGGTTACGCAGTTAATCCAGCCGAGTGACTGGGATCAGCCCTCGAGCCCCAGTTCATCGAGGATCTCGCGAACCAAATCAGTGCTGATCTGACGATGCCCCTCTCCATCGGGGTTCAGGAGAATGCCGAGCTCGTCGTCGAGGTAATCCAACATCGTCCGTCCGTCGACCCAAAAGCCACTGACCTCGGATTCCTCCTCGAACAAATCCGTCCGGGATTCGACAAACCGAGCCGCCTGCTCATGGCTCGAGAACACAACCAGGTAGTCATTCCCCTCACTGCAGGCGGTCAGCGCACCGAGGACCTCGTCCGATTCCGACTCTTCGGCCAGATGAATCAGAACAAAATGACTGTGGATGATTTGGTGGGTGATCGACGCGACGTCGTGACGCAAGATCGCATCACGAAAACTCTGACCGTTCAGCTCCGATTCGGCACCCATGAAAGAACGTGACCCAAAAAAGTTCGGCAAGAGGCACTGCAACATCCGTCAAGCAGCTTCTGATGAAGGGGGAGAGGTCCGTTCCCACCGACAAATATCACGACTTTCGTGCGTCGGCCCTGACAATATAACCAGTTTAGAGGAAATGCAGAAGCAATGCGTTTTGCATGCAACCGCGAGATCAATCTGGCAAAAGGCCGTTCTCTTCCAGCCGAACCAACAGCCGAACGATCTGCACTTGGCGAGAGAAGCCAAAATGCTCGAGAATTTTTGCCCGCCGAACCTCAATGCTGCGACGGGTCAGCCCCACCGAAGCGGCAATCTCCCCGGTAGAGTCACCGACGGCGATCCCCTGGCAAATTTGCCGATCAATCTCGTCGAGTTGCTGATAGACGACCAATTGCTCGTTCAACAACCGGCCAGGTGCCGCCGACTCGTTCGCCAAACGCATCACCGGACGAGACAGACTCAACAGACAGAATGCGACCTTTTGAAAGCCAAAAATGGCCATCTTCAGCGTCGACCATCGGTGCCAGGAACCATCGGGAGACGGCCAATCGTGCTCAAACCATGCGATTCGGGCACCGCCAAGCAATACCTTGTCCGCTGTCTCATCCAGTTGACGAATGGAACCCGATTGGAGTCGCGGCAAACGTCGCCCCAGCATCAACGGTTCCAGCGAGTAATTCCGGGCCGCGGACGCGTTGTACCCGAGCAATACCCGATCGTTCGTGCTAACCGAAACGGAGGCTTTCAACCTCAACGCGTCTAGATGATCATTCAGCGATTCGGGTACGACGTCGCCATCAACACAACCTTGAAAGATGTCAAACTCACCCCGCTCGCGCAGGACTCCCACGTCCTGACGCAATTCCTCGTCACACAGAGCAACGTTTTCCGGTAGCTCAATGAGTCGGGTCGTCCGGTATAGCGACGAAACGGCGGTAGGCTTCGAAAATGACAAAGCGATTCCGTGGCATGATGAATCTTCGCCAGAGTGCTACAGCAAATCATCCTGTAACAATGCCCCAACTCGTCGCGAAATGAATGCTCTCCGCAGCACGAAGCTCATCTGCATCTCGAGGGCAAAACCCCTGACACCAAACGCTCAAGTTGAGCATGCCCGAAATTCGCCGTCCCGGGAAGACCTTTCACCCAATAATTCATCTAGAAATGAAAAATTAATGCTCGATAGGACCATCCTCGTGGAAGGGTCCTCGTGGGAGCGTCCACGATCGTGGACGATTCCCCAACCACGCTAGCGAGCTTTGGCTAAGAAATAACGCGATACCACAAATCGTCTGCATGATTTCACGTCGATCGTGAAACGACCGAGACGCCACGTAGACGCAATCGGCGTTGTATTCATAGCGATTGCGTTAAACCAAACTCCCTGAACAACTGCTTCCAGCACCGGCTGTGCAGCCATAGCAATGATCCGCCATCGCAATCGGTCGGCCAACGAACTGATCGAGCGAATCGATCGTCCAGACCGTTGGCGATTCGATCGAGAGCTCGACCATTTGATTGAAATCGCAATCGTAGATGCGTCCATCCCAACCGATGGAAAGCAGAGATCGACACATGACACCTGCAACGGCTGCGGGATTGAACGCATCGACCAACAACCGTAGGTAATCGTCGTAGATTCCTTTTTTCCGCAGATACTGTGCGTATCGCCGAATCGGAATGTTTGTGATTGCCAACAAAGAATTGAACTTGATGCCGTATCGACGCCGCAGCTCACGGCGGTAATCCACCTCGAGTTTTGCCTGATCGGGAGGCAAATGCGGCCCGGTCGGGTTGTACACCAAATCCAATCGCAAATCGCTGTCCGATTCGCGTGCATGGGCATACCCCAGTTCGTTCAATCGCTGCAGCCCTGCAATACTCCGTTCAAAAACTCCGTTGCCTCGCTGCGAATCAACGTTCTCTTCCAAGTAGCATGGCAGAGAGGCAACGACGTCGACGCCTTGCTCCGCCAAAAAAGGTGCCAACCAATCGTATCCAGGTTCCGAAAGAATCGTCAAATTACACCGATCAATCACCCTTAACCCCGCGGCGCGGAACGTCTTCACCATCTCTGGGAAACAAGGGTTCATCTCCGGAGCACCACCTGTCAAATCGATGGTTTTCAAACTCGGCGTTTCCGCAGCGAGTGACATGATTCGCTCCGCCACATCGGCTGCCATGTTCTCTCGTCGCTTTGTCGGCCCCGCGTCGACATGACAATGCGTGCATGTCTGGTTGCACAACTTTCCGAGATTGATCTGCAACTCCGTCAATTCGCGACGGAGGAATCGCTCCCCGCCGCTTCGCATACGCTGAGAAAACGGGGGCACGTCATTTCCAGGCGAATCGTTCTCGATTATCGGCAGCACAACGTTCACCTGTTTCATTGCAATTTATCGGTCCCGACCGTCGCGAATCACGCCGACAAGTTCGACCCCACGTCCGTACGATACGCAGCCATCGCCGGGACAATCCCAGCCATCAGACTCAACACCAACACGAACGGCAGCAGCAACCATTCGAACTGACTGACCGAAAACAGACCAACCTGCACGCCCGTCTGTTGCTCGATAAAAGTCCCCGCGGAGTAGATCGCGACGTGTGCGAGCAACCATCCCGCCGCACCACCTATGATCGCAATGATCAAACTCTCAAAAAGGATCACCCATGTAACGCTGCCACGGCGAGCACCCAACGCCCGCATCACGGCAATATCGCGTCGTCGATCGTTCATCGAATTATAAATCGCCACCAACACCCCAAACGCGGCGACCACACACGTGATCAACGTGATCACCAACAATGCCGACAGCAGCGGGCCGACGATCACGGACATCAACTTATTGATTTCGCCGATCGGGGCCGCCGCTTGCGCCCGACCACTTTCGTTGATTCGATTCTGCATCCCGGGCGCGTGCATGATGTTTCCGTTACGCACCAGAATCGACGTCACCTCTCGTTCCGGAATCATCAACAGCGGAGGACGCGTATCATCGGGATCCCGCTCAGGCAGCTTGATCACCGCGTCGTCTTCGATCGGTTTGGCATGCCCTTCGAGCAAATAGAAACCCTCGAGGTTCACAAAAACCGCACGGTCGTTGGGTGTCCCCGTGGGAGCCAAAACACCGACCACGGTGAATCCTTGTCCGTGCCCTTTGCCTTCGGGATCACCATGGGTCGGTTTCATCACATCGCCGACTTTCATTCCGGATTGGGCGGCAACCCTCGACCCCATCACGCATTCGAAATACTGGTTTTCGTCATTATATGATTGCAGTGCTCGTCCTTCACTGAACGTGAACGGTTGGTCGACCTCGGGGCCATGCCGGAGTTTTTCGAAGAAGTCCGGAATGGTCCCCACAACGCGGAACTCGCCGAAATAGTCGCCCAACGCCAACGGGATCGCATAGCCATCTCCGACGAATCCGGCATAGACACCATCTCTCTCGCCCAACTTCGGATCGCCGCCGAATTCACGAACCATTTTCGCTCGCTCTTCCGCGGGGAAAAATTCCATGTACTCGGTAAACGGCAGGTTCTCGATCGGTTGGCTGAGGTAATAAACGCTGTTCAGGGTCAACTGCAACGCACTGCCGCGAGGCCCGACCACAAGGTTGTATCCCACCGCCGCATTGCGAACGAACGCCTCGCTGATGATTCCGTAGATCGCCATCACCATCACGACGAGCCCGACGCCGAGCATCAACGACAACGTGGTAAGGAAACTCGATAACGCGCGGTAACGGAAATTACGCCACGCGATGAACAGAAGATTCATTCGTTCAGCTCTGCTTCAGGGCGGGGATGCGGTTGATGTCTTCGAGTCGTTCGATCCGTTCGAACCGGTCCGCGACGTCCATGCTGTGGGTGACCATTAAAAGAGCGATCGATTCACTACGACAGGAATCAATGATGAGGTCGAGCACCGAGTCCGCACTCGCCGGATCGACGTTCGCGGTCGGTTCGTCAGCTAGCAACAGCTTGGGGCGTCCCGCGAGAGCCCGTGCGATCGCGACCCGTTGCTGCTGGCCGACGGATAGTTGATTCGGCCGATAATTTGCCCGGTCCGCCAACCCGACTCGGTCGAGCAAATCCAACGCTCGCTCGCTGTCGACGCGACCGCTGCCGAAAGTCATGCCCAGCTTGACGTTCTCAACCGCCGAGAAAGCAGGCAGCAGGTTGAACGTTTGGAAAACATAGCCGATCGTCGCCGCACGAAATCGATCGCGTCCCTGCTCGCTCAACCGAGTCAACTCAATATTATCGACTCGGATCGAACCCGACGTCGCTGACAACATCCCCGCGATCAGATGCAACAAAGTTGTTTTGCCACCACCGCTCTCGCCAATCAATGCGACTTGCTCGGCACTGGCGATCTCGAACTGAGGCACGTCGAGCACCGTCAGTTCACCGCCGCCGGGTTGCTGGAATTTTTTAATAAGGTTCTCGATCGTCAACATTGACGGGAATCCTTGCAGGTTAACTTCTTAGAAAGACGGTAGCAGAACAACATCGGGGCACATTTCAATCACAGATTTTTGAGTCATGGGCGGTCGCAACCATGCGGCACTTAAACATGCCGAACCTAACCACGACGCACCTAACCACGACGCATTGCCCGTTGCAGTCCACGGTCGGTATCGCGTTTCTTGATGGTTTCTCGCTTGTCGTGCAGTTTCTTCCCTTTGACCAGACCCATCACGCACTTAGCAATGCCGCGGTCGTTGAAATACACCCGCAACGGAATCAACGTGAGGCCTCGCTCGTGAGCGCGTCCTGCGAACTTGTTGAATTCTTTCTGATGGACCAAAAGTTTACGAGCCCGCCGTGGGTCGTGGTTCCACAATCCCGCGTTGGAATACTGCGCCAGATCCGCGTTGACCAGCCACAATTCGCCGTCTGTCACCCGAATATGCGCCTCATCGAGCGACAGTTTGCCTTCCCGCATCGATTTGACTTCACTCCCCCGGAGCATGATCCCGCACTCGATGGAATCGAGGATCTCATAGCGGAATTTCGCCTTCCGATTCTCCGCCACGGGCGTGGTAACGGGTGCGGGTGCCTTCGCAGACTTCGACTTCTTGCCACCTTTTTTCTTGGCCTTGGTGTCGGCTTCTTTGCGTCCGGCAGCCGTGAGGCTGGTTTTGTGCGATTTGGTTTTTGACTTCGACATGGTGCGCATTGTATCGCGAAGACGAGATTGGGAAGCGGTGGGGGCGGCGATGGTGAGATTTTGGTCTCGTGGCTACAATGGCATCGCAGGCGTTCCCCGTGATTCGGTTCGCCTCGCCGCACCTTGCGTCCTCCGCAGAATGACACTCGTTGGAATTGATTGATCTGATGGCTTTTCGATTGCCTGTCGTTGCCGAACCTGAAATGCCCACGGGCACCTCTGTCAGCGCCACCGGGCGGTTGCCGCGTTGGCTAAAACGACCGATCCCGAAATCGAATGCGAACCATCTGACCGACCATTTGATGGACGAACTCGGGCTCGAAACGGTTTGCGAGAACGCGAAATGCCCCAACCGCATGGAATGTTACAGCCAACAAACGGCGACATTCATGATTCTGGGAAACGTCTGTACGCGGCCGTGCGGATTTTGTGCGGTGCGACGCGGACGACCACCCGAAGCGCCCGCCGCTGATGAACCCGAACGAATCGCGAAGGCCGCCGAAAAACTCGGTCTCAAACACGTCGTCATCACCTCGGTCACTCGAGATGATCTGCCCGACGGAGGCGCCGATCACTTCTATCGATGCGTCATCGCGGTTCGCGAACGAACCGGGGCAACCACGGAAGTCCTGACCCCCGACTTCGTCCACTGCAAAGACGCCCTGGCACGAGTCGTCGAGGCCCGCCCGGACGTTTTCAATCACAACATGGAAACGGTTCCCCGCCTCTACCGCCGCGTTCGCGGCCCCAAGAGCGACTACGCGTGGACGTTGCAAATGATGCGTGAGGTCAAAAAATACGATCCGACCGTCAAAACCAAGAGCGGATTGATGCTCGGCCTCGGCGAAGAGCGTGGCGAATTGCTCGACGCCCTCGCCGATCTCCGTGAACACGGCGTCGACTTCCTCACCCTCGGACAGTATCTCCAACCAGGCGACAAATACCTGCCGGTGGTTCGATACATTCCGCCGGAGGAATTTGACGAACTCGCGGACCTGGCTCGCAAAATCGGGTTCACGAAAGTCGCATCCGGGCCTTTCGTACGCAGCAGTTATCACGCCCGAGATATGGCCGAAACCGACGTCTGACTCGCTCCGAGCCTCGATCGGCAGGAAATGAGGAGAACAGACCGCCGAGTTGCGTTGCTCTGGTTACAATCGGTGTCATTCGGTTCAGCGTCACCGCGACTCTGTTCTCACGCACCGCCCACTTTCCCATCCTCGCCCGGACATGACGTCATCCGATGAACAACCGCGAGCGGCACTGCCGTGGATCATCGGATGGGTACTGATCGCTGCCGCCGCGGTGAACCCGCTCGATATCATCACCGGGGCTTCCGAGTTCGATCGCGCGACCAGTTCCACGGGCCCGCAAACGCTGCTCAAACTCGGACTGGCCGGCATCGCGACATTGATCGGATGTCTCGGTGTGTTGCTAAGTCCACGCACCCGCCACCTTCTTAACAGTGTCCCCGGGGCTGCCCTTCTCGCACTCGGGTTTGTCTTCTGCGCGACCAGTGTCTTTGCCGCGCCAACAGTACGCATCATCAGCATCGCATCGGCCCTGATTTTCATGGGGTACCTGCTCTTCATCACCACAGCGTTAGCCACAATGGGTGTCAAACGTGTCGCGATCTGTCTCGTCCTCGGCACCTCCATCTATCTCTCGTATACCTGGGCACTTTTTATTCTGATCCCCGAGAGTGGCACCTTCACCGAGTATGTCAGCGCCACCGAAACCGTTCAGCGGATGGGAGGAACCGGGCACCCTAACACGATCGCGAAAGTCGCCGTTGCCACTGGTCTGCTAGGCCACGCACTGCGGACCGGCCGACCCCAGCCGCCGACTTCATCGCGCGAAGCAAACGACCGATCCGAATCATCGCCCCATCGCGTTAGCGACCGGGTCCTTGCGATTGCGACTCGCGGTCCGTGGTGGAATCTCATCTGGACCGGTATCGTCGTGCTGGCTACGGCAACTGTCCTTGCGACCATCAGCCGCACCGCAATCATTGCCGGCTTCGCGGCCGCAGGCATAATGTTGATTGAACGATTTTATGGTCGAGGCGGACTAGCGATCGCCATCGCATCGGTCTCCGCCGCCGCCGTGGCCATTTTCGCGATCTCACTTTGGTCTGGTGAAGGCCCGTTTTCCGAATCCACCGTTACGGTGGTCACCAAGAGCGGCGACGTCGAAGAACTCACCTCTTTGACCGGTCGGACAGTCATCTGGAAAGAAGCCGTCGATCTCATCGCGGAGCGTCCGCTAACCGGATGGGGACTCGATAGTGCCGCGTCAGTCATGAGCAAGGAAGCCACAGGTACCCACAATCTCCTACTACACATTTCTTTCTCTGCCGGCATGGTGGCATGCGTTTTGATCCTAGGGCTGCTCGGATGGTCTTTGGTTTTCGGCGCAACGTCGGGTTACGAATGGATACGAGGCGTGACCGTCTTTGTTCTCGTCTCAGGGCTAGTCGAAGACACGATCTTTGAGTCCTTCCCGACCATGTTGACTCTGATCTGGATCGTTGCGTTATTGGCACCCAACATGGTCTACATGAAACACTCCGAAACGCATCCTCTGCAACCGCACGACAGCCCGTGAAAACCGAGTGCAGGAACTAATTTTGCCGGCATGAGCAAGCCCCGTCAGAACAACTTCGACCTTCTACGCCTCGCACTCGCGTTGATGGTCGTGCGTTGCCACGCGGCATTGGTCGGTTGGTCCTTGCCATGGACAGATGACCGCTACTTTCTTGGAGGCCGTTGGGCGGTTCAGTGCTTCTTCGTCATCTCGGGTTACTTGATTTTTCAATCGTGGGATAGACAGCCACGGTTGAAACAATACATCGAGAAACGGGCACGCCGCATCCTCCCGGCCTACGTCGCCGTTTTGCTCGCCTGCACCTTTGGCCTGAGTCTACTCAGCACACTCAGCATCGGCGAGTACTTTCGCAACTCCGACGTATACGCCTATCTGTTCTCGCACTTAGCATTTGTGGGATTCCTTCAGAACACGCTCCCCGGCGTGTTCAAGGACAATTACACGGCCTACGTCAACGGACCGCTTTGGACGATCAAGATCGAAGTCATGTTCTACGCGGCAGTGCCGATCATCGACTACCTCGCGCGGCAACTGGATCTTCGAACGCGATGGGGCCGTCTTTGGATTTTTTCGTTGACCTATGTCCTCGCCATCGTGTGGAACGCAGGATTTGACCACCTCGGACACACCACCGAAAGAAATTTCTACGAAAAGCTCTCCGAGCAACTACCAGGACAAATGTCTTTCTTTGTCGCTGGCGCTCTCTTGTACTACTACCGCCCCAACTTTGAGCGCCACCTCATTTGGGCAACCATTGTTTCCGCCGGTATCGTCGCTGCGTATTTTTGGACTCATTCGGTCTGGGCGTATGCGGCGTACCCGTTGGCATTGGCGGTCTGCGTCATTTGCTTTGCAAACCACTTTTATTACTTCGGCAACTTTGGTCGATATGGAGACTTCTCGTATGGTCTGTACATCCTCCACTACCCCATTCTGCAGATCATTGCCTCTCTCTCTCTCCCACTATCACCCCCGGTTCAATTCGCCATCGGCCTGGCGATTTCTTTCGTCGCCTCGGTCATGTCCTGGAGGTGGATCGAGTCTCGCTGGTTGCTTCCGTCATCGCACTATGTCATCGCGACTCAGCAGGAAAACGAGGAACGTGGATAGGCATCGACGCCCCACCTCGCTATCGACCTATTTTTCTTGATTGGACATCGACCGCTCGAGGGCGACGCACTTCACGGCCGGACATTTTGTGCAGCCTATCCCCGAGCGTTTCACGATAACGCTTGGCTTCCTCGGTCAAGAACGATACGACTTCCGGATACATATCGATCACATTGTTCGTTTCGGCCGGATCGTTGTCGAGATCGTAAAGTGCCAGCTCAGCATTTCGCATTTGGTACCGACTCGGCATGCCGTCGGCGCCTCCTTGCTCACCCGCGAGAGTTCGGTACCGATGCGGGAAAACGAGTTTAAAACGTTCATTGCGAACCGTTTGGAGTTGGCCTCCACCGTAGTATCCTGCCACCGAGCGATGCGGAGTCGTTGCGTTATTCTCCCCACTCATCAAAGCGAGGATCACTTCACCGTCGAGCTTCCTCTCCGGAATCGCGCCACCGACTAATTGCACAATCGTCGGCAATAAATCAATCGTCGAACACAATTGATCGCAACTCGAACCGGGTGGAATACGTCCGGGCCAGTGCATGATTGTCGGTTCGCGGCAACCGCCTTCCCACATCGTCCCTTTCCCCTCACGCAGAACCCCCGCACTGCCTGCGTGGCTCCCGTAGGACAACCACGGACCATTGTCACTCGTAAAGATGACGAGTGTGTTGTCGGCATGAGGACTCTCTTCAATCGCGCGAAAAATCTCGCCAACTGACCAATCCACTTCCATCATGACATCACCGAACCTACCCGCCTCACTCTTTCCCGCAAATCGCTCGGAAACATAGAGGGGCACATGAACCATCGGATGCGGAAGATACAAGAAGTATGGTTGTCCACTTTTCGAGTCTCGAATGAATTCGACGCTTCGCCGAGTCAACTCCACCGTCATCTGCTCTTGATCGGCGGGTTGCACGTCCGGGTTAACCACACGCATTTTCTCGCCCGCGTGTGCTTCCATGAGCGGCAACGGCGGCCAATTACCGGGATCCGATGGATCAATCTGACGCCGCCGCACCGTATCGGGATGAAGCGGCCACATGTCGTTGCTGTACGGGATCCCGTAGAACTGATCGAACCCTTGGTGATGTGGTAAGAACGGTTCGAGGTGTCCGAGATGCCATTTCCCGAAGCAGGCCGTGCGATAGCCCGCTGATTTACACACCTCCGCAATCGTTGTTTCATCAGGATCCAAACCGATGCGGGATTTCGGCCCGAGCGCCCCGGAAATCCCAACCCGACGATGGTAGCATCCGGTCAGCAGTGCCGCCCGTGACGCCGAGCAAACCGCAGAGGACACCACAAAATCGGTGAAACGCCGACCCTCATCCGCCATCCGATCGAGATTTGGTGTGGGATACGCGGTCGCGCCGAACGGACCGATGTCCGCATACCCCATGTCGTCCATGAAAACCAGAACGATGCTCGGACGCTGACCGCGCAGATCGTGTTCCGCATCCACTTCGACTTCATTCGCGGTGCTCGATAGCATCCCTAACAAAAGGGAACAAACAACGCTTCGGGTATACCTGCACGAAAGAAGTCGCATCATCGTTTTCAGCCAAGGCGTGCGTGTGACTTTGTAACCAAAACAAAACTCAGCGCCGCCACCATAATCAATCCACGAGGGTACGTGTTGCACCGGTCGCCCACGCATCCACCCCCTGAACAAAACCACGCACAACGACGGGTCCCGTCCAATGGCCCGGCAACGAAATCACAGCGTTCTTCATCTCGCTCGTTCTCACCGGCAGAGAAACTTGACCGAGCGTACAACCGTGCGGGTCGTCCGGGTAAGACGCCGTAACCTCCTGCCCGCTCGCCGTCGCAGTCAACGGACGATCAATGCAAACCGTTAACGTACCGGCAATCGGGCTGGTGACACTGACACAAACCGTCTTCGTTGATTCCTGCTTTTTGAGTTCGACGCTTTCCGCCTCGTCTCCCGCCTCAATACGGATCGCCAGCTTCTCTGGGCGTTGCAAACGTAGCGTCGGATCACCCAACAAATGATACAGCCCCGCGTGCTCTCGACGCTCCTCCTCCAGGTCGCTGCCCGCCGGCGACATCAACCCTGCCAATCCGTCCACCATCATTTGCGTCGCAGATACCGGTTGGGTCTGCTTCTCCGCCGCGCCATCTCCCGTCGTTTGTTCTTGCAAACGCTGAACCGACGCCAACATCGCATCTCCGAGTCGTTCGGACGACGAACCATCACCGCCAGGCGAATATGCCGACTCCAACAATCCGAGACCGAACCGGGCATTGCCGTAGGGCATCGTCAAGCGACTCGCGGCGATCACGGCAATCGGCCCGCCCGAGGCGAGCAACATGCGTTCGGACAGACAATCACCAGGCGCGTCAAAAGCTCCCGTGTAACACGCGAGAAGGACCGCGATGGGAGCCCGATTCGGGTTGCCCGCCAACTGCCGTGCCGTTTCGTTGTTGAGCAAAGACTCTACCTGCCATTGCTGCGAGGCATTGCGAGACGCTCTTGACTGGGACAATGCCCCGGCGTCGTCGCTTGCTCGCGTGAGGAAATCGAGCCGATCGACGCTGCCATGTCCGGCGTAAACCCAAAAGCGAGCCCCGCTTTGATATCGCTGCATCACCGCATCAAAAAACGAATCTCCGTCGGGACAAAACGCGTGCCCAGGACTGGCGTAGGCGATCTGCGGTTTCGCGTCCGCAGGAAGAACACTCGTCAGTACTGTCCGAGTGACTGATTCGATGGCACCGTCGATCAACGTTCCGAACCCACCGACACCGGCCGTCAATTGCAGGCATCGCCTCCAAGAGCTGAAGTCGCCCGACGACTCGTAAGTCGAGATTCGAGAAACCAACTCTTCGAGTTGCTCCGGCGCATTGACTGGTAGACGTCCGACTGCAGCGTCCGCGATTCCATCGCCATCAAAATCCGCATAGGGGACGTCCGTGGGATAGGTCGGCGTGGAACCGTGCTGCGACGTCACACGGCTTTTTAGGTAATGCGTTGGAATCTGTCGGTCCGTGTTCGCAACCGATTGACCTTGCGGTCGAAACGGTGGAGCATCTCCAACGAGAAGCAAGTAACGGGTTTGCGAAGTCGCCCTCTGTCTGATCTTCTCAGCCGTCGCGCGATTGGTTGCTTCGGGTGAGCAGAACGAAAGCGTCAGACCTTCTCCGCGTCGCAACTCACACCAAGGCGACAACGCCTCTCGGTATTCAGCGCCGCAAACGACCACGACATCCGCAGCATTCACTGCGCCATACGCCAGCAAATTCATTGCAACGAAACCTGCGGCAAGAACGAGATCAAGCGCACGTGTACGCCGCGTGTTTTTGCTCGGTCTGCTGATTTTCAATGTGCTTAAACTCATCGCCATCCCTGAGTCCTCATCATACGCCACCTGATTTGTCACTGACCGCGCCTTCGCCGCCGAAGAGAATCCAACGGTGACAATCGAAACCAATCGCGAACATCCGATCCACAACCATTTAGCCCGCAACCATCTAGTCTGCGAGCGACTCACCCGCCGGTTTAACATCGTCGAGTGCATGTCCGGCAAGCTCCCCGCGATAACGGCAAGCTTCGAGAAAGGATTCGAGAAGCACCTGAGCCGCGATCGCATCAATTCGTTTCTTCGTTTTCTTACGGGTCGTTTTGCTTTGACGAATCTTTTGATTCGCCGCAACTGTCGTGAATCGCTCGTCGAACAACCGAGTCGGCAATCCAGTCACCCGCTGCAACCATTCGGCGAACTTTCTCGCCTCGACGCTCTTGTCGCTCTCCCCCCCGTCGCAGTGAATCGGAAGTCCGACGACCCACGCGGCGACCCGCTCGCTGGAAGCGAGTTTGCTGAAATAATCCTCATCCGCTTCATACCCACCGCCGTCCGGCTGTGTTACCGGATGCACCTCCAGCGGACTGGCCAAAATTCGATCCGGGTCACATATCGCGATTCCGATCCGCACGGTTCCGTAATCAACCGCTGCGATACGACCTTCGGTCGGGAATGGGGACGTCGGCAAAGGGGATATCTCGTCGTTCATACGCACTAGTCAACGCAAGGTTCATCAACACGTCAACGCCGAAAATCGATTTCTCGGCGTGCGGCTCCTTATTTCAGGTCACCCGACGAACCCGATGCCAGTAAATCGCCCGATTGTTCGCCAAACGCGATTTCGATAGATCGATCGAGTCGTTCTCGCAACAACGCCATTTGGTCCGCACTCAGGCTCTGGCCGATCATGCTCGCCAGATGCAAACAGGCGATCAGAAATGCTCCCATCGGAACCACCGCGAGAGACCAGGGCGAGTACCCGAGCGTCCACTGCACGTACCCCACAATCATCGCCAATCCCATCAAGATCGCCACAATGAAATAAATCGCGATGAACATCGTCCATACCTCAGGACGTGGGGAAAATCTCGCAAAGAGCTTTACCCCGGAATCCGTTTCGCTGAACTGAGCCGATAAATGCGGCGACCAAAACCTTCGTTCGGCGCGAGCGATTTTGAAGTCAAACACAGAACCTGCCGACTCCGCCAAGCCACGCAGTTCGTCGCGAGCGATCGCCATTTTCAACCGCTCGATAGCCTGCTTCTGCTCGACCGGAACGTCAATCGTGAAGGCAGGTTGGAGCTGAAAAATCTTGAACACGTTGCGACTCAAACTGGATGTTTACCACCAACCCCACTGAAACCCAGAACGATCTTTCTGCGATAACGAGTCTCGCTAAGACGTTATATGATGATGCTTCTGCAGTTCCACAAACGCCTGAGGTTCGAGCAACCGACGCAGCTCAAACAATCGCTGATCCGCCTTGCGAAGACGCCGACTGACCTCTCGACCCAAGTTCATCATGATCATGGTGTATTGCTGCAGATCATCCTGACACAAACCGGCAATTGATTTTCGAGAAACCTCGATCGCGCGGCAATCGGTGATTGCGATCACCGATGCGGAACGCTTCTGAAAATCAATGAGCGACATCTCACCGAAACAGTCACCAGGTCCGAGCGTGCTGAGCGGCACCTGTTTTCCCTCCCATTGCCGCAACACGTTCACCTTGCCTGCCTCCAAGACAAACAAGGATTCACCCGTGTCACCTTCGGTAAAGAACTCTTCTCCCGCTGATTTTTCAACATCATCGGATTCATGAAGAATTTTCTCGAGAGCGTCTTCACGCATTCCGCCAAATGCCGCCATCCGGCGGAGCAATTCGATTCGCGTGGTTGTCACTCTCGCTCCCTTTCAAACAATAGGTCGGTCAAGACCCGAACTGCATGAAAACAATCTCCGCAATGGTCTCTTGCCGAGCCTTTGCAGGCTCATTCTACAATCTACATGGATCGCATGCGACCATTTTCACTAGCGGCGAACCGGCATGCCAACCGGCGAACCAGCACGGCAGGACGAAATGTCTTTCGACTTAAGTTTGCGTATCGCGGCTGGTCGTGTTGCTGATGTCCGTTCCGATCGTGGGCAACACCATTCGAAACAAAGCACCGCCACCGGCGGCGTTTTGCACTTCAACACTCCCGCCATGTTCCTGCATGATTTTCGCGGTCACGGGCAAACCGAGACCTGTGCCACGGGCACCCTTCTTCGACTCAAAGAGCGAAAAGATCTGATCTCGTTCATCCTCATCCACCCCGTCGCCGTCGTCCTCCACATCAACGATCCACCCCAACACCGCATCGAAGCGACTACGAACCCGCACGCGTGACACCGCAGCATCGATCGCGTTGGTGATCAGATTCAACAAAGCTCGGTGAATCGCGTCGGGATCAAAACTGGCAATCGGCAGGTCATCGTCGAGGGCACTTTGCAATTCAATTTTGGAGTCTCTCGCTCGGCCCTGCATCAACTCCACAACGTCCCGAATGGTTTCGTTCAGGTCCGCGTCGACACGCTGGGGTTCGCGTTCTTTCGAAAACGTCAGCATGTCTAAAACCAGATTGCTGATGCGTTCTTGATTGCGATCGACAATGGCCCATCCACGCCGAATTGCCTCCGTATCATCCTTCGCGAGTCCCGACTCAATTAAATAACTACCGCCTCGGACACCCTGCAGGATGTTTTTGATGTGATGAGAAAGCGTCGCGATCGTCTGCCCCATCGCCGCCAATCGCTCTCCCTGCAACAGTGCCGAATAGTAGAACGTGTCTTCAATCGCCAACGCCGCTTGGTGCCCGATCGCTGTAATCAGTTTCAGGTGATCATCATGAAAACGTGTGGCCCCTTTTTTCTGTATCCACTCGCCTGGCGGTGTGTACGTGTCAACGTATAACGCACCGACCACGTCGTAACGACCCTGCAAAGGGACACACAACGCTTCACGGACGCCGCCCTGCACGATCGAAGCCGCGTTGTCAAACCGCTCGTCATCGACCGCGTCACTCGTACGCACGCCTTCTTTTCGTTGCAACACGTAGTCGAGGATCGTATGGCTGATTGTGATGCGACCGGGAGGCTTATTTGGTTTGCCGGACTTCGACTTCGCCGGCTTACTCTGCTCCCGATCACAACGGGCAGCCGGGGTCAAACGTTTGGACTCCGGATCACGCAACATCACGCAACCTCGGTCGGCTTCCACCCAATCAAAGATCAACTTCAAGACACGGTCAAGGACTTCGTTCAAATCGTCGGTCCGTCCCACCGCCAACGCCGTTAGGTACATCACCTCGAGGGACTGATCGGTGTCTAGGAAACTCTTCGTTGCCTCAGAATGGGAATGCACCAGCGACGACACTGATGAGTCTGCGTTAGGCTCATCGACAATCGTGTCCGCGATCGTAGTAACCGGGCCGTCGACTTTGTCACCGGCCATGGGTTGAGTTTTTGAGTTGTCAGACGATGAATCGCCGTCATCGGGTGAGTCCGAACCTGCGAGAGTATTCTTCAGTCGAGCGATTTCAGAGACGCTCGGATTCCTCCCGCGATGCACCCCCCCGTGTGAAAAAGACGAGACGATCCGACTCGCGTCACCGGCACGAACTTGGCGAACAATGTCGACACCGTGAGCCGCGTCCATCGCCGCGACGTTCCCGCCACCTGTAAAAATCAGCAGCGTGCCGCCAATCTCAACTCGATCACCACTGACGAGTTCCCGCCGTTCGATGCGTTCGCTATTGACGAAGGTCCCGTTGCTGCTGCCTAAATCAATCAGTTCGAACCGTCCAAGGGCCGGATCACAGCGGATTTCGGCGTGACCACGAGACGCCTCGTTATCGAGCAATTGAATATCGTTGGTTGAATCGCGTCCCAGCCGAGTGACCGGCGCGGCAACTTGGAAATGCTTGCCCTGGTCACGCCCTCGAATCACGAACAACGAGGCCATCTTGAAATCGTTCCTTTGAGTTTCACGCAAAAAACGGTTGCGAGTACCGATAGATGCACTGTCGAAAAATTTACTGCCGGGCCCCCAAGATAACTTGTCATCGAAGTGGATGTTTGACTACCGTCGCACTTTTCGATATCGACCTCACGGGTAGGATCGCCCGAACTTCTCGATACTGACCATGCATAGCCTCCGATTGCACCGAAATTGCCGTCGCCTCGACCGCGAAGGGTCGAGCGCGGGCGGCAGTCACGTCTTTCTGCTCGGGTGTCTATTAAGTTGCCTACTCGGCTGCCAAACAACCGCACCGATTCACCTATGGCAACCGCCCCAACTCGCGTCGGTCGCCGGTGAGTCGATTGTTCTAATGGAAATCGCGGGGCCGGATCAAACCGCCGCGGGCCTGCGGCAAGAACTGCTAGAGCAAACTCAGCCAAGTAGGAAAAATCGAACCGGCCAGCCTCCCGCCTCCGCGGTCTCGTTCTTACTGCCCGATCAACTACCCGACGAGTCAACGATCCGTCTCGTTTCCGCGGTCGACAACGATCCGAGTGACTTGGCCGTTGCCGCGGCGGCCCGTCGATCGGGATTGCGATACCTGATGCGTGGTCAAATCATGCACGCCACCGGAAACCCCCGCTCAGACGAAAGACTCAGCGTGGTTTGGAAATTGGTCGGTCTCGATGACGACTGCCCAACCGAGGGGATGCCGATCTCCATCAGCCAAAAGGAGATTGAGCAAAGGCATCCCGACTTGATGGCAATCACCGATCCTCATGTGCGTTTGCAAAAAGCGATGATTCGCGAAACGCTTAGTTTGCTGAATCAATCCGTCGTTCGAGAAGTTGTCACGCTCGCGGAGCCTCGTTACAGCCTTGGTAGCAGGGCGGTTCGTCGCGGCAACGAACTCGCCCGACTAGGAAATTGGCCAGCCGCCGAGAGCATTTGGACAGAAACGCTCGAACGTCGTCCGGGCCAGGTCGCCGCCTGGATCAACGCGTCTATCGCCGCCGCGGCGAGGCAAGATTTCGAAGAAGCAAAGCGGCGAGTCACTCGAGCCATCCAGCTTTCCGCTTTCTCGCCGGTCAACCGTGACCTCGCAAAAGAAACGCTCGTGTGGCTCGAACTCCAACAACGCGAATATCACGAAACATTCGGACTGCCCGATCCTCCCGGAGGATGGCGTGTCACTCATCGTGCCGCCTCGACATCGTCGCAGCCGAACTAGAGCAGTGGCCTGCCCGGCAAACCGCCGGATACGTCATCCTTTCGCATTGCCACTCGCAACTTCGCACTTCGACTCCGCGGGTTGTCACGAACCTCCTCTTCCGAAGGACACAGCGGCTTCTTCGTCAGAATCTCCCACCGGTCGTCGTTGCGAAATGCATTCTTGACGATACGGTCTTCCAACGAGTGAAAACTGATTGCGGCGATTCTGCCACCCGGTGCGATCCAATCCGCCGCCGACGCCAACGTCCGCTCCAAGATTCCGAGTTCATCGTTGACAACAATTCGCAGCGCCTGAAACGTCCGCGTTGCCGGATGGATATCGTGATTCTTCGATCGAGGCACACACCGTCGACAAATTTCTACGAGATCACCGACCGTTTTCACCGGTGACCGCTGCTTCGCACGCAAGCAAATTTGTCGGGCAATGCGGCGGCTGAATCGCTCTTCTCCGAATTGATAAATGGCGTCGGCGATTTCTTTCTCGCCATGAAAAGCCAACCACTGGTGGGCAGGCAAATCCGACTCCGGATCAAACCGCAAATCCAGCTCCGCGTCCGGCAACGTAAAACTGAATCCACGATCTCGATCAGCGAGCTGGTCACTCGATAATCCGAGATCGAGAACGAACGCATCCGCGTGGGTCCGATCACAGTGAGCCAACGCTGCCGGAGCTCTCTCGTAGCTGCCTAAAAACAACTCAATTTTCGGATCACTTCCCGGACCGCCCGGCACATCATCGCGCTGGATCACCGACGGATCCCGATCCATGCCGATCACTAAAGGACTCGGCAGACCCGATTCGTTATCGCCCGGCAAAACATCACGTAACAAACGTGTGTGCCCCCCTCCTCCATAGGTCCCATCGACGATGGTTCGTGGATTCGCCTCCGAAACCCATTGCACGATTTCGGACGGCATGACGGAAACATGTTCGATTGTCACTGGATGATCGACTCCGGCACTCGCTGCAGTCGTCCTTCCCGATCGATCACCGCGAGGGTGACCGTTGCTTCGACGAGCACCTGCCCGTCACGGGTGATTTCGTATTCGTGAACAATCTTTGCCGCAGTGACCTTCGCGATCCGAGTCGTTACCTGAATCTCATCGTCGTACTTCGCCGACATCCGGTAACGGCAATCAACACGCACGACGACGACGAACAATCCCGCCGCTTCCACGTCGCGATACCTTCCGCCGGCAGAGCGAAGAAACTCGGTACGACCGATTTCAAAGTATCGAAGGTAGTTGGAATGATGGACAAACCCCATGGGGTCACATTCGTCGTACCTTACCCGCAACGTGATCGTTTGTTCGTTTGTGTCGGACATGTGCCTCGATGCCGCTGTTGCCTTCCTGATCGGAACTTTCAATCGCGGCAGAATAGCAGCATGCCGGTTTCACTACCACGGACGGGAACAACGCCGCGGCCAAACCGGCATTCAGGAATAGTGATGGATTGGGCGGATGTCAGCCGCCGAACCACTGACCGCCCTGTTGCTCGATCAGGCGTTCCAACGCGTTCATTTCGGAATCACGTTGATGGATCAACAACCAACTGACCTTTCCGTCGTGGTTGTTCTCAAAGGCGGTCTGCTTAATCGCCTGAACACAATCGAACGCCGGAGATTGTGAAAACTCATCATCAGTAGGGACCGCCAACACCAAATTGTGGCGTTCTCGATAGACCTCATCGCTAAAGAAGCGATTCGCGATTTCCTTAATTTGCTCTATAGAAACTTTCCTGCAATCAATCGCAACGATGCACCGTTCCGGGTGCTCCAACGTGCGAAATAAACGGCGACGCATGTGAGCCATTTCCTCGCTTTGCGTGCGCGACACGGGCGACGAGTTCGCCAATGTGACAACTGCCGATTCAGGCGGGTTCACAGCAACTGAAGATGGTGAGAAACCAAACGCTGCACCCGACCGATTCGGGTCAATCACAGATGTATCCATTTTCTAAATCCACGGAGGACGAAACGGGATGATACGCCACACCCCTCCAACGGTTTCTCGATTGTAGCAATCTGCATACCGATACGGCTAGTTTCCGCCGCTTGTTTGCGAACCCACCTTTAACCAGCTCCAATGGTGATATGAACCAATCAATCCAACTCGACGATGCAACCTCAGCAATTCAACTGGCGGAAGAATTACTGATCGCCGCGCAAAAACTACAAACCCCACAAGAACGTCGCCAACAAGCCGAACTGAATCGGATGATCGATCACGATGCAGACAAGGCAACGTTGGTTGAGATGACCGACCAAGCGTTCCGAACCAACACCCCCGCGCGGGTCGCCGATCAACTCTCGTTCCTTCTCGACGTGCAGGGTATCCCTCGTTTCTTCAGTCCTGTCGAGCAGGCCATGCTTCGGGGGTTTCAGTCGTTCGGTGAATACCTACCGGGCGTCGCGGTCCCGTTGGTCAAAGACAAAATGCGCCAGGAAACCGCCAACGTCATCTTGCCCGCCGAACCGGAACTCCTGGTCAAACACCTTCAGAAACGACAAGAGTCCGGCGTTTCCATGAACGTCAATTTGCTCGGCGAAGCCCTTCTCGGTGAGGACGACGCGCGGGGCCGGTTGCAAACCTACATCCATTTGCTACGTCTTCCGGAGGTTCGCTGTCTCTCGGTCAAACTCACCACACTCTATAGCCAGGTCTCGTCCCTCGCCTACGAACATACCATCAGCATCGTGTCGGACCGACTCGAGTCGCTCTATCGAAACGCAAACCACCATTCACCGGCGAAGTTTGTCTACCTCGACATGGAGGAATACAAAGACCTCCACCTCACGGCCGACGTGATGAAACGGACGCTCGATCGACGCGGCCTCGAACAAACTGCGGCCGGAATCGCCCTGCAGGCATACGTCCCCGACTCATTCGGTGTCATGCAGGATTTGATCGAGTGGTCCAAAAATCGCGTTCGAAATGGCTGCCGGCCGATCACCGTTCGCCTTGTGAAGGGCGCGAATTGGGAAATGGAACGCGTCGACGCGAGCGTATCAGGCTGGCCGATGGCTCCCTACGTTCACAAAATCGAAACCGATGCGAACTACAAAAAAATGCTCCGCCGCCTGCTCGAGGCCGCCGCAGAAGGGTATGTACGAGTCGGCGTCGCTTCTCACAACCTATTCGACGTCGCGCTGGCGATGAATTGGTGCGCGGAAATGGATTGTTCAGAAAACGTCCAATTCGAAATGCTCGAGGGAATGGCGAACCATCAACGCCGCGCGATTACCAATCGCGACGTCCCGATGCTGCTCTATGCACCAGCCTGCCGGAGAATCGATTTTCTCAACGCCATCGGCTACCTCATCCGACGACTCGACGAAAACACGGGCCCGGAAAACTTCTTGAGGCATTCGTACTCGCTGCAACCCGGTTCGCAGACTTTCCAACGCCTCGCCGAAGGGTTCCAACAGTCGCTCGAAATGATGGAGACCGTTTCGGTCGAGCCCCGAAACACGCAAGACCGCACAACGCCTCCCGCTCAGCCCGATCCCGCACCTCACTGGACGCAATTCGTCTGCGAACCAGACACGGATTGGTCCCTACCGCACAATTCGCAGTGGGCATCCAACATCCTGGCGCGCTGGAAAGAACGATGTGACGAAAACGCCGTGGATATCCGACCCGTCTTGGCTGTCGACGTATCAGAAGACTCGGACGACCACATCTGGCAACCTTCCTATGACATCTCCCGACCAGAAAAACTCGTCTGTCGGGTACGCCAAGCCACCGCGGCAGAGATTCACAATGCTATCGATGCCGTTGATGAGAAAAATCAATGGGCACAGCAGCCACTAACACAACGATACGAAATCCTGCGAAAAGTGGCACAACTGCTTCGCGAACGTCGTGGCGATCTGATCGGATCCATGGTCGCCGACGCCGGAAAAACAGTCGCGCAAGCCGATCCGGAGGTCAGCGAAGCGATTGATTTCTGCGAGTTTTATCCGTTGACCATGGTCGATTGGGCCGATCGACCCACACTCGAAATCAAGCCCCGCGGAATCGTTGCGGTGATCACACCATGGAATTTTCCGCTGGCGATCGCCTGTGGAGGTATCGCCGCGTCTTTGGCCGCTGGCAACCAAGTGATTCTGAAACCTTCTGCAGAAACCATTTTGCCTGCGTATCTGCTTTGCCAGGCCTTCTGGGAGGCTGGCGTTCCTGTCGACGCATTGCAGTTTGCCCCCTGTCCGGATCATGTCGCCGAGGAAACGCTCGTCGTCAATCCAAAGATCGACACCGTCATCCTCACCGGAGGTACGGAAACCGCCAAACGGATGCTGCAAGTTCGTCCCGACCTGCATCTCCTCGCGGAAACAGGCGGGAAAAACGCGACCATCGTTACCGCCATGGCGGACCGTGACCTGGCGATCAAACACGTCCTCTACTCCGCATTCGGACACAGCGGCCAAAAATGCAGTGCAACATCGTTGTTGCTGCTCGAAGACGAAGTCTTTCATGACGAATCGTTCCGAGAACACCTCGCCGATGCTGTACGAAGCCTGCATGTCGGCTCGGCGTGGGATCTCCACACGATGGTCACACCGTTGGTTTCGGTACCAAACGAGGAACTCACCCGAGGCCTGCGAGAACTGGATGACGATGAATCATGGCTGGTGATGCCCGAACACGTCGACGGGAACCCCACCCTGTACCGACCCGGTGTGAAATGGAATGTCAAACCGGGCAGTTTCTCCCACACGACGGAACTTTTTGGTCCCGTGTTGAGTGTCATGAGGTACGGCCGACTCGAAGAAGCCATCAATATTGTCCGATCAACCGGCTACGGCCTCACGAGCGGGCTCGAATCCCTCGACAAGCGAGAAATCGAATTGTGGAGAGAGACCACTCCGGCAGGAAACCTCTATATCAATCGACCCACGACGGGTGCGATCGTCCTGCGACAGCCGTTCGGCGGAGTCGGGATGAGCGCCTACGGACCGGGCCTCAAAGCCGGGGGTCCGCACTACGTCCTTGCGTTATGCAGAATCAACGACAGCGGTGCCGTGGATACACAGCCTAAAATCGCCGCAAACACCGACGTCGATGCCGAACACCCACCACTCGATCGCTTCACCGATTGGGTTCATCGCAGCCCGCATAATAAAACACTCCCCGACGCCGAGAAAAAAACTGTCCTGGAAGCACTTCTCAGTTGCCGAAAGGCGGCTTCTGAAGAGTTCACGAAAGAGCACGACACGTTTCAACTCATCGGGCAGGACAACATCCGGCGTTATCAGGCTGCCGCAGATCTCACCCTTCGAGTCGAATCCGCGGCAATATCCGAAGCATCAAACCAACGCATTGAAACCATCATCGCTATCGCTGCGGCGACAGCTGTGTCCGCCCAACTGACGCTATCAATTGATCCCAAATTACCCACAGACGATCGAGATCGAATCGAATCAATCGCCGACTGGCTGCCAGGCCTCGTGGAACCACTCGAGGAAACGACCGACGAATTGACCAAACGCATCAATGCCGGACGTGTAAAGCGACTACGCAGCATCACGCCGCTGGACGTTGGACCGATTCGGACCGCATGTGCCGCGAACTTCGTTTCGATTATCGACGAACCGGTACTCGCCGATGGTCGCGTCGAATGCCTACGATACATCAACGAACAGTCGCTTAGCTACGACTACCACCGATACGGAAATCTCGGCCGCCGCCAACAAGTATAACGGCCTCACCTCGACACAAAAAAGACAAACACTCCGCGGCCGCTCATCTGGCCATCTCAACTCACCCAATACTCTCGCCCCGGATACCGGAGCGGGAGTATTGCTTTGCGCCACCGGCCATGCTTGCTCTGGCCCGAGACGTCAGGCTCGCGGATCATTTGTTTCCCATTCTCAAGCCGTTCTCCTAAGCTGCGCTATTGTCCTGAGCTGCGTGAAAGGATGGTCCCGTGAGACGCATCGAAACTTAGAACTCCCGGTCAGAGCACAACAGAGTATCGCACTCGATCTCATTAACGAGAAATTACCGAAACACCGAGAATCAACATTCGATAGCTCTCTTCCCGGATACCATCTCCACCCTATCCGATACCGCTCGGCTATTCGCAAAAACGGGACGCAGGGTCCATGCCTGCTTGCACGAGAAGACAGCGGTCGTGCTTGGCGTAGGTCCCGTTGGGACACCGAACACAGCTCAAACCATCCGTTCGGTGTCGCCGCACATCCAATCAACTACCCGAATTGCGGACCCCCAAGTTTCGTTCTGAAACAAACTGCCGCGTTGTGAGACTAACGATCCATCCGTGCGTCTTCACAGGGAAAATGCGCGCACAAAAAAACCCCTCAGCCGAAACCAAGGGGTTTTTTAAAAATCTGGCAATACCTACTTTCACGCTGGTGGGCACTATCATCGGCTCGCAAAGCTTGACTTCTGTGTTCGGGAAGGGAACAGGTATAACCTTTGCGATATAGTCGCCAGAAAGACCTGACGACGAATGTTTCGCCGCCATCAGGCCGAGTTGTTTGGTAGTAGCAAATGATGTTTTGGAAGCCATCGATTGGCACTTTTCTTGAGTGCGGGATATCGGTGGCCAAACCTTCGCCCGTTAGTATTGGTTTGCTGAACACGTTACCGTGCTTACACGTCCAACCTATCAACCTGGTCGTCTTCCAGGGGGCTTTCGACTAATGTCTACGAATCTTAATCTCGAGGCGGGCTTCACGCTTAGATGCTTTCAGCGTTTATCCTTTCCGAAGTTAGCTATCCAGCCGTGCCGCTAGCGCGACAACTGGTACACCAGAGCTTCGTCCAACTAAATCCTCTCGTACTAAAGTTGAATCCTCTCAAGATTCGAACGCCCACGGCAGATAGGGACCGACCTGTCTCACGACGGTCTGAACCCAGCTCACGTACCACTTTCATTGGCGAACAGCCAAACCCTTGGGAGCTTCTACACCCCCAGGATGTGATGAGCCGACATCGAGGTGCCAAACCGCATCGCCGCTGTGGCCGCTCGGATGCGATAAGCCTGTTATCCCCGGAGTACCTTTTATCTGATGAGCGATAACCCTTCCATTCGGGATTACCGGATCACTAAGGCCAACTTTCGTTCCTGCTCGACTTATGAGTCTCGCAGTCAAGCACACTTCTACCTTTACGCTCTACGCCTGATTGCCGACCAGGCTGAGTGTACCTTTGCACTCCTCCGTTACTCTTTGGGAGGAGACCGCCCCAGTCAAACTGCCCGACTGACACTGTCCTTTGCCCCGATTCAGGGGATCAAAGTTAGAATTAAAATATAACCAGGCTGGTATTTCAACAACGGCTCCCGATGTACTGGCGTACAAAGTTCAAAGCCTCCCAGCTATCCTACACAAATTATATCTCAACCCAATAGCAGCCTACAGTAAAGGTTCACGGGGTCTTTCCGTCTAACCGCGGGTATGTGGCATCTTCACCACAACTACAATTTCACCGGGTCTGTGGTTGAGACAGTGCTCCAATCGTTACGCCTTTCATGCAGGTCGGAACTTACCCGACAAGGAACTTCGCTACCTTAGGACCCTCATAGTTAGGGCCGCCGTTTATTGGGGCTTCGGTCGCCAGCTTCGCCGTGAGGCTAACTGTCTTCCTTAACCTACCAACACCGGGCAGGCGTCAGTCTCTATACATCCACTTGCGTGTTAGCAGAGACCTGTGTTTTTGATAAACAGTCGTTAGAGCCGATTTTCTGTGGCCTCTCTCAGCGTGAACCGAAAGAGGCGCCCCTTATCGCGAACTTACGGGGCCATTTTGCAGAGTTCCTTAACCACAGTTCTCCCGAGCGCCTTAGAATTCTCATCTCGCCTACCTGTGTCAGTTTTAGTACGGTCAGTTGCTTAATCATCGCAGCTTTTCTTGGACGTCCTTCCAATGACTTCGAGAACTTGGATGCTCTCGAGCTATACCTTGGCTATAACCGGACATTTAACCCCGGTCACCTCAGTGTTCGCTACGGACATTTCTATTCGTACCGCTCACTTTCTGGACGCCGTCCCTGCTTTGAATACACAACCGGCGAAGGAATATTGACCTTCTATCCATCGTCTACGCCTTTCGGCCTCGACTAAGGTACCGGCTAACCCTGGGCGGAATTACCTTCCCCAGGAAACCTTAGGCTTTCGGCGAACAGGATTCTCACCTGTTTTATCGTTACTCATTCCGGCATAATCACCCGATGACCCCAACACCGCTCGTTACCGTACGGCTTGTATCTGATCATCGGCGCTCTCCTACCACTCTAGATAAATCTAGAATCCGCTGCTTCGGTGAATTACTTACTCCCGTTCATTATCGGCGCAGAAATGCTCGACTGGTAAGCTGTTACGCACTTTTTAAATGGTGGCTGCTTCTAAGCCAACATCCCAGCTGTCATAGCACTTCAACTTCCTTAGTGACTAAGTAATTCTTCGGGACCTTAGCAGGCGATCTGGGTTGTTTCCCTCTCGACCCTGGAGCTTATCCCCCAGGGACTGACTGCCGAGGTAAGGCAACCGGTATTCGGAGTTTGGTTCAGTGAGGTACCCCGGGAAGGGCCCCCATCCGATTCAGTATCTCTACCCCCGGTTACTAATTTACTCGACGCTATCCCTCAAGATATTTCGGAGAGAACGAGCTATCTCCTGGTTTGATTACACTTTCAGTCCTCCCCACAAGTCATCCCCTCAGTTTTCAACCTAAGTGGGTTCGGTCCTCCACGCAGTTTAACCCGCGCTTCAACCTGCTCATGGGTAGATCACACAGGTTTCGCGTCTGCAGCAAACGACAATCGCCCTATTCAGACTCGGTTTCCCTTGGGCTTCGTTCCGTCAGAACTTAACCAAGCCGTTTACCACAACTCGCCGGATCATTATGCAAAAGGCACGCCGTCACACATTAAAATAGTGCTCCGACCGCTTGTAGGCACATGGTTTCAGGTTCACATTCCTCCCCTAGCAGGGGTTCTTCTCACCATTCACTCACGCTACTGGTTCGCTATCGGTCGTTAGAGAGTATTTAGCCTTACGGGATGGTCCCCGTGGATTCAGTCTAGGTTTCACGTGACTAGACCTACTCAGGTGCTCCTAAGGTGCAATCAAGTTTTCGCGTACGGGGCTGTCACCCTCTGTGGCCGGCCGTTCCAAGCCGTTCCGCTAACCAATCACAATCCTATATCGAAGTCCTACAACCCCGCGAGGGAAACCCTCACGGTTTGGGCTATACCGATTTCGCTCGCCGCTACTGACGGTATCGATTTTTCTTTCTATTCCTCTAGTTACTTAGATGTTTCAGTTCACTAGGTTGTTACAGACATACCTATGTATTCAGTATGCTGCGGTCGGGAATCCCGGGATCATCACTTGTGTGTCAACTTCCCCAGGCTTTTCGCAGACTTCCACGCCCTTCTCCTTCTAACGCCAAGACATCCCCCATGTGCCCTTGATAGATTGGCCACCGAAATCCCGAACTCAAGCTACCGACCCCGATCGCGGCGAACCGCAAACAGAACCGACATTGCTTTTGCCCATAGATTTCAATAGAATCTATTAACGATATCACATAGTGGCCAAACTCACAAACTGAGCCTGGCCTCTCAAGAATCCAATCGAATCAATCACCAGAACAATCAACCCGTGAAACCACAGGCGTTCATGACTGGCGACGCTTCCAAAGAACTTTATAAACTACCTTGCGTGAAAGATTCACCGTGCCCCGGAAAAGGCCGGCTTCAACATCCACGTATGGTGCTCTTTTCAGATGCCAACTACCAAACAACCAAATTGTCAAAAATCAATTTCCTGGGCAACTCGCTGACGCGAGCAGACCAAGAGACGCTGCCGAAAGCAGCCGGTTAAAATCACCTTATCTCTCTCAGTGAGGGATGATCTCAGCCGGTCGTTTTCGAGCGAGCGGAGAAGTTAGCGATGAGCCAACTTCGCGTCAAGCGGAACAGTGAGGAAATCTTTAAAAAGTTTTCATCAGCGTTTCGCTTGAAAACCACAACTGAGAATCTGCCGGAGCGGTGAAGCTCGCGACCACTTCTCGGTTGCGGGTTGGGAAGAATAGCGATCCGTCGCCGGAGGTCAAGTTCAATCTGAAACAAAATTTCAAATTGTTTTCATTGACCGTTTTGACTCGTTGTTCGGACGGCTGTTCGCGGCAAGAACATCCAGCCAATGGCTGGCAACTCTTACCCGCGAAGACGCATCCGAGCGAGTCAAACTCACTCTCTTCCAACATCTTCTAGTGGAGGTAGACGGACTTGAACCGACGACCCTCTGCTTGCAAAGCAGATGCTCTCCCAACTGAGCTATACCCCCTTGGGTTGAAGCTCGACAAGGTAACGCAGAAGGCGATTCAGGGGAACCTGTAATCTCGGCCTTCGGCGATTCCTTTTCAAACCTCAAAAATGGGCGTGCCAGAACTCGAATCTGGGACCTCGTCGTTATCAGCGACGCGCTCTAACCAACTGAGCTACACGCCCGTGTACCCTGGTCTCGCGACCAGAGGGGACGAAGTGTAGGAACTTTTTGACGCTTGTCAAAGGCTCTTTTGCCTGGAAATGCGTCGAAAATTTCCAAAATTTCGGTCGCTTGGTACGCGAGTTCGAAGCTTTTCACTCCGGCACGAGCAAGTTTTTTCGGGTTAGTCAGGGTGAATACTTGAATCGACATTCCCTTCAACAACATGGTTCAGGCAAAATAGCCCGATCCGGTGCGGAAAATCCGTTTCGACCGCTAATCACAGTGAGCCCGGCCGCCTCGATGCCGAGATCTTCGGTTGCTGTGACGATCAGTCGACGACCTCCGCCCCCTTCCATTCGTGAACAAGCCTCCACGTTAAATCGGTACCATCAGAAGGATTTGAAGCGTCACCATGAACCATTCGCTGTCCACGCAGACACCATGCCTGCATCCCCTTGCTCTTTCGCTGGCGATCGCTGCCGCGTTGACGAGTGCCTCCATATCACATGCCGCGCCGCCCTCTCCCGCCGCGGCTCTGGGTCTGAAACCCGTCCAGAACGGCGTTGAATACGACGAAGTCGCAAAGGACCAAGTCAGTCGCTGCGAAGTCCGCGATATTGAACGAGACGACTGGTCTGGTTGGGAGGTTCTGGGGCCTGACGGGACCATGTTGCGACGGTTCGCCGACACCAACGGTGACAAAAAAGTCGACCTTTGGAGCTACTTTCAATATGGTGTCGAGGTCTACCGGGACGTCGATGCCAACTACAACGGGAAAGCCGATCAGTACCGCTGGATGGCGACCGGGGGCACACGATGGGGCCTGGATTCAGATGAAGACGGCGTCATCGACGAATGGAAAACCATCTCGGCCGAAGAGGTCACGATGGAGCTGATCGCGGCACTCGCCGACCAAGACGCGACTCGATTTGCTGCCCTCCTAGCCACCCCTTCGGACATCCGAGGGGTCGGAATCACCGGCGATCTGCGAGACAGCCTTTCCAAGAAAGCCGTCCGTGCGGCGTCCAAGTTTAGGGACTTTGCTCGGTCCCAACGTATCGTCAGTCGAGACTCAAAATGGCTGCAATTTGCCGCCACTTCACCGGGTGTCATGCCAGCCGGCGAACCAGGATTCGACAAAGACGTCACCGCCTACGAGAACGCCGTGGCGATGTTTGAATCCGGTAACAAATCTGGACAATTGATGGTTGGCACCATTTTGCGTGCCGGTGATACTTGGAAGCTCCTTGACCTTCCAACACTCGCTGAAAACGGGGAACCGATCGCTCAGTCAGGTGGGAACTTCTTCACTCCCGGCGGTGTCACCGCCCCAACATCGAGCGGTTCGAGCGCCGGAGACGCCAAGACTCAAAAACTCGTCAGCCAACTCGAGGCGATCGACGCTCGCTTGGCTCGCGCGACTGAAACAAAGGATCTCGCCGTCCTCAACGCCCAACGGGCTGACGTCGTTGCAAGCCTGATTGATGCGGCCACTTCCTCGGAAGAACGCGATACCTGGACGCGCCAATTGGTCGATACCGTAAGCGTTGCCGTGCAAAGCGGTGCCTACCCAGAAGGTTTGTCGCGGTTGCAATCGCTCGCCCGATCACTGTCCAAATCGAGTGCACCGGAAAGCAAAGCTCTTCGTGCCTACACCGAATATCAGTTGATCGGAACCGAATACATCGCTCGCCAAAGCCCAGACGCTGACTTCGCAAAGATTCAAGAATGGTGGTTGGGTGAACTGACGGAGTTCACCGAGCGTTACCCACGTGCCCCTGAAACCGCATCGGCCAAACTACAACTCGCACTCAGCAAAGAGTTTGAAGGCGACGACAAGGCCGCGTTAAAGCTCTACAAGGAAGTCGCCAGCGATTTCCGTGGAACCGACGCCGCCGAACGGGCGACCGGCGCTGCGGTGCGTTTGCAATCGGTCGGACGCGAGGTGGAATTGGAAGGCCGGACGATCCAAGGCAAGCCGTTCCGGTTGAGCCAAATGCGGGGTCGCCCCATCGTCCTGCACTACTGGGCAACCTGGTGCGAACCGTGCAAACAGGACATGAAACGGCTTCGCAGCCTCCAAGCCCGCTACCAGCGTGCGGGCCTGCAACTGGTCGGTGTCAACATCGACAATTCGCGTGAACAGGCCATCGCCTACCTGAAAGAAAACTCCGTTCCGTGGGTTCAGCTCTACGAAGACGGCGGACTCGAAGGCAGTCCATTGGCCAAACAGTTCGGCGTCCAAACCCTGCCCACAATGATGCTCATTGACAGTAAAGGACGTGTGGTTCGCCACAACGTGGGCGAAGCGGAACTCGACAGCGAATTAGCTGAGTTGCTGAAATAGACCGGTTGACCCTCTGCAAAAGCAGATTGATATCTATAGGCCCGCTCCTTGATTGGAGCGGGCCTTTTTTGTTGGCCGACAGCAATGCGTTGATTGACAATCACCCAGTCGTCGGCGGCAGAATCTCCTCACCCACCGTGATCCTGCAGGCTGCCCCGCAAGATCGCAACTCCCCCCTCCCCCGGCGGAAATCCCGTCACGCCAAGAACGAGAAATAACATGCGAATCGGCGTCCCAACCGAAGTGAAATCTGACGAATACCGAGTCGCCTTGCTGCCCGTCGGCGTGGAGGAACTGCGTAGCCGGGGCCATGAAGTTTTGATCCAGTCGGGCGCTGGAGCCGGTTCGGGCATGCCTGATGAGGTCTATCGCAAGGCCGGTGCGGTGATCGTCGACGACGCCAAAGGAGTGTTTGCGTCGGCGGACATGATCATCAAAGTGAAAGAGCCCCAGCCGAGCGAATATGAATTGATCCGGCCGGGTCAGATCGTGTTCACGTATTTTCACTTCGCCGCGAGCGATTCACTCACCGAGGCGATGCTCGCATCGGACGCCTCGTGCTACGCATACGAAACACTTCGCGACGATGAAGGGCGGCTTCCTTTGCTGACGCCGATGAGCGAAGTGGCCGGACGCATGAGCATCCAACAAGGTGCAAAATACCTCGAACGACCCCAGATGGGACGCGGCATTCTGCTAGGTGGTGTACCAGGAGTTGCACCGGCGCACATTACGATCTTGGGTGGCGGCATTGTCGGTGCCAACGCGGCTCGAATCGCGGCCGGTTTTCAGGCGAACGTGTCGATCCTCGATGTCAATCTTGATCGCCTGCGGTATCTCGATGACATCATGCCGGCGAACGTCAACGTGCTCTTCAGCGATCGACATACTATTCTCGAAGAGATCCAACGAGCCGATCTCGTCGTCGGGTCGGTGTTGATCCCAGGTGCGAAGGCACCTCAATTGGTCCGCGAATGCGACCTGAAGATGATGAAACCGGGCAGTGTGATAATCGATGTCGCGGTCGACCAAGGCGGCTGTATCGAAACCAGCCGCCCCACCACTCACAGCGACCCGACCTACATCATCGATGATGTCGTTCACTACTGCGTCGCGAACATGCCCGGTGCGGTCGGCCGCACGAGTACGTTTGCTCTTTGCAACGCGACCCTGCCGTATGTCATTCGCTTGGCCGGTCAGGGTGATGCGGCTCCATCGGGAACACTCGCCTCGGCGTTGAACATTCATCGTGGCGAGATCGTTCATCAAGCCGTGGCGGACGCGTTCAACGGGGCTTCTTGAACAGTCGAATTTTCCCGTCTTTTGCGGTGTCAAATCGACTTTTCATCCTCATCCTCCTCCGACCCCAACAGGCCGGAAGAGGTCATCGCCGGGGCTAGTATTTCAACGTTGCCCCGACGCTGAAACCGACGAACAACACGTCATCACCGGCGTCGAGCGAACGGACGGGTGCCCGTGCCCCGACGATCGATGGGATGTGGTCCGCGGCCGTTGCGACCTGGCCGAGGTACCAGAGTTCGGTACCGGCGTGCAGTGACAACAGTTCGCCGACTTGGTAGTTCACCCCGTTGCTCAGCTCGATCATGTAGGCGAAGTCACCGTCATCATCTCGCATCGCGTAGAGACGTTCGTCTTGGTCGTCGACCACTGCGGTGGCTTCGGACAGGTTCCAGTAACCACCGGCCCGTGCTCGCAGATAGGTTGAACCGAAGCGGCAAACCGGGCTGTACATGTCCAGTCCGACCTGCAAACCGATCAAGTCGTTCTGCGTGTCGGCGTAGATGTATCCATTGTCGGCCGGTGCGGCACCGTTGGACGCGGTGTAGCGGTACTCCTCTTCGAAGCTGATGTATCGAGCACCGAAGAGCAGTTTTGCGATGTCCCAAGCGACCGACGTGCGGCTCGCCTCGGCACTCCAGTAGGTCGACTCGTAGCGTTGACTTTGGAAAGCGATCGGAGTGCTCGGATCGTCCGCAGGTCCCGTTGCTTCGGGATCATACAGGAACGTGAAACCGATGTCCTGATCAGCGATCGGGCTGCCGAGCAATACGGAAGGGACTCGTTCGGAGAGGAACGTGCTGCCCGTCACGCCGGCGGCACTGTTGGACATCTCCCAATTGATCGGTCCGGTGAAGCTGACTTCGGTACCGCTAACGCAGTCCGGCACGGTTCCGATCGTGACCCGCGGGGCGAGTTCAAAGTCGTATTCGTCCATCGAAAACTCGCGTGAACGGGTGAACCGCGACAGGTCCTCACGACGCATCAGCAACGCCTCCACTCGTCCGTAACAGAACGGATCGCAGGTCGGGCAACTCATGCATGGGGCACCACCGTAGCCGCCGTAGCCGGCACCGTTGCAGTTCCCGCCGCACTGGCCGGTACACTGCCCGTTGCCGCACTGGCCGGTACTGCAGTTGCCGCTACTGCAACTGCCGCTGGTGCAGCCCACCTGGGCGATTTCGCTATCCAAATCGGACAGCGGCCCAGACATCAGAGTGGACATCTCCGAGGCCGGTACGACCTGGAACGACTGTCCCTCATGCTGCAAACTCTTAAGTAATTGTGCGTCGGCGACCGACCCGGTGAGCGAACACGCGAGCGTTGCCAGAGCGACACCGATACCGGCCCGGAAGCGGGAGACAGCCCCGCTCGAGCACTTCTGGGTGCGAGGAATCCAAGTAATGTTCATGATCCGAACCTCGAGACATTGTTTGGCGGTCACCAGACCGACACGTTGCGAATGACAGAATTTTGTTGTTGCGACTAACGGATAACCAACTGGTCATCGACAGGAACCAAAAACCGACTACGGACCAGGCGAATAATCTCAGTCGCCTGTTCGCGGGTGCGGCAGACGCCCCGAACGATCACTTGGTCCTTCATCTCCGCCAAGCTAATGCGTGCCGTCGGATGAGTTTCACGAATTTCACGCATCAGGGGTGATTCCGTGACCTTCGGCACGGGAACAGCCTCTTTCTGCGGTTTCGTGTCTTGCTTCGCTGCGTCCGGTTTGGACAGAGCGAATCCGGCAAGTTTTGCCGGAACAATCGGGGCCGCCGAAACGGTCCCGGTGTGTTCTCTTCGAGCCGTCGGAATCATGGGAGGTGCGGCGACCTCGACATGTTTCCGATGGCGTTGGATGCGTTTCACGGGCGAACCGTCCGATCCCGCCGATGCGACCCATTGCCGACTCGGCGCGGGCAGGGGCGGCAAGATCTCGGTTGCGGTTTTGGTTGGTGTTCGGTTCGCGGCCGGGGCGGTCGCCACGAAGGCATCCGCCGGTGGCGGCGGGATAACGAACCCGGTGGGGCCTGCATCGATCGGTTGCTGTTCAGCCGAGGCTTGCTCTGCCACCGGCGTCTGATCGGACGCGTCGGGTTCAGAGAAATCGCTGAATGAGAACATCACCGGCTCGTGCGTCTCCTCCGGGACTGTTGACTCAACCGCTGCGACTCGGGCTTGGGTTTCGTTGGATACCCGATGCGGCCCAACGGCGTGTTCTGTAGTGACCGTCGCAGGGACAGGTGTTTCTGCCGCCGCGACTTTGGCGGTCGCCTGCGGTTCCGGCACGGGCGTCTGAGCGACCGAGGGGACTCCCCACTGCGGTCCGTTCACCGGCTCGGCCGCGTCCGTGCTGGACTGCCCATCGGACGAAAAACCGCTGCGTCGCATCGAGACGATGCGTGGGTGGTTCACCGCGGCGGGAGTGTTTTGGTTCAACTCGACAACGGGTTGATCGATCAGATCGGACGGCCCGCTGGCCATCGGATTGACGCGAATCTTCGACGGATTCGGCTTGCTGACTTCGACCGACGGAGTCACCGACCGAGGGTTACCGATCGGTACCAAACCAACCGCCGTGCCGATGCTTTTGAGCCGCAGTTCGGAGTACTGAAGATCCGAGGTTTGCGCGACCCCTTTGGCTTGGGCATTTTGTTGCCCCTCACCCTGAGTTGCGTTCGCAAACAAGCTCGCGGGCAACGACGTCGGACTGACGTAGGGATTGCTGCGGACGTGCCCTCCGCTCGCATGAGCGTCGGCCGCGGATGCAGTTCCCTCGACGAGACCGCATGAGGCGATTCCCACCGATACACCGGCTCCCAGCTTGAGCCAATTTGATTCGATCAAATTGGCTAGCCAAATTCGCTTCTTAGAGACCCGTCGACATTGACGGAACTCACGAGGCATCTCTCTGTCCATGGCGGAATCCTTACGCTCACGATCTGTTGGATCATGTACCCCCCCGGCACATTTTCCGCTCCGACACTCACAGGTATTCACCAACGGATTGTCGGACAACCTCTGTATCGTCGACCGGTGGCGCCGACATTAACGATTCTCCGAGATGCAGCGGTGGTTCCGCTGGAATCAATCGTTCCGGACGTCCGATTCACACCGATTGCAACGCTGGCGAACGGACTCATACGCCACCAATGCCGCCGAAACCGAGACGTTGAGGCTGTCGACATGCCCCGCCATCGGTAGGTGAATTCCGGGGATTTTCGCCATCGGAGGCTTCTCCCCCGCAAATTTTTGGTCGTCTCGCCCAGCGGTCGGCCGCCATTCTTGCCACCGTTGGGCCAGTCCATCCGCTTCGCTGCCCAGGATCACCGCCGTTCGACCACGCGGCCCCGCCGCACTCAAATCGACCGTATAAAACGACGTCGATCCTTCCACCCTCATCGCGAACATCTCGTCGACGTGATCGGACAGGTACTCTGCGATTTCTGACGCCGTGCCCGACGCCGCGGGTACGGTAAACACCGCGCCGAGTGACCCGCGGATCGCATTGGCGTTGAAACGATCACTCGGGCAATCACTCAACAACACCGCAGAAACGCCCGCCCCGTCCGCGGTCCGAAAGATCGCACCGATGTTTCCGGGTTTTTCCACCCGATCGAGCACCAAAATCAAACCGGGCCGCAACTCCGGAAGATCCGCGAGCGAATCGCCCGGATGGACAAACTCCGCAAGGCACCGGTCATCCGCCTCGCCGTAACAAACCTTTGCAAAGAGTTCACGGGTCACGCCCCGATACACCCCCGACTCGATCGCATGTGCTCGAACGCTTTGCAATTCCGGACCGCCATCGCTCGGAGGAGTCTCGCCGGAAACCTGCTCGTAAAAGCCCAGCAGACGCATCCCGGACTCGATCGCCCGCAACGTCTCGCGGGCTCCATCGACCAAAACCACCCCAGCGGCTCGTCGGCGACGGTTGTTCCGAAGACCGGCCAACCGTCGGATCGTCGCGTTTTGGCTGCTGCGGAGAATTTCCAAGGGGGTCGGCCTTTCGGGTGCCCGTTCGTCGATGGGCTGATCGGGTGAGGTTTGTTATTCTTGGCGGAGCTTTATCGTTCACGATACCGACCGGCTGTTCAACACCCTAGCCGTCGCAGTCGTCACCCTGATCCATCCCCGCCTCATCAAAGTCGAACCAACATGTCGGAGGTCACCTGCCTCGCCGTCGAGACCCGCCGCGATCAAAAAGCGTTCTTGGAACTCGAACGACGACTCTACCGCGACGACCCGAACTGGGTTCCTCCGTTGTGGGATGAACGCAAAAAGCTAGTCGGTTTTAAACCCCACCCGTTCTATGAAGACGCCGAGGCGCAGTGCTTTCTCGCCAAGCGTGGTGATGGGGTGGTCGGCCGGGTGGTCGCCATCGTCAATCACGCTCACAACCGTACCCACAAGGACACGATCGGCTTTTTCGGTTTCTTCGAATGCGAAGACGATCAGGAGGCCGCCACCGCGCTGCTTTCCGCCGCCTGCGATTGGCTCCGCGATCGGAACATGACCGTCGCCCGCGGACCGGTCCACCCCAGCCTCAACTATGAGGTCGGACTCCTCGTCGACGGGTTCGATTCGCCGCCGACATTCTTGATCACCTACAACAAGCCTTACTACGAAAAACTGATCCAATCTTTCGGCTTCGAAAAGTCGCAGGACATCTTCAGCTACGAAGCCTCGATCGACATCCTCAGCGAACTCGACCCCAAGATGATGTACATCATGGAAGAGTCGATGAAGCGATTCAAAGCAACAACCCGGCCGATCCGCCGATCACACTTCAAGGAAGACGTTCGGATCTTCCTCAACATCTACAACCAATCGCTCAAACAAACCTGGGGTTACGTCCCGATGAGCGAAGCCGAAGTCGACGAACAAAGCAACGGACTCAAACACTTGCTCGTCCCCGAATTGACCAGCATCGCGGAAATCGATGGAAAACCCGTCGGGGCAGGATTCGGTTTGCTCGACTACAACCCGATCATCCGCCGCATCGGTGGCAAACTGCTTCCGTTCGGATGGCTGCACTTGCTGCTGGGCCGAAAGAAAATCAAACGGCTGCGCTTGGTCAGTGCGAACGTGCTGCCCGAATATCAAAAATGGGGTCTCGGGCTGGTCACGCTCTATCCGATCGTGCCCGCTTCGATCGACTACGGGATCACCGTCGGCGAGTTCTCGTGGGTGCTCGAGAGCAACCAACTCTCACGCGGAACGATCACCCGCGGGGGTGCGACCTGCACCAAGACGCATCGCATCTACGACCGACCGATCGTCGACGTCGTTCCGGAAAACGAGCAAGTCCAACCGCAGGCGGAATCGACCACGTGAACCAAGGCCCGAACCACCGACCGGGCGGAGGGAATCAGCCTCCCGAAAACAGTGTGCTCGACGTTGACTCGATCCTTGGGCCCGGCGGCAGCATCAGTCGACGACTGCGCAACTACGAACCACGCGAACAACAACTCGCGATGGCTCGCGAGGTGGCCGCTGCCATCGAGGCAAAAGAACACCTGATCGCCGAAGCCGGAACGGGGACAGGCAAGAGTTTCGCGTATCTCGTTCCTGCGATCTTATTCGCCACCGGCAACCAAGCCGAAGGGCAACGCCCACCGACAGAATCCGACTCGGATGACGAAATCGACGACATCGTCTCGGAATCCAAAAAACCAACATCGGACGAAAAACAACGCCGACGCGTGCTGATTTCAACACACACGATCAGTCTGCAGGAACAACTCGTCGGCAAAGATATTCCATTGCTCAACAGTGTCATCCCGCGAGAGTTTTCTGCCGTGCTCGTCAAAGGTCGCGGCAATTACCTCTCGATCCGCCGGATGCAGCGTGCCGTCGCGAAATCCACGTCGCTGATGGCCAACGACTTCCAAATCCAACAACTGCGGAACATCCAAAAGTGGTCCAAAGAAACCAGTGACGGATCGCTCGCTTCGTTGGAGATCAAACCTGATGCGGCCGTTTGGGACGAAGTCCGCAGCGATACGGGTAACTGCCTGCGGAGCAAATGCCCGCACTTCAAAGAGTGCTTCTATTTCCGCGCCCGACGCCGCGCCCAAAACGCACAGGTGTTGATTGTCAATCACGCGATGCTGTTCACCGACATGGCGATGCGACGTCAAGGCTTTTCGCTGCTGCCCGATTACGACGCCGTGATTCTTGATGAATGTCACACCATCGAATCCGTCGCCGGCGATCACCTCGGCATGCGTTTAACCAGCGGCCAGTTCGACTATCTGTTTGATCGTCTTTACAACGATCGGCAACAAAAAGGGCTCCTCGTTGCCCACGGACTGCAAGGTCTCCAGGCCGAGGTCGATCGATGCCGTTACGCCGCGAGCAACCTGTTCGCGGACGTTCTTGATTGGTTCGAACAAACCAAATCCCGCAACGGACGCGTCCACCATCCCGACTTGGTCAGCAACCCGCTGAGCGAACCGATGGAGATACTCGCGCGGAAACTGCGGGCTCACGCCGACGCTCAGGAAAACGATTCCGATCGGCAAGATTTCCAATCCGCTCACGATCGACTGCTCGCCCTCGCGGGAGGCCTGCGGGAATGGCTGGCTCAAAAAAGTGAACATGAATGTGTTTACTGGGTCGAGACCACCGGAAACCGACGCGGGCGAGACCGTGTTTCTCTGTCCGCATCACCCATCGACATCGGCGCAACGCTCCGCGCCGAACTGTTTCAAAACGATGATATCGATTCGGTCGTCATGACCAGCGCGACACTGGCCAGCGGCGACGAACAAAAGTTCTCGTTCTTCCGCAGCCGCGTCGGGCTGACCGGAGGACGCAACCTGCAGGTCGGCAGCCCTTTTGACTATCAAAAGCAAGCCAAACTCGTCATCGTCAATGGCCTGCCCGATCCGTCATCGCAGCGGGAAGAATTCGAACGGTCGATCCCGCAACAAATCAAACGCTTCGCCGACTACTGCGACGGCCACACCTTCGTACTCTTCACCAGTTACGCGTTGCTGCGACGCTGCGCCGAAGCGATCACGCCGTGGCTGATCGAAAAGAATCTCGAACTCTACAGCCAAGCGGGCGAACGAAACCGAACCCAATTGCTAGACGCGTTTCGCGAGAACCCCCGCGGCGTGCTGCTAGGGACGGACAGTTTTTGGCAAGGCGTTGACGTTCCCGGTGATGCACTCACCAACGTCATCATCACGAAATTGCCATTCTCCGTCCCCGACCATCCGCTGCTCGAAGCCCGTTTGGAAGCCATCCGTGCCGCGGGCGGAAACCCCTTCTCCGACTACCAACTGCCCGAAGCCGTCATCAAGTTTCGGCAAGGGTTTGGACGATTGATTCGCACCCGCAGCGATGAAGGAATGGTCGTCGTCCTTGATGGCCGAATCAAAACCAAACCCTACGGCCGGCGGTTCCTCAGCTCTCTCCCCGAGATGCCAATTCTCAACGTGCAACCAACCAAGAAACGTTCACGCAAGTCCTGACACAACCACGGCGACAAACGCCACCGGCACGCATCGACACACTCCGCTGCGGTATACTCCAGACGACTTCCCCACATGAGTCGTTCGCGAAAAGAGTGAAAGCATGCCAGCATCTCCGATCATTGTCCGATGTGGCAAATGCCAACAACGCATGAAAGTCGTCCCGCTGGCGACCGCATCCCAAGTCAAATGCGTCGGCTGCGGAACCATGCTGCGGATCGCCGGAACCGACACCCCAAGACCTTCCGCACAACCTCGACCGGCGGCACAACCTCGACCTGCTGTACAACCCCGACCGACCGCACCACGACCTACCCCTGCGCCGCAGCCCGCATCGACATTCACTCTCGGACCTGCGAGCTTTCCAAATCAACCACAGCAACACCGCCCCCGCCCCGCAACGTCCCCGACGGTAACGCCGGGACAATCGAAACCAAAAGGCGGAATCCCCAAGTGGGTCTTTTTCGTCGTCGGTGGTGTCATCCTTCTTCCTATAATCTGCTGCGGCGTGATCGGCCTCGCGTTTCAATCGCGAATCAATAGCGGTAAACCCGTACCGATTGCCGTCTCGCTCAAAGCAGCCGTCCCGCCCGCACAGTTTCCTCAACTCGGAACGCCCGAGTTAACTTACCCTTCGGGAGTGAACCGTTACTTCGTTCGCGTCGCTGCCAACCCCGACATCCCGGGCCAAACGATGCAGATGCGTGTCTTTGTTCCGCCCGGAGACCACGCCGATCGATCGCTGCCCTGCGTCCTCACCGCCCCGGCCGGTACCCCAATGCTCCACGGCGTCACGCTCGAAGAGAACGATTCCTACGATGCAGAGACGCTGCCGTATGCCGAAGCCGGCTTTGTTGTGATTCAGTATTCCCTCGATGGCGGACTGCCCTCAGGCGCCGAGTCAGAAGACGAAGAAGCCATGATGCGTTTGATCGGCAAAGCCTATCCAGCGTTCAAGCAGGCCGGTGCGGGAGTCGTCAACGGTCGCAACGCGATCGAGTTCGCACTGTACTCATTAAAGATGGTTGACCCCAATCGAATCAGTTGTGCCGGCCACAGTTCCGCCGGCAGCCTATCGTTGCTGTTGGCCGCACACGATGATCGAATCCAACGGTGTGTCGCCTACGCCGCCGCATACGACCTGGAATCGCGAATGGGCGAGATGACCTCGAATTTCCTCGTTCGCACGATCTTCCCCGGTATCAACGAATTCATTGTGGAATCATCTCCGACGAACCATATCGATACGCTCGATTGCCCGGTTTTGGTTTTCCACGCACGAGACGACAGCAACGTGCCTTTCCGGGACGCCGAGACATTCGTCAGCCTAGCGAAGTCCGCAGGAAAAAACGTCACCTTCGAAACCACACCCACCGGTGACCACTACGAATCGATGATCAACCCCGGCATTCCCACCGCGATCGAGTGGTTGCAAAAAGAGTGAGCCGATCGCGATAGCGACAGCACGTTCGTCGATACGTGCTCTAGTTCCAATCGCCCGCGAGCTGCAGTACGAAATCAATCGCCTCGATCGTCGCGGTGTCCTCCGCCTCATCGACATCGGAAACGGCCTGTACCACCGGAACATCGACAACGCCAATGCTCTGATCATTCGACAAACTCACCAACACCGCATTGGCAGCGGCGTTGAGACTATCAGAACCCGCCGAGTCACGGATGATTGCGTGATCATCACCGCCACCCCCCTGGACTCGAATGTCGTCGACATCAAAAACACCGATCGACTGACCGGGCGTTGTGACCGAAAACTCACCCGGCCGCGTGACGATCTGTTCGGCGTCGACGCTCCCGCGATACTCCACCCGGTCTTGACCTCCGAGCCCATCAACCAACACGAGCGATGCCTGCTCGGGTGAAACAATCACACCGGGTTCGTCATTGACAAAGATCTGAAAACCTTGCTCACCGAGATTCTCGATGATGATCTGGTCGTCACCCCGTGTCCCATCGATCGTCAGTGCCGGCGTACCCGCGTTGGACGCCAATTCTCCACGCACATTCGCCGAGGCGACAAACATCCGTTTGGTAACCGCCGTTAGGACCTCGCCGAAGTTGTAATCGATCGCCGTTTGATTTTCCTCCAGAATCACTCCGTTAAACGCGTTCAACCCATCGGGTGTACCAATCGTTTCACCGAGAGGCAAAACCCGCCCGGGAGTAATCGACGCGTCGCCAAAACCGGATGGCTGCTCTTCGAGAATCCGGTAGTTCCCTGCGGGAACATTCAGGAAAACGTAACTGCCGTCGGCCGCCGTCGTGACGGTTCGGGCCATACCACCATCGGCCGACTCCAAACGTACCGTCACACCGGGCAATCCGAACTCAACCGGGTCAAAGACACCGTCAAAGTCGTTGTCGGTGTAGACAAACCCTTGAATACTGCCTTCGACAGAATCGAGTTGTCGATTCGCAAAGTCCAAATCTGCTCGATCCACGCCGCTTTGGTTGGCGACCGAATACTCCGCGGGCGTTGGTGGATTGAGAAACCCTGTCGGCACCACTTCCGTTATCCGATGTGTCCCCGGCCCCACGTTATCGAACTCATATCGCCCATCGGCATCCGTCATCGCCGTCAAATCAACACTGCCGTCACTGTCCAGGTCCAACTCAACGGTCGTCTCGATCCCAGGCTCCCCGGCGTCTTGAATATCGTTTCCGTTGACGTCCTCAAACACGACGCCGCTCAGCGTCGTCAGCGTGAAATTCCCAAACAATAGGTTTTCGACCGTTGCCGGCGGATCGACATCAACCTCAATGACGCCGTTCCCACCCGGTGCGGTCTGAACCGCATCGACCGGCAGCATCTCTGCAACGCGGTGCATACCGGCGGGAACGTTTTCGAAAACGAACGACCCATCGGCGGCCGTCTGAACACCGCGAACGTCACTCCCATCGCTATCCACATCGAGCTGGACCGTGATTCCTCCCACACCGGGCTCACCGGCCTGCCGCACGCCGTCGCCGTTGACATCGTCGAATTTGAAACCGGACACCGTCGTGGTCACTTCTCGGTTTCCAAAGTCAAGTCCCTCGATGTCGGATCCACTCGTGACGGTTTGCACATAACCGTTGTCGTTCACCGGCAGCGTTTGGACAAAACCCGGGGGCAACACTTCACGAATAGTATGTTGACCGGGTCCGACATCCGCGAACCCATAATTTCCCGCCGCGTCCGTGGTAGTGGTTCGGTCAACGGAACCGTCACTACCGAGGTCCAATTGAATCGTGACCCCTTCCACGCCGGTTTCATTATCGTCGCGAACGGAATCACCGTCGGCATCATTGAACTTGGATCCCGAAAGAGTGACTAGGGTGAAGTTGCCAATATCAACGTCAGCGATGTTCTGGTTGTCTTGGTTGAGGGTAAGGTTCACCAAGGAATCCGCAGGTGTTGTCTGCTGCGTACCAGTGGGTGGAATTTCATTGACGGAGTACACACCTTTGGGAAGATCTTCGAAAAGGTAATTCCCGTTGGCGTCGGTGGTGACCGGTGCGATAGTCATTGCCTCGTCCGTACGAGTCAGCTCAATCGTCACGCCTTCGATACCGGGTTCCCCAACGTCGCGTGTTCCGTTGCCGTTGAGATCATCGAACTTGACCCCGCCGATCGACCCGCCAACGATCTGCAATCCGACCTGAACGATATTGAGTGCGTCAGAAATCACCTCCGTCTGATCGAGTCCGGCAACGCCATCGAGCACCGCCGCGTCCGCAAACGACATCGCCCCGCTGAGCCCCGCGGTCAAAAATGTTTCATCCGTGTTGGCGACCGCGACAAACGGCAACTCACTAAACACCTCAGGAGCGGTGACACCGATCGCTTGGCCTTGGCCCAACGCCGGCAAGGCTCCGCCGCGAACGTCCTGCAGTTCAAAATCAGGATTGTTCACATCAAACTCTCCGTCACTCGGCGGAACGTTCAACGAACCGACCGCACGCTGGAGCGGGAACGAAGGCGTCACCAAGGGGTCATCGTTTGGCAACTGGGAATTCCCCGACGCGTCGAGATTCGCGTCGCCTTCAAATCGGAGCGTCTCTGCGTTCCAGTCCAAATCGAGAGGCAGCGCGATCACACCTACCGGGTCTTCGGTGGGTTCATCCCGAATGTCTTGAACCTGAAACGCCACATACACGGTCTCCCCGCGAAGCACCGGACCACTGATTTCGACGGGTGGGGCTTCCTCCGGATCTGGATATTGAGTTCCCGAATAGAAGCCGATGTCGACACCGAGCGTCGCGAGCACCCGTCGATCTTCGAGCAATTCGGACAGCAAACGTCGGCCGCGACGGGAGAACGGACGTTGAGTGAGGTGGGGCATGGCTGGGCGGGGCGTGGCAGAGCGTGGCATGGCTGGCACCGAGGGTGAATCAGGAAACCTACGGAGTTCAGGATAAACCGATTCCCCCAGATTGCCATGAATGAGCCCCCTGGTCCCAAAAATTCCATCCGGGTTTGACTCTTTTGGCTCAAGTTTGCTAACCCGAAACCCGACACCGCTCGACCTCGCGTCAAAAGACGCGTGCGACGTGCTCAAACGATTGCCCACACAACCGATTGGATGTCCCCTTTGACGTGTTTCACGACCCCGGTCCACCACCGGTCAAACACCTCCGGACACATCCCGCCGGCCCCGGCAATCCATCCTCGATGAGTTTTACTGGAATTCCAACGTGAATTTGTTTCCTCGAATCGTCCTGATTGCATTCACGTGCGTGATTTTCACGTCCGGTTGTTGGACGACGCGCGCCCCTGCACAAGAACGCTACGAATCCCCGTCGACGTCCACGCGAAGGATTCCCGTGCGACGCTTTGCCGGGCCGAACCGCCAGCCCACGCGTGTTCTGACGGAAGAGCCCGGCGAACAACCCGGCGTCGTCACTAGCGTTGAAATCCGAAACGAAGACGGCGAGCTGATCGACGGCGAGCTCGATGAAAACGAATACTTTCTCGGTGCCGAACCCATGCCGGTCACCATCGGCCAGCAGATCCCGGCTCAACTTTCCTCAGCACCCACTGTCGACTACGAACCCGAATTCGATGGCAACGTTGTTCTAGGTGAGGGAGACATGCAGTACGTCGACATCAACGGCGATGTCGCCTTGCAGGGACCGGTTTTGGCACACGATCCCGAAATGGCCACGTGCGAAAGTTGCGGAGAAGTCGGCGATTACCAGACCGGTGAATTTTGCGACACCTGTGCGCGCCATAGCCAGGTCTACGACCCAAGAGTCGAACACATCGCGAGCTTCCTGGCACATCCATTCAAGGGCTTTTGGGCACGCGCCGAATACGTGCACCTGAACATCAACGGTCAATCCGCCCCCGCGCTCGTCACCATCAGCACGACGGGCACCATCCGCGAAGATGCCGGCGTGCTCGGACTCAACAGCACATCCATTCTCTTCGGAGCCGACGAACTCGGTGACGACGAACGATCAGGCGGACGATTTGAAATCGGACGCTATTTCGGAAACTCCGGTCTCGGACTCTCCGCGTCGATTCTGTTTGCGGACGATGTCGACCAAAACTTCTCCGGTGATTCGGTCGCCTACGGCATTCTGGCGCGTCCGTTTGTCGACGTCTCCCCAGGCGGCCTTGGCAACGACGCCGAACTCGTTGCCTTCCCCGGTGAACTGGTTGGTAACATCGACATCCGCTCTTCGACTAGTTTTCACGCCGGCGATGTCTTGCTGCGAGGGATGTTGATCAGCCAACCGGAGCGCGAACTCGAAGGCCTCTTCGGATACAGCTACATTCGTCTCGACGACGACTTGTCGATCCACGATTTCAAACGGGTAATCGGCGGAGGAGGCGGGCTCGCCGTCAACACCACACTCGACGAAACCGACCGTTTCGCGACCGATAACAACTTCCACGGGGCCGCCTTTGGCGTTCGCGGTCGAACCTGCTTCGGGCCGTGGTCTCTCGCGACCACCATGAAGCTCGGACTCGGCGTGACCAGCTCCACACTCACTGCCTCGGGATCGACCACCACGTCCGTGCCGATCGCGGGAGGAACCGACGTCTCGACGCGTAACACCGGACTGCTCGTTCAAGACACCAATGCGGGATCGCGCGATCACGATGAGTTCGCCGTTGCCCCGGAAATCCGTTTGGTCCTCGATCGCCGATTCAACCGCGACTGGAGCTTCTCGGTCGGGTACCACTTTCTGTACCTGAGCCGTGTCTTGCGAGCGGGCGAGCAAATCGATCCGCTGCTCAACCTCACCGCCCTCGATCCCGGTGGACTGCAAGGATACGAGGCACCGCAGAGATCCGCCTTCTACAACGACCTCACCGCGCAAGCAATCACGATCGGATTGCTTGGCGAGTTCTAACGAAATGCGTGCGGTAGCGTCGAAGAGCTGAAAGATAGCAGCCGCCGATTCTGCGAGATTGCAATCGCCGGAAGGCTGCACTCCAACCGACGATCTACCAGATTCGAATTCGATCTTCCGGTGCGACGTACAGCGGGTCATCTTCATCGACGCCGAACGCGTCATACCACTCGTCCATGTTGCGAACGATCCCGTTGACCCGGTACTCGCTCGGGCTGTGCGGGTCGGTGATCAATCGTTTGCGAAGTTCCTGCTCGCGGTACAAACGACGCCAGATCTGCGACCAACCCAAAAAGAATCGCTGATCCCCTGTCAGACCATCGATGACCGGTGCCTCTTCATCACCAAGTGACAAACGATAGGCGGCATACGAAACCGCGAGCCCACCCAGGTCGCCGATGTTCTCGCCCAACGTCAACTCACCGTTAACGGTCATGTCTTCGAACGGTTTGAACTCTCCATACTGATCGACCAAACCCGATGCCCTGGCTTCGAACTCTTCGCGGTCTTTGGGTGTCCACCAATTTCGCAAATTGCCGTCGCCATCGTACTTGCTGCCTTTGTCGTCAAACCCGTGGCTCAGTTCGTGACCGATGACCGCCCCGATACCGCCGTAGTTCACCGCGTCGTCGGCGGCCATGTTGAAGAACGGCGGTTGCAGGATCGCAGCCGGGAACACGATCTCATTCATTGTCGGGTTGTAGTACGCGTTGATCGTTTGCGGGGTCATGTGCCACTCGTTGCGATCGATCGGACCACCGAGTTTGGCCAGGTCTCGCTCATATTCAAACGTGGCCGCCGCGATCATGTTGGTCGCCGGCGACTCGTCGGTAATCTGCAGCGACGAGTAGTCCTTCCACTCATCCGGATACCCGATCTTCGTCGTGAACTTGGCCAATTTCGCAAGCGCCTGTTTCTTCGTCCCTTCACCCATCCACGGACGCGACTTGATCCGCTGAGCAAATGCCGCCTTGAGGTTTTCGACCAACTCGTTCATCCGAGCCTTCGCCTCGGGAGTGAAGTGTTTTTCAACGTAGAGTTGCCCAACCACTTCGCCGAGCACCGAACCGGTCGCATCCACGGCCCGTTTCCACATCGGTTGTTGTTCGTCCGTTCCCGAAACCGCTTTGCCGTGAAATTCGAAATGGCGTCGTTCGAGGTCTTCACTCAGGAACGCCGCGTACGAATCGATCACATGAAACGCGAGGTAGTTCTTCCACGCGTCGAGTGAACCGTCCGCGATGACATCGTCAATTTCGGTGAAATACGTCGGCTGACGAACGACCACAGCATCCTGATCGCTGATCTTCGCAGATTCCAACATCGCACCGATCGGGAACTTTTCCACCAACTCGGCGAGTTCTTCTTGGGTCTTGCGGTTGTAGGTCGCTTCCGGGTCGCGGTTCTCCGTTTTCGTCCACTGGCGTGTTGCGATCTGCTTTTCGATCGCGATCACTTCCTTCGCCGCCTCGCCGGCATTCTCGACACCGATCGCCGCGAGCATGTCAGTCACGTACACCTCGAGTTGCTCGCGTAGTTCCACGTACCGGGCATCGTCTTCGAGGTAGTAGTCTCGATCCGGGAGTGTAAGACCAGACTGAGTCAGATAAACAATGTACTGGTCGCTGTTCTTCGCATCGACACCGACATACGGAGCGAAAGGACCATAAACGCCTTTTTGAACCAACAACCCGAGCGCCGCGGCGAGCGATTCTTTCGAATCGATGTCGTTTGCAATCTTCAACACCGATTCGATCGGCTTGATCCCCGACGCGTTTCGTTGCTCCACATCGAGTACCGATCGGTACATGTCGCCGACCTTCTGCGACGGCGTACCTTTCGCAGCATCTTCTTCGGCCGCGGCTTCGATCAGCGTTCGAACTTGTTGGCGAGTCTCGTCATCGAGAACCGTGAAAAGTCCATAGTTCGACTTGTCTGCCGGAATCGGTGTATTGTCCAACCACTTCTCGTTCGCGTAGAGATAAAAGTTCTCACCCGGAGCGACTTTTTCGCTGAACAGCGATTGATCGATTCCTGACACCTTTTCGTCAACAGTCGTCTGATCGTTTGCAGCGACCGATGTCGCAGACGCCTCCATCCCAATCGCATCGCGTGGGACCGAGAACAGAAGCAGCGAAGCCCAGAAAACCACAGCGGAGAGCCGCGTCGAAAAACGTTTCATCGAAAGTCGCAGGTGTAACGAGGAAGGGGTCGATCGCACCCACACGCCGAGTCGTCGAGAGTTCGCCAAAACTTCCACATTCCCGGCAGAATGCGACAGGAACCGACAATTCTGGGCCATGTCTCCCCGATTGCCCAGAGGGGCCATCACCCCGGAGCAATCACCCCCCAAAGAAGTTACTGCAGAGAACGGATGGACCTTTGGCCCTATCATTCGTTGGTTTGGTGATTCGTAACCCAGGGCGTTCCCCTGGGCTGGACAAACGAACGGGGCGTTGCCCCTAAATCAATACGCGGCAA
>JBICHZ010000385.1:0-28930 GCA_043101355.1 Rhodopirellula sp. JB044
GGGTTTGGCTGGGCGGCAGCTAACGGCGTGAGCCGAGGTGCGTGAGCACTCGGGGGTTTGGGCGTGTTGGGTTGGAAGCTTGGTTGGCGATTCGACCCGGGGGCACTTACCTTCCGTCGGGCTTGGCCCGGCGGAGGTTGCAACGGGCGGCTACCTGCGACGGCCAATCAGATGGGCTCTCCGCTCCGGGCTTGTCCCGGCGGGAGCAACGCCTCGGTGCGCTGATACCGCGGGGGCGAGCCCGACGGAGATCGGATTCGGAGAGCGGTGTCTGAGTAGCGGTCACTTGTGCGCTCCGCCGGGGCAAGCCCGGACGGAAGCGGTCTGGATTTTGGGCGTGTTGGGTTGGGGAGTTGTTTGGCGATTCGACTCGAGGCCTTGCGGCCGTTCGGCTCGCTTGTGTTGTTTGATCTTTTCGGCACGGAGGGCACTTACCTTCCGTCGGGCTTGCCCCGGCGGAGGTTGCAACTGGCGGCTACCTGCGACGGCCAATCAGATTGGCTCTCCGCTCCGGGCTTGCCCCGGCGGGAGCAACGGCTCGACGCGCTGATTCCGCCGGGGCGAGCCCGACGGAGATCGAATTCAGAGAGCGGTGATTGGGTAGCGGTCACTTGTGCGCTCCGCCGGGGCGAGCCCGGACGGAAGCGGTCGAGGGGTTGGGGCATGCTGGATTGGCTAGCGATTTGATCCGAGTCCTTGCGGCTCACGCGGGGCGTGAATGCTCGCTGGATGATTCGCAAACGCCGACTAGAAGCAGACGGCGAATCTCACGCAGGGACCGCGTCTTCGTTGGCGATCGACAGCGCGATGACTTCGCCGTCGGCCGATACAACGCGGTGGGCTTGATTGCGTGACCGTTGGCCTTCCTGGCGTCGCATCTTTTGTTCGAAACGCGACGAAGCGAAACGGGACGATGAACCCGTGCCAGGCTCCGAACCGCTGCCGGGCAGCATGGTCGTCTTCATCGCTGCCCACTGCTGCATCGTCAATTCCATTTCGCTCTGCGTGAACCAACCCACCGCGGGGGTGAATGTCTCCTGACGCAAAACGATCGGGCGATCCCGGATCGATTGGACTTGTTCGCAGAACGGTCGACTGCCTAGTTGCAGCAATGCCTGGGCGGAGGTGTCGTCGGGCTGTTCGGGATCGAACAAACCGACCGCGTCACGTGAATCCATCGAGCGGTGCACGATCAACAACCGTTGATGTTCCGATGCCCCGGGGACTACCGATAGGACGTTTTCGTTGGGTGTCACGACTGGCTCGATCACTTTGTGAGAATTAACTTTCCTTGTCGCGTTTTCCGCAACCGATAGAGCTGACCTTCGTTTTCGATCCAGATCTCGTCTCCGCACCGGGCGAGGCTTTCGAATTTCACCACTTTCATGGCGTGCGGGGCATGGTTGGTTCCCGCAGGGCTCCCCGCAGCACCGGTCGATCCCATCACTCGAGTTTCGATCACAGCCGACTCCACCACGGTCGATTCATTCGCGGCGAGACCGGCACCGGGAGCGGGCTGCACAGGCGGCCCTGGCTCGTTCGGTTCAGAGGTCGGCGGCGTTGAGTCCATCAAGTAAGTCGCTGAGTCTGGAGAAATCCCGCGATATCATCACTCGCGAGGGTCAATTCAGCACCAATTTAAGCAGCGAGCGGAAAGCGAGCAAGACGTTATTGCGAATCATTTGCAACAAAAGCAATTGAGGCTTTCTAGCCAAAAAGCGCACAAAAAAAGCCGTCCGGTCAGAGAACGGACGGCGTTGGCGGGGGGAAGGCTCGGCAGCGGCGTGTCGCGTGCGAGCCGATTGATTCGAATTTTGGCCGTCGAGTTAGCTCGCTCGAGTGTGAGCAGTCGCGGGGCCGGAGCTTCGGTCGATGGTGGTTGCCGGCTCTCGCGTGCCGGATTCCCAGGAGTGCCGGAATCCCAGGAATGCCGGAAGCCCAGGAGTGCCGGAAGCCTAGGATTGGTCCTTTTCGATCATTTCTTTGTATTGATCTCGTTCGCGGCGGGTCGCTTCGAGGTCGAAGATCAGGTATTTCATGTCCAGCCGCAACTGCGAGAGAGCTTCTTGGACGAGGTTCAGAATCCGGCGACGACGGGTGCTGCACTCGATCACGCGGGCCAAAGCGGGAGCGACCGAATCACGGTAACGTTGCGGGAGTGCTTCGATGGCGGCGGCCATTTCTTGCAGTTCCACAGGAGTTTCGTCGGTAAGTTTCGCTTGGGTGGCGGCAATCTTGCTCATGGTCAGTTCTTTCAGTTGGAAAGTTTCGTGCCGGCGTGTCGGCGACGGCCGTGTTGTTCTTGATTGATAGCCATCCATTGCATTCACGATGCCACTTCGTTGAGGCATCTCGCCGATGTTGCGTAAGTGTCTCTCTGGAAAGGGTTTACGCGTTTCGGTGTGTTCTGTTGCGAAAACGCAACGTTGTCTGGAAGCAACGTCGGATCAGCCTGGACGGCGAACCCAAAACTTGATACCAGAAGGACTTAGGTCTCATTTTAGTTCGAATTTGATCGTCGGTGCGAAAAAGCAACGTGTCGTTGTTTGCCCGCCACATTGGTGCTTCGCGAGAGAGTTTCTCGTGCCCGCCTCCGGTGGCGTCGTGGTGATCGGTTGACTTCGCTCCGACAGCATTCCGCGTGCGAAGGGATTGTTCCGCCCGCGAGTGCTCGGGTCAACGATCAATGCCTCTTCCAAACCATTTGGTGGACTTTGCCGACATGGCTGTGCCGGGTAGGAAAACTGTTCAGCCGAAGCCCACACGCGGTCCTCGCGTGTGGCCGGGGTTGCTGGCAATCTTGGCGACGGCGTTCGTTTTTTCCACGCACGCAAAGGGACAGTTAATCGACCCGCTCGATGCCTATCCGCCGCGTTGGTCACTCGACGAAAACGACTGCGACGCACGAATCACCGAACAGGGCCACGCGAACGACCCGGGGGCCGACGGCGGTCGCTGTGAAACAATCACGATGTTGATGTCCCATGGAACGAAGGCTGTCTTGGTTTATCCGATCGAACCGGTGCGACCGATTGATGCGTTGACGGCGACTCTGTCGGTCAAGGGACTCAGTCGCGGGATCCAAATCGGTTTTCGGGTTCGGTTCCCTTACGTGATTGATCCGGAAACGAAACGCCCCGCCGCGTTGCTCGTGTACGGTTCGTCCTACGAGCACATCGGCGAGTTTCAACGGCTCGGGATCAGCGACATCGAAGGCGAGTTAAAGCTAAAACGCGTGGCCCTGCGCAACCAATTCGGTGCACGTTCTGACGTTTCGTCAGCCTACGTCGATGCGGTGGTGATCAATGCGTATGGCGGGCCGGGCAATCATACGCTGCGCCTAGACCAATTGCGGATCGAGGCCATGGTGCCTCTCGTCGACGACCTCGCCGCGGCACATGCATCGGGTAAGTCGGCGATCACGCGCGCTGCCGAGGCATCGATCTCGGGCGGAGAGTCGCGTTCGCAAAAAATGTTGAGTGTCCCCAATCCGTACGTGACATCGTATGACGCGAATCGATTGACACCTGGTGCGGCGGGACTGCCCGGGGTGGCGTTTCCTCCCGGGCGTGTGACTCGGATTCTGCAGTACAACGGTGAACCGCTCGCGTGGGTTCGTTCACTGGGGTTTGACAGCGTTTGGATGTCGCAACCGCCCAACGCGTCGATCCTTTCCGAAGCGATCGCGGCGCGAATGAAAATCTACGCCCCCGCACCTTCCTCGCCGGTCGAATCGCTCGCTCCGTTGCTCGAACCGGTCGCCGGATGGATCGTCGGAGGAGACCGCCCGATGGATTCGTCCAACACGTGGGAACACTCCGAAGACGTTCGCAGGCTGCGGCGGATGCCTGCGCGGTGGCAACGTCCGCTGGTGGGATGCCCGGTGGAATCGTTCCGGGAATACTCGGCGATGCTCGATGCGGTCGTGCTCGACGCTCCGCCGCGTGTCAGAAACCTCTCAACCGCGGCGACCAAAGCATTCCGTGCACAACAGTCGATCCGCACAAACGGAAAGCCGTTGGCGGTCGGCATCTCGGGAATGGCCAATCATGTCGCTTCGCTGCAGACCGACGCCATCGCCGCTCGGATCGGCACGCCCGGACGAGACGGTTTTCGGTGGCACGGGATGTGGCGTCAGATCGCCGACGCACTCGGGGACGCTCCTGACGCGATCCTGGTTCGTTCGACAACTCCGCTTTCAGGCGGCACGCCGTTGCAACAAAACCGCGCGATGTCGCTATCCTTCGTCAACCGATTCACTGCCGCGCTCGAACAATGGGTCAGCGGGGCCTTGACCGATCCGCAGGGCGAACTGATCCATGACGTCGACTCCGACCGCCCGCTGTATTTCGCTCATCGGATCAGCAGCGGGCCGACGACACTCCTCATTTTGACGAGCGTGATGGGGCGTGGCGACTCGGCTATCGCCGGGGACGGCAAATCGATCGGGATTCGTCTCCCTCCGGCCGATGAAGGCAAACTGATTTGGCGACTGACGCATTTTTCCGCCGAACGCCTGACACCTCAAACAACAATGGGTGGCACCGTTGTTCCGATTGTGTCGCCGGACGTCGTGGAGGTGATCGCGATCAGCGACGAGATTTCCGAGGCGGGCAAAATCGCGAGTTCTGCGAAACGTTTCGCTCGCCAGGCCGCGATGGACCGTTGGCAATTGACGAGCGAAGCGATCCGCCGCAGTGAGAACGCGTGGATGCAAGCCGTCGCCGCACGCGTTGTGTCACGGGCCGCACCGAATGATCTGCTCCAGGTCGCAGCGGCGTCGTTGGAGAGCGCCGAACAACTCGTCCGCAGTGGCCAATCGGAAGCGTCGCTTCGCATGTCACGGCGTGCCGACGCGTGGTGTGCCAAGAGTGACTGGATGTTGCAGGACGCGTTGCTCGAAGACGTTCATTCTCAATCGCAATCACTGCCAAAGACGCCTGACTCCGCTACCGAGCGTTTCATCAGCAGTCCGCCTGCGATCGTGGGCGACTTCGAGACGCAGGTGGCCTGGTCGCCGCTGCTGCAAACGCCGGTCGATGATTTGGCAACGTTCGCTCCGTCGGTCGCCAATCAATTGGGGTTGCGATCGCGTTGGGGAGTGAACCGGATCGCGGGAGGCGACTTTGAGCGTGGAGGGCATCTCGGTGATCGAGACGCGTTGGCTCGCGAAGGGTGGACCGTCGGTAGACGTCACGCGAAGTGGGCCGAAGCGGAGGCGACGTTGATTCACCGGGGCGCGTTTTCGGGAAGTGGTGCCCTGCGTCTGCGGGTGACGCCTCGCGGGGCGGACCCGTTGCCGGGAGGTTACGAGGGCACGTGCCTGATGGTCCGCAGTCCCGAGGTGCGACTGCAGGAAGAAGGTGTCGTGCGGATCGACGCGGTCGTTCGAACGCTCGGGTTCGCCAGCCCGCATCAAGGACTGCTGATCTACGATTCGATCGGAACGCAGGAAATGGGGGTTTTGGTCAATGATCAACCGCAATGGACGCCGGTCACGCTGTTTCGACAGGTGGGCAAAGATGCCGTCGTGCATGTGATGATGGAGGTGATCGGCGGTGGCGAAGCGATCATCGACAACATTCGAGTCCGGTCCTGGGAAACGACCGCCAATCCTGCATCGTTGCTGCGTCCCCTCGAAACGGTATCGAATTAGCCCGGTTTCGAGTTAGCCCGGTATCGAGTTAGCACGGTATCGAATTAGCACGGTATCGAATCAGCACAGCGTTCTCCTCGTGCTTGTGCGACGGAGCGTCCGATTGGGCCCCGTCGATGCACTGGATGCCAACGGTACAAACAGATAGATTAGCGGAATTGCGGGAACGCCATTCCGCAGCCCAGCACGCATCGGGTCAAGACCTCGCCCGACCACGTCACTCAACCCTGCAAATTGAAAGAAACCGCGATGGCCAACGAAGCCTTGATCGATTGTCTGAATGAAATCTTGAAGCACGAGTGGACCGGTGTCGCTCAGTATTCTCAGGCGTCGTTCATCATTGAAGGATTGTGGCGAGAAGTATACGCGCCAAAGTTTGAAGGCGATGCCAAAGAATCGTTCAAACACGCGAGATTGGTCGGCGAGAAAATTTCCGCACTCGGCGGAGTTCCCGTCGCCACGCGTAACGAAATCAAACAGAGCAAAGATCTCCGCGAAGTGCTCGAGTTCAGTCTTGCGTTCGAAGCCAAAGCCGTCGAGATGTACACCAAGGCTCTCGAATTGGCCGAACCTCATCGCAGCCTCGTCGTTTTCCTCGAAGACATCCTGCTCGAGGAGCAAGAAGGCGTCGACGAGTACACCAAATTGCTCCGTGACACCCCCGCCGCTCATGCCTCCATGAGTGGCGAACCGGTTCGCAAATCGAGCTAACGCGGAAACACTCTCCGCCAAAAACGTTCGAAGCCGGACGTTGTCAGACTTCAGTGCCCCGAAGCCTGGCAACGCCGGCTTTTTTCGTAGAGTGACAGTGAGAGCGGAGTGAGATAGGAATGCGGAGTTCGCGGCGGGGCTTCTTTAACGCGAAATCGCTAAGACGCAGAGCCGCGAAGGGGGCCTGCTGCGTCTTTTTCTCTGCTTCTTTGCGTCTCGGCGTTTTTGTATTTCCGACAACGTCAAACTCGGTTGCGGTTTAGAATCCGGCGGCGCTGAGGTGCTCGATTGCTTTTTGCAGGACGGAATCATCCAGTTCGGTGGTCAGTCGTCCTTGGTCGTCGGGGCGAGCGGCGATGTAGGTCGGTGGGACAACGATGTTGGGCTCGACACCGTTGCGGCTGATCGCCTTGCCGCTCGGCGAGTAGAACTTCGCCGTCGTCATGCACAATCCGAAGCGAGCCGATTGCATCCGGAAGATGCCCTGCACGCTGCCTTTGCCGTAGCTGGTTTCGCCGATAACCGCACCGCGTTCGCTGTCGTGAATCGCTCCCGAGAAAATCTCGCTGGCACTCGCACTGTTGCGGTCGATCAAGACCACCATTGGAACGTCCCAAGTGTTAGGGCGATGTGCGGCGTAGTCGAAGTTCTCGCGAGCGTTTCGGCCACGGGTTGTCACGATTCGTCCGTTGCTCATGAACCGATCGGCGACTTCCACTGCGGCGGACAGCAGGCCGCCTGGGTTGTCCCGCAGGTCCATGATTAGCGATCGCATCCCGTCACGGTGCAACGCCCACAACGCCTGTTCAACCTCACGAGGAGTCGTTTTTTGGAAGTTGGTCAGGCGGAAGTAGCCGATCCCGTTGGCACGGTCGACGATGTGAACGTTTTCCACACAGGGCACATCAACACGGCGACGGGTGACCGACACCTCACGTTGCGTTTGGTCGGCACGAAGAATCGTCAATCGAGCCGCGGTGCCTTCCGGTCCACGCAGCAAGTCGGCGATGTAGTCCGGGTCCTGTTCGTCGGCACGGTTCGATCCGACCGCCAAGATGCGATCACCGGCGACGATCCCGGCTTCGGCAGCAGGACCGCCTGGGATCACCGAAAGGATCAACAACGAATTGTCTGCCGATTTCAACTCCACGCCCAAGCCGACGAAGTTGCCTTCGATCGTCGAGAACATTTCGTCGAGTTGCCCGGGCGACAACAGGCGGGTGTAGGTGTCGAGCGTCGAGACCGCACCGCTGACGTATTCCAACACGGTTGCGGTGCCGGAAATGCCGAGCTCCTCGTGTGCCATGCTGGCGACCAAGCCAACCGTCGAACGCAGATCGAAACGGCTCTGTGTCGATCGTTCGGCGATGCGATGGTGGATCGCTTGACGAAACGCTTCGATACGATCGTGCTTGTCGGCACCGACAACTCGATCAACGAAGGCAGGTTCGGTCAACGCGACTTCCAACGCAGCGGTACCGTGCAGCAGGACCCGTGACCACTCGATCGTTTCCACGTAGTGCGTTTGCAGGTTCGCGAGGATTTCGCTGTATAAATCCAACGTCTGCGAAGTGCTCAAGTCACGAACACTCGCGAGGTAGGTTTTGTCTTCGTAGCGACGTCGGACGTCGAAGTGCAAACGGCTGATCAGCAACCGTTGATACAAGATCCGATCTTCCGGATACGCCCGAGTGGCCGAGTCGTAGTGGTCGATCGCATCGCCCCACTGACCGGCTCGCTCAAGAGCGAGACCGTCTTCGAGCAAACGATCGCGTGCCGATTGGCCGTCAATGTTTTGTGTCGCAATGTTCTGTGTCGCAACGCCGCCGGACGATGAATCCGCAGCCTGGGCAGACGCCACCGGTGCGAGTTGGATCGTGGAAAACAGAACCAACGAACCCAGTACGATCCCGGCGCGGCAAACTCGACGCGAACGACGACACAATACGCTTGACAACAAATCCATACGGAACATCCATAGGAGTGTCTGGGCACAGGGGGACGGCCGCGAAATCGACACTCGAGAAGACGCGGCTGAGCAAACTTAGGTCACGATTAGTGCCCGGTCAAAAAACCGCGCCGAAAAAAAATCGTTCCATTTCCACTAACCCGAATCAGCCGACCTTAGGCGGTACGATCGAGCGGGTTAGGGTGATCAAGAGACGGAAGTGTCATCACTCTGTCTCAAGATTTTTGAGAACGAATTCGCACGAACCGGCCGCGAATCAATCTTCATCGGCGGACGGGCGACCTTTCGGATCTGCTAGTGCATCCTGTGCACTGAGAAAGACTCCGGCACTCCTTGGTGTTTCACAATCAAAATCGTGAAACTCATTCACTCGCTCTGCGGCCAGTGAGCCGAACGTCTTTGGCGTCAGTCAATTAATAGGCAGTGTCAACACGCCAGGCAAGGATCACGGTCCGGCGAGAGCATCACACGCGTCCGAGTTACCTCTGCAAACGCCAGTATTTGCGTCCAAGTCGCGTCGTTCGTGATTGAAAAAAATTTCGAGCGAGATTGAATGCGTCATTCATCTTTTGACTCTGTCGACCGGATGGGGATGACGCACGGGACAATGATTGACGGTTAGATCAGTTCCCACCGACCGACGCGGCCGTCGTCAAGGTCGACGTAATGCAAAATGCCGTCTGGTCCTTGGCTGATCGCGACGACAACGTTGGCACCGGTTACGAAAGTTTGCACGTCGGTAACGTTTCCGTTGGCATCGATCGACGCATGGCGAACGATCCCCTGGCCGAGGTCATTGAAGAAAATGTCGCCATCAAACTCTTCGCCATAGAAGTCGCCACGGTAGACGTCACCCATCACGATCGCGTTGATGCCGTCCACCTGGTGATTGAGTCCGTAGATGGACGCTTCGACATCGATGCTCTGAGAAAAGAATGCCTGGCCCTCTGGCGTATCACGGTAACGCGTGTTGACCTCACTCACTCCACTGCCGCCCTCGTAGAACGGCCATCCAAAGTTCGCACCCGGTCCGGCCGCGTTAATCTCTTCCCATTTGGTCCAACCCACATCACCGACATAGAGTTGCCCGGTTTCAGGGTCCACTGTCATGCGGAACGGATTTCTCAGTCCGAGTTGATACACCTTGCTACGGTTCGCGTCCGCATCACCGTTGAAAAACGGGTTGTCAGAAAGTCCTTCGCCGGTGATCGGATCGATCCGGAGAACCTTGCCCGAAAGGCTGTCGATGTCTTGAACTCGGTCCGCCCGAACGTCGACACGGTTGTAACTCGCCCCGTCACCGATCGAGACGAACAAATTGCCATCGGTGCCAAACGCGAGCGCCCCGACGGTGTGCGACTCACTGTCACTCGGAATAAAGTCTTCGAGGTAGGAGCCATCGGGCAGCTCACCGGCGGGCGGTTCATTGAAGTCGAACGTACTGTTGGCGAACCCGTTGAAATTGTCCCACGTGCTGTTGGTCCCTAACAAGACAACTTCGCTGCCCGCCACCGCAGTGTGGTATCCGTTGTCGACGTCGGCGGTGACGCGAATCAGCCGGCCGGCCCGGTTGCCGTTGCCGTTGGGTCCGGCCAACGTTCCTGCCGCTTGGTTGTAAACCTCCGGCGGATCGTACGTGAACAGCAGATAAACGTACGGGTTGTTTTCGAAGTCCGGGTGAACGGCAATGTCGAGCAGTCCACGGTCGCGGGTTCCGTTGACCATCGTTGAGATGTCAATGAACGGAGTCGACGAAACACTCTCGCCGACGCGCGCCTTCACGACGCCTCCCTTTTCGGCGATCAACATGGTTCCGTCGGGCAGCCAGTCGATCGCGGTTGGTTGGTTCAATCCCGAGGCGAGCGTCAGTGAGTAGACCGTGTCAGGTTGTTCAGCGGGCGGGTCGAGTGCGGGGGCTTGTTGGTCGAGGCTCCAACTGCGAATCCGATGCGAGTTGTCCAGACCACCGGTCCCGGCGGTGAAGCCGACGTAGCCGGTGTCGCCGACGATCGTGCTCAAGTCCACTGTTGCTTTCATCAACGCCAACGCCGGTTTGTCGGGTGTCGACGAAAGGAAGACCGATAAATTGTCACTGACCCCGTTGTAGTCGACCCACACGTAGTATCGACCGCCATCATTCAGGTCCACATCGGGAATCGCCGTTCGGAGGTTATCGAAGATCGTTCCTGAGATGATCGAAACGTGATTTGCGTTGACTTCGAGATCGCCGTTGCGATAGGTGTCGAATTCGATTGCCACCGAGTTTTCGATCCCTTCATATCCCAGGCGCCCGCCGTCGGCGCCCAACGCATCGGCGCCGTCAGCATCGTTTTGAATCGTGAACGTCAAACCGTCTGCACCGATGGCACCTCCGCCTCCGGTGATCTCGAAACTGAACGCCGACCGAAACGACGCGTTTTGATCGAGTTTGATCGGAGAGGTGTAGAACGCGCTGCCGGCGCGATTCAAGTTGTCTGTCGTCAATTCCAACGCGTTGCCGGTACGTCGCGCGTCGCCGTTGAGTTGCAACCCGGCGACGGAGTTGAAGTTCGAGTAACTCGGCAGTTCCACTTCGTCGTCGACGATCGTCACCGTCGCCGTGCGGGGAACGAGCAACGTCGCCCCGCCGGTCACGTTGTCGATCGTGACGTTGAACGCTTCGTTGGATTCGATCGTGTTGTCATCGCTGAGTGCGATCACGATGTTTTGGGACGTCTGACCGTTTTCAAACGTCAGCGTTCCTTGCTGGCCGACGAAGTCTGCCCCGTCGGTCGCGGTTCCCTCCTGCGTTTCATAGTCGACCGTCACCTCCCCGTCGCTGCCACCGCTGCGGATGACTTCGATGCTGACGGTGCCGGCATCTTCGTCCACGTTAACGTTGCTCGTTTGCAGCGAGATCACACCCGGGTTCAACGTGCTGCCGTATTGGAAGTAACCGTTGATGTGCAACGTTTCGGCTTGTTTGTACCCAGGCGAGATTTCATCGTCCTGGTAGGTGCCTGTCGAAAAGACGTCCGGGGCTTCGGTTTCGTACACGGCACCGTCGATCACGACTTTGTCGACACGCAGGTTTCGATCGATCTCACCATCGTTTTCGTAAAGATCGTTTGAGAAGACAATTTTCACCTGATCAATGCTGACCTGGGAAGTCGCGGTGTAGTCGTACCGCACAAACTCTCTCGCGTTGGCGTCGCCACCGATGTTATTCCATGTGTTGGCGAGCGTTCCGTCGATCCACAGTTCCATCCGCTCGGTGTTCTCGTTTCCGGCGGCGTAGATCGAAATCGAACTCGGCAATTCGGAGTTGTCGTAGTACTGGAAGTATCCGTTGCCGTGAATCCATTCGCTCTGACGATACCCCGGCGAGATTCCGTCGTCGGGCAGCCATGTTCCGGTTCCGAACACGAGCGGATCTTCCGATTGCACGGTGTCGCCATTGACGACCACGCGGTCAACACGCAGGTTGCGGTCGAGGTCGAGCGACGGTTCGTAAGCATCGTTGCTGAAGATCACACGTACCTGGTCCGCCGTCGCGTCGGCCCCGCCGTTGTAGGTGAACTCTTGGAAGACGCCCGCATCCGCGTCACCGGCAACGTTGTTCCACGTTTGGACGATCGTGCCGTCGATCTCGAGTTGCATCTGTTCTTCGCCCGTCGAACCGGCGGCGAACACAGTAATCGGCAATGTCGTTGCGAAGCGATTCAGATCCTGCGTCGAGGCGATCAGGTTTGCCTCGATCGCACCGGTGGTGACTTCCAAATCCCAATCGCCACGCAGTCGGTTCGAACCGGTCACGTCGGACGACGCAGCGACATCGGCGCCGGTATGCCTAGCGAGCATTTGGACGAAACCTTCGCCCTCGCTACCGGCGGCGACTTCGCATCCGTAGATCAAAATGTCCGCGTCGCCAGTCAGTCGTTCTGCCCACGAACGCAACGTCCCCGCGTGCGAGTTCAATCGCTCGGCGTCGATCATTTGGTCGCCAATCATCAAGCGGCCTGAGTCACCGTGCGAAAGGATGTGAATCGCCGAGATAGCAGATCGCTTTTGAATCACCGCGTCCATTTGCATGACCGCGTCGGACGACGAGTCGACGATCACCAACTCAACGCCGTCGCGAACCCAGGCATCGATCTGTTCCGAGGCCGCCACTTCGGAATCGACAAACGCGATCTCGCGGCCGGTTGATTCCGTTTGCAGTGTGGTTTCGGAATTCGATTCTGCATGCTCCGATTCGGCAACGCTGTCGGAAACGGGCGTGGCTTCCACCGCCGCGGCGACTTCGGCACCGGCGTCACCGGCGAGCATCCGGCGTGGTTCGAGCGAAGTCAACGACCAGTGATTCTGCCGTTGCAGTTCGAGGGGTTTTTGACCGCGGGACCGACGACGTGCGAGAAACGGTTTCATTCGGGTAGCGAGGGTGTGAGTAATCTTGGGGGGCATCACAGACCCTGACATACTAAATACCGGCGCTATCAATGCAAACGTTCAGGCCCACCAATGGGGAACAATCCGCATTCTCGGCAACGATTCAAGAAGAGCTCGCCGTGGGAAGCTTATTCATCCTCGGATATCGCGCACGCCGATCGGCTAGACGACGCGAAAATGCGAAAACGCCTTGAATTTGCCGGTCGATCGCCAACGAGTCGCCGAACGTCTACAGAGTCGTGCTGCTCTTGAGGACCGGAACGAGCAGGGCGAGGACCACGGCGAGAACCATGATCGCCATGATCAGCAACATGATCGGCTCGAGCAGACGGACGAACAGATCGAGTCGCCGAAACGTTCGCTTCTCCAGCGAATCGGCGATCTCGGGCAGGACGCGGTCGAGCGAGTTGCTTTCCTCGCCGACGCGGATCATTTCCACGACCGCCATCGGGAAATAGCCGGACGCGCCGAGCGGTTTTGCCAAACTTTCACCGCTGCGGATGTTGTCGGTCGCATCGCCGATCGATTGGCTCAGCAACCGGTTGCCGGTCGCGCTGCGGCTGATGTCGAGCGATTTGATGATCGGAACCCCGTTGCCGAGCAGCGTTCCGAGCACGCGGCAAAACCGAGCGACGGATAGGTTCATCAGGATGTCCCCGAGGACCGGGATTTTCAGTTTGAATTGATCGGCCTGTTCTTTCCCTTTGTCGGTTTGCAGGTGCATCCGGAGGGCGATCACGGCGGCCGCCAACGCGATCAAGATAAAGATGCCGTAGTTCTGCAAGAAATGACTGAATACGAGCAGCCATTCCGTCGGTGCGGGCATCTCTCCCTTCTTGCGAAGTCGGTCGAACAACATGTCAAACTTCGGCACGAAGAACACCAACAACCCGGAGACCACGACTGTTCCGACGGCGAACAGGAACGTCGGGTACGCCATCGCACTGACGGTGCGGCCTTTGAGGTCTTCCTGCAGTTCGGTGAACACGCTCACCCGGTCTAACGCGTCTTCGAGGAAACCGCCTTCGGTTCCCGCCCGCACCATGTTGATCGCCATCTCGCTGAAGACGCCGGGGTAGCGTGCCATTGCGTCGCCGAGCGTTTCGCCGTCTTCGACGCGGGTTTTGATTTCCGACATCACTTCGCCGAGGACCGGTTCGGACGATTGGTTGCCGAGCAGGGTCAAGGAACGAATCATCGGAACGCCGCTGCGCAACAGCGATGCGAGTTGCCCGTAGAAGGTCGCCATCGTTTGGCCTTTGACCTTCTTGCGACCCCGGCGGAAGATACTCGAACCGGCCGACGCCTGTTCGGTGATCTTGGTGGGAAACAGCTCTTTGCCCGACAACAGCGAACTCGCCTCACGCGTGCTGCCGGCCTCAATGGTGCCAGAAACCATTTTACCGGATAGGTCGCGAGCGGAGTAACTAAAGGATGGCACCGGTGACGTCGTACTGTTTGAGAAAGGGAAACGGACTCGGAAGGGCAAACCCAACAACGAGTATAGCGTTCGTCGTGGGATCGATCATCCATTCGGCGGCATCGGACACCCGCGTCGAATCGGAAACGAAAGCCTACAACGCCTCGCCCTTGGTAACGCGGAGCACTTCGTCAATGCTCGTGACACCCGCGACGGCTTTGTCCCACGCGTCCATCCGCAGTGTTCGCATTCCCTCGCTCACGGCGGTGCGTCGGATGTCCCAACTGCTCGCCCGGGCCTGAGCCAATTCGCGGATCGGTTCGCTTGAGACGAGTAATTCGTAGATACCGAGACGGCCGGCGTATCCGACGTTTCGACACTCGCGGCAACCGACCGATCGGTATAACGGTTTTCCTTTGAGTTCGTCCCATGGGAAGTCCTTGGGCAACTCGTCGCGGTCCGGTTGGTAGGCTTCTTTGCAGTGCGGGCAGAGCCGGCGCAACAGACGCTGGGCCATGACCGCCTCGACGGTGCCGGCCACCAAGAACGGTTCGACGCCCATGTCGACCATCCGGGTGAACGCGCCGGCGGCGTCGTTGGTGTGCAGCGTGCTGAAAACCAAGTGACCGGTCAACGAGGCTTGGGTCGCGTTCTCGGCGGTTTCCAAATCGCGAATTTCCCCAACGAGCACAATGTCCGGGTCGTGACGCAGGATGCTCCGCAGCGACGCGGCGAAGGTCAGGCCGATCTTGGAGTGGACCTGAATTTGGTTGATCCCATCGAGTTGATACTCGACCGGATCTTCGGTCGTGATGATTTTGTTCTCGGGACTTTTGATCTCCAGCAAGCTGCTGTAGAGCGTCGTGGTTTTACCACTCCCCGTCGGACCGGTCACCAAGACGATGCCGTGGGGCATCCGGATCAGACTTTTGAACCGGTTGTAGATTTCCGGCGACATCCCCAACCCTTTAAGATCGAAGACCATCGAGGACTTATCGAGCACCCGCATCACAAGGCCTTCGCCGTGGATCATCGGGATCACACTCAAACGAATATCGACCTCGCGTCCGTGAACACGCAGTCGGATACGTCCGTCCTGCGGCAAACGTTTTTCGGCGATGTTCAGCCGGGCCATGATTTTCAGGCGGCTGATGATGGCGGCTTGGAAACGTGTGATCTCGGGCGGCACCGGTTGCGGGTGCAGAATCCCGTCGATCCGATACCGAATGACCAGCCCGTCGGACTGCGATTCGATGTGAATGTCACTCGCCCGCGAGTCGACCGCCTCGGTCAAAATCTCGTTGACCAGTCGCACCACGGAGGCTTCCTGAGCCATCTCGCTCAGTTCGCTACCGTCGGTCTCGATGCTCTCGAGTAATTCGATTTCTTCATCGCCCGCGGCCGCGACCAAACCCTCGATCGTTTCGCTGCCGACACCGAGGTGTTTCTTGACGAGGCGATTGATCTCGGCCCGTTCGGCCACCACGGGCGTCACGGTTTTGCCGGTCGCCGCACAGGCTTCATCGAGCGGGTAGAGGTCGAACGGGTCAGGAGTCGCGACCCGCAAACCGCCGTCGGCCCATCCGATCGGGAACAGCGAGTGACGATAGATCAGCTTTTGCGGGAAGCCCTGCAGAGCCGACAAATCGACCTCGGCGGTTCGCAGATCGATGAAGTCCAAACCGACTTCATCTGCGATCGCCTCGAGTGCTTCGCGGGCGGAGACATATCCCAACGTGACCGCGTTTTCGACGATCGATTCCGGGTCACCGCTACGCGATTGTTCGAGTTGTTGAGATGTGAGCAGACCTCGTCTGCATAGAATTTCCGCCGCGTGCATGATCATCTTCCGCGTCCTCCGCGTCCGCCTGTGTTTCCGCCTCCGCCACGGGTGTTTCCCCCGCCGCGTGTGTTTCCTCCGCCACGTCCCGTATCGCCGCCACCTCGACTGCCTCGGTCACCGCCACCAAATCGTGAACGGAAGGCTTCGATACGACGTTGAATTTCTTCCTGGGAACTCTGATCGGACGAACGGCCCGATGAATTGTTCGAGGAAGAATTGCTGCTCGAGGACGAGTCCGTTGTGGACGGTTCTTTTCCGGTCACCGACTGCAAAGCCTGCAACATGATTTCCGGACGAACCGATCCGCCCATCGCGATGACTTCCACGCGTTGTTCGGATTCGAGTCCTTGCTGATCGAGCGTCTCGACCAGATCGCGGACCGCCTGCAGGTTCTGCGGGGTTGCCGTCACGACGAGAGAATTGCTCCGCTCGTCGACGGCGACAATGATTTTACTCGGTTCGCTCTTCGGTGCCGCCTGGTTGTTGCCACCGCCCCCGCCGCCTCGACCACCACGACCGCCGCGGAGTGCTTCGAAGAATTCTTGAGGGCTCGGTTGGCCGCCACGTTGATTGTTGCCTCCGCTGTTGGCGTCGCCCATCAAATCGGCAAAGACCGCTTTGACGATGTTCGCCACCGCCGTTGCGTCCTGGTAGATCACCGGGATCAACGTGGGGCGGGCAATCGTTTGAATGGTCTCGGGGCTTTCCTCTCGGTCGATTTCCTGCAGCACCATGCGGATGAAGTCGAGGTCCGCCGGAGGAGCCTGCACGATCAACGCGTTCAATCGGTTGTCGGGAACGATGTTCACGCTGCCGCGGCTGGTCAGGATCGTCCGTGTGTCGGATTGTTCGCCGCCTCCGCCGCCACCCATGCCGAGCAAACCGCCCAGCATCCCGCCGCCGATTCCGCCCATCATCGACTCCGTCAACGCTGCCGCCGAACCGCTCGAGTCGGCACCGCCGAGAACTCCTGCGACCAACTCGGCCGCGATGTCCGCTTTGAGAAATTTCAGCCAAAAGATGGTAGGCAGATCCGAGGCGAACGAGTTGTCCGTGCCGAGCGACGAAACCAACTGTTCCATCAAGTCCAACGCGTTCTGATCTCGCGAAGCGATCACGATCCCACCGGGAGTCAATTGAACCACGATGTCTTCACCGGCGAAATCTCGCTCGGCAGGCATGTCGTCGTTCTCCGGTGCAACGCGGGGTTGCGAGGAAACGTCATTTGGCTGGGCCACGAGTGATTGAGCCTGCGACGAATCGTTGCTCTGATCCGACTCGGCGCCGGGATACTGCCACACCAACGTTTCGTTGTTCGTTTGGTACGAAACGCTGGTGTCTTCGAGTCGCGACGAATCGAAACGATCCGGTTGGTCGGTATTCGATGGCGAAGGACCGCGATCCCGCGAATCCTGCCGGTCTTGGGCGGCCGATGGTGTGATCACCCGGATGCGGTTGGCCCGACCGGTCAACGGCCACAGGCTTTCGATTTGCCGCAGTGTTTCCGAGGCGGCCGTACCGGTGAACGGAAGGATCCGGACGTTATCGCCCAGGCCACCGGACAGTGGATCGTTTTCGAGTTCCGCGATCAGTCGTTTGACCGATTCGATTTGGTCCGTCGAACCGCGAACCCACAAACGTCCCGTGACCGGGTCGCCATCCACGATCGGGCCGTTGCCGCCACCTTCCTCGGTGACACCAAAGAATTTATTGATCGTCAAAAGCGCCTGTGCCGGTTCGAGCCGTTTCAGATCGATGATCGTGAAGTCTTTGCCGCTGCCCTCGAGTTCCGCGATCGTTTTGGAGATCGTCTTTTGCGTCTCCGGACGGGCGAACGCGATCACCGCACCGCGGTTGGCGTCGATCGCCAGACGGGCGTCGGGTGAACCGGCGATCAACGTTTGCAGCACATCGTAAACCGTTTGCAGGTCCGCCGACGCGACGGGGTGCGTTCGCAGTTCGGGGGTAACCAGAGCGGCGTCGACCTCTTCGGTCTCGCCCGGCATCGGCCGGTCGGCTTTCTCGATCACGCTCGACAACAGATCGAGCTTGGATTGGTTACCGGTCGCGAAGATACGGTCGCCGTAAATCGAAACCGACAAACGAATTTCGTCGCTGGCGTTGCTGCCGGGTTCCAACCCGAGCAACGGGCGAGCGATTTCGAGCACCTCGTCGGCGGCCCGATGCTTCAATGTCAATTCCACCACGCTCGATTGAGCCTGGGTTGCGGCGCGAAGCACTTCGTCGATCACCTTCAGTTTGCCAACCGTCTCGGTCACGACGACTTGGCGGGCACCGGCGAGCACGTTGATCCGGCCCCACGGCCCGATGATTTGTGACAACTCCTCGCGAGCCTGATCGGCCGAAATCGATCCGAGTGGGAACACGCAGCGAACGATGTCGCTGTTCCCCCGTTCGCCGAACATGTTCGGGGTGACCAGTTCGGCCATTTCCGAGATCAGTTTTTCGGCGTTGTCGGCTTCCAAGTCGACGACGAGCAACATGCGTCCTCGGCGAACAACCGCCCAACCTCGGTCGAGCAAAAGTCGGTTGATCAGATCCAACGCTTCGCTAACCGTGTACTCCTTGGTCGGGTCGACAAAGTTGACGGTCCCGGCGGGAACCGCGTCGACCTGCAACGAAAGGTCGGCTTCTTCGGAGAGCCACTGCAAAACATCGTTCCAACTCGCACCGGAGAAATTGAACCGCAGACCGTCTTGTTGGCTCGCCGGCGAGGTCACGGGAGCCGGTTCTGGGGTAGTGGCTGGTTTGGGGGTAGGAGCCGGTTCGGTCGGAGCGGCTTCCACGGCGGGGGCCGGAGCCTGCGGCTCGGAAGGTTCAGCCACGGCGGTTTCCGACGCTGCGGTATCCGACGCTGCAGCCGCGGGAGCAGCCGCGGGAGCAGCCGGCGTGGTGTCCGCTGCCGCGGGGGCGTCGGAATCGGTTTGGGCAACCGCAACCGAAGCTCCTTCGTTGGTGGCCGTCGCGATCAAAAATACGACCAGGACGCAGCGAACTGGACGGAAGAGAGTTGAGACGATGAGTGGCATTTCGCGGCGTTGACTAGAAAAGGAATGCGAAGCGGGACTACCGGCCAGACGGGAATCGTTCAGTCTACTCGACTGGGCCATTTTCCCCACTAAAAACTGGGGCGAACCACCGTCAATGCCGTGTTCCCGACCGGAACTGCCGATTCAACACCGTCCTCCCGCGGAAGTTCCGGCAATTCGACGTTCCTGTTAACGATGTGCGACAACCCCATGCGGGATTCGAGTGGGGCAGTCGACGTTGCTGATCGTCCAGGCAGGTTGCACGAAGCACCACGCGGTGCTCTCTCGCCCGCGGCGTCTCGCCCTTTCAGGGGTGCAGCCATTGGTGCAGTTCGCCGGTTCGGGGGACCGCGAATTTTCCGTGATCGGTTTGGCGATCGAGTTCGCGGTACCGGATCCCGATCAGGTCGACGGCTTTTTGAAACTCGGCGCCGACGATCTCTTTGAGCCAAGGCTGTGCGTCGGCCCCGGTCAGCGATCTCAAAATCGACGAGCGACCGTACCGTGAACGCCCCGAACGACGGCTCGCTGCCGTGATCAGCGGTTCACTCTCTTCCCGCGTCAAAACCACTCGGTCCTGTTGACGGACGGCCGACAGGAAACGCGACGTCACCCGCGGATCCGTCGACAAACGCACGTGATCGAACTCATGCAGCACCAGCGGCGATTCCCAGAAAGACTCACGTTCGGGCATCTTCTCAAACCACATCAGGTGGCTGACGTTCAAACGCAACCGGTTATAACCCACGGCGATCGCCAGTTCTCGATCGTTCGGCGAGCCGTTCCATGACCAACGACATCGGCTTTGAAATGTGTAGCTCAGCCGGAACTGCGTTTCCGCATCGAACGTACGGCCACGCGTGCCGGTTGAGCGACTCGGGTCAACAACGGAGGGACGCGTGCCGCCAATTAAAAAGGTGATGTCCCCTTTTCCGATCAACTGCTTTAACTCGGCCGGCGGTTCGGGCAAACTCCTCAGCGACAACTTTCGCTGGCCATGTTCATTGGGCGTGCCGAGCCCCTCATTGAGCATGCCAGGCCCCTCGTCTGCTCGGGCTTCGCTCTGCGAAAACAGGAAAGAACTAACCGCGAGCAAAACGAACGCGATCATGTCAGTCCAACCGAACGCCTGATGTTCTCGATCTGCGATGCCCGGCCAGCCTGTCGCACGTGACGGGCCTGGCCATTTCTCACTCACCGGTGTTCGCAGGTTGATCAATCTCGCGACCCCGGTGTCACTTCGAACTGCAACGTCTCGCCGTCGCGGACGACTTCGATCGTAATCGGTTCGCCGATCTTCAGGGCCTCAATCGCGTAGGTGTAATCGTTGATGTCTTCGACCACTCGGCCGGCCACTTTCACGACCACGTCACCGCCTCGCAATCCACCTTCGGCCGCCGGAGCACCCGCCGTCACGCCACTGAGCCGTTGTCCTTTCACTTCGCCCGCGGCGTAATCGGGAATCGTTCCGAGATACGCCCGCAACGCAACCCGAGGCGTTTCTTTGCCGGCGTCGCCTTCATTGAGTTCGAACTCCGGCAAGCTCGACGAACCAAGGAAGCCACGGGTCAGCAAACCAAACAAACGTGCGATCTTCGCCGTCGCGTCGTAGTTCAACTTGTCGGCCGTATCACGCGGCGTGTGGTAATCCTCGTGAGCACCGGTGAAGGCGGACAGGATCGGAACACCTCGCGAGACAAACGCCGACGCATCGGTCGGCAAACCTGTGCTCGCGCGGTCGAGTTGAATCGGCAATCCGACCGGCACGTTCCGGCGGCCCACTTCACCTTCGAAACCGGGCGACGAACCGATGCCTTGAATGATCAGTTTTTGATCCAATCGTCCGACCATGTCGAGGTTCAGGTACACGCCGATCGCCGGCGACAACGACGAAGGTTCCGGCGTCATCCCGTGAGCGGTCGCCATCGCGGCCGCCTGCTCGTCGACGATCGGTTCGGGCGCGCTTGGATATTGTTTGGAAAAGTTCTCGACGAAGAACTGCGAGCCGAACAACCCGAGTTCCTCCCCGCTCCATGCGGCGATGAACAGATCGCGTTTCATCTTCCATTTGCCCGCCCGTTTTTCCGATGCGATCGATTGAGCGATCTCGAGCATCGATGCCACGCCGCTCGCGTTGTCGTCGGCGCCGTAGTGGATCTGGCCTTCCTCGTCATCGCGTGCCAACGAGTTGCTGCTGCCGCCGCGTCCGAGGTGATCGATGTGAGCCCCGACCATCACGACCGGATACGTCGCCTCACCGGAATCGCTCGCCGGCAAACGAGCGAGCACGTTACGCCCGGTTCCGGTCCGGCGGATGATTTCGACGTTCGCACCGAGAGTGACTCCTTCGATCGGGAATCCCATCGCGAGCGATCCGTCATCAATCGACTTCTGCAGTTCACCGAGATCCTCTCCCGCCTGGCTGATGATCTTGGCCGCCGTCTCGTTATCGATCGATACCGCCGCGATGCTGACCTCCGCTTGGGATGCCGAGCGGTCGAACCGGATCAGTTCCCGGTTCACTTTGCTGGTCGGGCCCGACACAAATAAAATACCCCTGGCCCCTAGATCACGGGCAATCGTCGCCTTGCGGCGTGGCGATCCATAACGTGCCATCCATTGCCGCGTTTCTGGCGAAATGTCCTGCGGCACGTCACGGAGAACCATCACCCATTTGTCCAACACGTCCAGGTGAACGTAGCTGTCGTATTGGTCGTGGTTCTCGTCACCTTGGATCTGCATGCCGTATCCGGCAAAGACGATTTCCGCCGGTTCGATTTCGCCCGTCTGTGAAAAGGACAACGGGGCCCACTGCGATGACAAATCCAATGCCTGCGGCTGTTCTTTGGACGAAAAGGCCAGCGTCGCACGATTGGCTTCGCCGAGCGAAGAACCAGCCGGGAAATCGAACGATTGGAAGAATGTTCCGTCGTCGCCCGCACCGACAAAACCGAGGCTCTCCAAATAAGCGGCCACGTAAGCCGTCGCCCGACGTTCGCCGTCGGTGCCCGTCATCCGTCCGGCGAGTTCCTCGCGGGTCAGGAAATCCACGTGCCGCATCACGTCACTCGGGCGATACTCCGGCGCAGTGGCTTGTACGTTCTCGCGAGCGATCTCGGTCTCGCGGCTTTGTCCGTCCTCGGCGTCTTCGGTCAGTCCGAGCAACTCACGTGCTTTTTGATCGTCGAAGTCAGCGAGGTAAATCTGCGACGTTCCCTGTTTCGGTTTCTCGTCCTCCATCGCCAACGATCCGTCCGCGTTCAAGACCCGATTGGATGTCCACGAGAGTTGATCGCCACCGGGCAAGAAAACTGGCAAACCGTCGAAGCCTGGCGTGGTCGTCACACGAACCGGTTCGCCGGTTCCGTCGGCACGAACGAGGTACAACTCAAAGTTGGCAAACCCGTGGCGGTTCGTTGTGAAGATCAGGTAATCACCGCAGGGATGAAAGTACGGTGCCCAACTCATCGCGTTCAGATTCGTCAAACGCTTCACATCGGTTCCGTCGACGTTCATCGTAAAGATCTCCGCCGTCGCGCCGTTCGGTGCAAAACGTCGCCAACAAATCTTTTCCCCGTCGGGCGAGAAGAACGGCCCACCGTCATAACCCGGTTCGTCCGTGAGACGTTTGACTCTCTCGCCGTTTTCAAACGCCGACCCATCCGCCTTGATCATGTACAGATCGATCATGAACGCCGGATCCGTTTCGAACTGTTCCTTCTCTCGCGGCGTTAATTCGCGGTGGTAGGCTTCGCGGTTAGACGCGAACACGATCAAACTGCCGTCGGGGCTGTAGCTACCCTCGGCGTCGTAACCTTCCGCGTCGGTCAGACGCCGCAATCCTTTGGTGCTGCCCTCCTCGATCGCATCCAAATCGGCCGCGTAGAGTTCGTAGTTCGGGTCATAGTCCCAACTGTAGCGGCGTTGTTCGCCTGATTCGCGAAGTGCGATTTCCTCTTCCTGCTTCGCCACCGCCTTTTCGTCTTCGTGCGTGCTGGCGAACAACACGCGATCACCCTCGGGGTGAATCCACGCGCACGTCGTTTTCCCAAACCCGGGGCTGATCCGACGCAGGTCTCCTGTTTCGAGATCGGTCAGATAGATCTGATAGAACGGGTTCGACGGATCGCGTTCGCTTTGGAACACCATCTTCGATCCGTCCGCGCTGAAGTACCCTTCTCCCGCCCGGCGGCCTTCCCAAGTCAGTTTCCGCGTGTTGGTCAACAAATCCGCTTCACACGCCCCGGTCTTATCCGCGACTCCTGCAACAACCGTCTCCTGAGCCGATCCTGTCGCGTCGATGCAAAAACAGGAAACAGCCAACGATACGAGCAATAGAGGGTGGGGCAGTGCGGAGGTAATCGAACGAGTGATCTGCATTTTGGTGAGGCAACAGGATTGGTGGGATTGAAACGGTTGGGAGGAAATCCGATCGGACTCCGGTCCGTTAGTTTACGAATTCGCGAGCCCGTTGGCTCCCCGTAGGCAAATTAAACCATCGCTCCAACGTTGAAATAGCTCGCGTCGTTGTGACTCACTTTGAAAGACCCGCACGTTGCTCCGGTTGTGACGATGGTCTTCTCGCACGAGCCCATACAGACGGTGATACTCGGCGTCGGGATCAGGGACATCGTCATGCTCAGAATACTCCGCGTTTGCAATCCTGTTGCCTGTTCCTGATGTGGATGAACGGGTCGGGTTCACCCGAGCGGTCACTTCGAACCGAAAAATTTGCAGCCAACCGGGACGCTGCACCGCGACCAAACGGACCGCTTCGAATTTCGCGGTATGGCCGAAGTAGCCGTTTTGGGTCAGGTGCGATCGGATCGACATTTCCATCTCGCGATCGCCGCACCAATCGTCCCACTTCTTTCGCAGATGTTGCCACCAATTCATAACGTAGGCTCTCCTTCTCTGTGCACTGCATTGCTTCGTGCACCAACTATTCTCAGCAAACAATAAACACGCAGGCGGCGAGGAACTCCGCAACCAAGTGCAACGCAAACTCATCTCGTCGAACGCTGCATCGAAACTGTGCTCAGCGAACTGTGCTTAGCGGACTTTGCTCAGCTCTTTCGGCGGGATTCCGTAGACGCGTTTGAATGCTCGGGAGAATTGAAACGCGTCAGAAAACCCTAACCGTTCGGCAACCTCCTTTACTAAGAGTCGCTCCTCGATCAACAGTTCCGCCGCATGGTTCATTTTCTTTCGCAGCAGGAACTGGTACGCCCCCACTCCGCCGAACCGTTTGAATAACCGCGAAACGTGGATCGGAGATAAATCGCATTTTGCCGCGACGTCTTCGGCGGTTCGCAGTTCCATGTAGTTTTCTTCGATTTCGTCACGGACCCGGCGATAGGTGGCGTAGGCGCGCGACATGGTTTTGCCTTCGACCACGGTTCGTTGCCGAATTTTCAACACCAATAATTCCGCGAGCGAACGGCACACGTCGGGCGTCCATTCGCTGTCACTGCGAGCCTCGCGGTCGAGGTTTTCGAAAATCTCAACGAACTCATGCAGCGCGATCACCCGCAGAGGTCGTCCGTCGAGCAAGCCCGCTTCGCCGAGCAAATTCGCGGTCGTCTGCCCGGCGATATCGAGGTAGTACTTCCGCATGGGGTGAACCGAATCGGTCCAAATGCGGTGCCGGGTTCGCGGCCCATAGGCGAACACGACTCCCGGTTGCAACGGAAACATGTTCCCGTCGAGTTCCAACCGCCCCGCCCCTTCGGTCACCATCTCGATCGCGTAGAACGGAAACTGGGTTCGAGCGACCTCGTATTCCGGCGTCATCCGTTCCACGCCGCCACATACGACCGTGAGAGCCGACTCCTCCGATGGATTCAGATCGAGGTAATACCGCCGAGCCCCCGACACCTGCTGCGATACAAAGGTGGGTTCGGGAGGCGATTCGTTCGGACGACGTTGGCTCATGCCTTGATGTTAAGAATCCACATGCGAGGCACAAGCCCGGAATGCCGGCGACGCGATGATGTGACCGCCGGGAACGTAAAGACGAACGGTCGCGTGGATTATTCCGGTTGTCCCACAGCCTGTTAATTTGCGTCGACGTTTTCGATCAGGACAACTCGGGAGAGCCCGTCGAGATTGTCGAAACCAACACTTGTCGAGTTACTCGTTGAACGCCTCAACGATCGCCGGCTCATCGGCTGCGAGCAGCAAGGAAGTACAGCCCCCCCGAGTCCACCGGATGGACTGCATTGCATGACGCAATGAACGGACGGGTGCCGTGGCTGTCGCTGCGAATTGTCGATGGGTGTTTGCCTGTGGATCCGCCGCGCCGGGTGGATCGCTCACGGGCACGTCCGGTCGAGGCTGACGGGTGATTCGACCCATTGCGTATCCGGTCGTGACCTCCCTCCCACACCTCCGCAAACGCCGTGACGCCGGCGACGGCCCGATCTTTGGTTCTTCCCACCGACCAGAGTGACTCGGGCCGTCGCCCGAAAATTTACCTCCCACTTTCGATTCCTTTTCGCAGCCGCCCACCGTTGGCGACGAAACCTCCCATGATTGAATTCTCCCCAAAGAAGACACCGGAATCACTCGCCCTGGACCGCCTCGCGTTTGCCGAGCGTGCTGTCGAGGAAGCGTTGAATCCGTCGATGGACGTTGCGGAATCCTCGCCGGTGCCCAACTTGGCATCCCTGTTGCTCGTGGTTTCCGCACAGAGCACGACGCTCGACGACGGACGATGGCAATTCGCAATCGAAACCGCCGGTGGCAAACCGATCCTGGAAGCCGAGGACCACGAACGGGGCGATCTGAACCGTTTGACGCTGTTGGCGGCGGTCCGTGGGCTCGAAGCAATTGATGGCCCATCTGGGGTAACACTGCTCAGCCACAATCGCTATTTGATCAGGTCTCTGACCGATTCGCTGCCACGTTGGCGGCGCAGCGATTTCGTGTGGGATCACTTCGGCAGGCGGGTCGAGGTTCAACATGCCGATCTGTGGCGGCGGATCGATCACGCCTTGGGAATCCACGAGGTACAGGCGTGTTTGTTGACCGCGCGGATGGTCAGTCGTCCCGACAACGGCACCAAACACCTCCCCGCACCGAGCCCTTCGAGTGAATCCGAAACAACCCCCGACACACCGCGGCAGTCCATCGTCTGCCACACGCCTCGATCGCGAGTCGAATCGGCGCACCATCGACACGGCGGACCGCACACCGGCAACCGTCTGAGAGATTGGTTGCTGCAGTCGGCCGTTGACACCAGCCAACGGGCACACCGCATCGCCATGATCGGACAACAACGCCCCCGATAGCAAACGCGATCCTGCCCCGCACGCTTAATTCGCAGAGCCCGCACGCGTGATCGCACACGCGAACGCTTGATCACGGAGCACGCATGCTTACTCGCTCTGAGCACGCGATTGCCAAACACCGCCGATCGACATGCGTCAAAACCGCACATCATTTTTTGTTTTATTTGAGTCTTATTCCCTTACACGCTTCTGCCACCTCCTAACGTCTTGCAGACACCGCATGAATACGCAACTCTCCCTCTCCAGCATCCAATCGCTCATTGACGGGAATGTGTCCGACCCCGGCAGTTTGCTCGGTAGACACTCAGTCGACTATCGTGGACAACAGGCCACGGCGATTCGAATGTACGAACCCGAAGCCCAATCGATTTGGGTCGTCGATTCCGCCAGCGGGCTGCGAAGGCCGATGCGGCGATTGCACCCCGAAGGTGTCTTTGAAGCCATTTTTGATGAAACTCCTGAGAGCAACTACAAGGTCGAAATGATTGACAAACAAGGAAAAACGGTTCAGACGACCGACCCCTACGCGACCCCGAGTTTGCTGTCTGATTTCGATCGATACCTGATCGGTGAAGGTCGGCACCACGGTCTTTACGAACGGCTCGGAGCCCAACTACGCACTGTCAACGGCGTCGAAGGAGTTAACTTCGCCGTGTGGGCCCCCAACGCTCGTGCGGTTCAGGTCGTCGGCGACTTCAACGGTTGGGACGGACGGCAACACGGTGCTCGCCAACTGCCTAACCTCGGCATCTGGGAGCTGTTCATCCCCAGTGCGAAACCTGGCCAACGATACAAATTCCGGATCCTCAGCGAGCACGGCCAGTGGATGGACAAGTGCGATCCGCTCGCCTTCGCATCCGAACTGCCGCCGTTGACCGCGAACATCATTTCGGACATCAACTCGTACGCCTGGAACGACGAAAGTTGGCTGCAGCAGCGTGCCGAGTTCGATCCGATGCACGCACCGATGAACGTCTACGAAGTCCATCTCGGCAGTTGGCAAAAAGGCCCCGGTCGCACGCACGGTTGGTTGGACTACCGTGACCTCGCCCGTCGTTTGTCCGACTATTGCCATCGGATGAATTTCACGCACGTCGAGTTGATGCCGATCAGCGAACACCCCTTCACCGGTTCATGGGGATACCAAAGCGTCGGATACTTTGCACCGACCAGCCGACATGGTAATCCGGAAGACTTCATGTTCTTCGTCGATCATTTGCACCAAAATGGCATCGGCGTTCTGATCGATTGGGTACCGGCGCACTTCCCGAAAGACGATCACGGGCTGCGTCGATTTGACGGTTCGGCGTTGTACGAACATGCCGATCCGCGTCAGGGCGAGCATCCCGATTGGGGAACTATGATCTTCAACTTCGGACGTAACGAAGTGAAGAACTTCTTGATCGCGAACGCTCTGTTCTGGCTCGATAAATATCACATCGACGGCCTCCGTGTCGACGCGGTCGCATCGATGCTGTACCTCGATTACAGCCGCGAAGATGGTGAGTGGATTCCGAACCAGTATGGCGGACGCGAAAACCTCGAGTCGATCGATTTCCTTCGTGAGTTCAACGACGCCGTGCACGAAAACTACCCCGGCGTGGTCACCGCCGCCGAGGAGTCAACCGCATGGCCGGGCGTTTCGAAACCGACCAGCGAAGGCGGACTTGGGTTCACGTACAAATGGAACATGGGGTGGATGAACGATACGTTGCGTTACATGCGGAACGAACCGATTCACCGGCAATACCACCAAAACGAGCTCACGTTCAGCCTGATCTACGCGTTCACCGAAAACTTCATGTTGCCGCTCTCGCATGACGAAGTGGTCCACGGGAAGGGATCGCTGATCAGCCAAATGCCAGGCGACATGTGGCAGAAATTTGCGAACCTTCGGTTGCTCTACACCTACATGTGGACGCACCCGGGTAAGAAGTTGCTGTTCATGGGCGGTGAATTGGCACAATGGAACGAGTGGAATGAGGACGACGGCCCACAGTGGATGCTGCTCGACTTTGACACCCACCGTGGCGTGCAACAGCTCGTGTCCGATTTGAATAAATTGGTTGTCGAGAACGCCGCACTGCACCACTATGACTTCGGCCATGAAGGTTTCGAGTGGGTCGATTGCCAGAACGCCCAAGACAGCACGCTGGTTTATCTCCGCAAGGGAATGCCCGGCACGGCACCGATGTTGATCTGCAGCAACTTCACACCGGTCGTTCGTGAAAACTACCCGATCGGTGTGCCGGAAGCCGGTTTTTGGAAAGAGGTTTTCAACAGCGATAGTGAGGCCTACGGCGGCAGCAATGTCGGCAACTATCCCGGTGCTCACTCGCGAGGAATCGGGCACCACGGTCGTCCGGACAGCATCGCGGTCACGTTGCCACCGCTGGGCACGACGATCCTGCGTTTGGAGCAGTAGGTTTGCCGCGGGGGCAGCAAGACGCTGGCCACCCGCATCACTGTCGGACCGCTCGCCTCCTTCGCCCTCCCAAGGAGGCGGCGTGTCCGATTGGCCGGAAGGTGGTATAACTCGGTGTTGTGAATGGCCGGCCGAG